>DBZU01000036.1:749-4087 GCA_002311285.1 Dehalococcoidia bacterium UBA1152 | reverse complement strand
AGACGCTCATCCCAGATAGCCTGTTTTTTTTTAGCCAATCAACTTGCTGAAAAAGCTGCATGTCACAGCGTTGTCCAAATTATATTATTATCTTAATTTGATAATGATGTATTGTGAACCTTTAGGTCCCACCATCAGCAACAAAACTCCTTGATCAGTGTTTATGTTTTTTAAAGCGTTCTGAAACTCCTTTTCGTCTCTGACAGGATGCCGGTTGACTTCCGCAATCACCATTCCTGCCTGAAGTCCTACCTGATCTGCGGGAGATCCTGATTCGACTTCAGTTATCACCACTCCTGTACCGGGATCATATCCGAGGCGTTTAATCACATCCGGACTCATGTCCTGAACTAGTATGCCTAAAACCAGCGATGATTGTGTTTTAAGTGGTTTAGTAGTTGAGGCGGATTTCAATTCATCGAGAGTGACTTTAATAATTTCCGATTTACCTTCACGAATCACCTCCAATGTTACATCAACCCATGCACCTGCCTCAGCGATATAGTTTCTGAGTTGACTGCTGTTTTTGACTTTTCGCTGATTCACACGAATTACAATATCACCTTTTTTCAATCCCGCAGTTTCAGCCGGAGAAGAAGGCATCACTTTGGTGATTAATGAACCCTTTGTGTTTTCCACTCCAAATGCCTGTGCTAATTCTGCAGTAATATCCTGGATACCAACACCTAACCAGCCACGGGAAACTTTTCCTTCTGCTATTAAATCCTGCATAATTATCTGCGCCATATTCACCGGTACCGAAAAACCGATTCCCTGGTAACCCCCGTTTTTAGAAAAAATGGCGGTATTCACACCTACCAGTTTACCTTCAAGATTAATTAGCGGACCTCCACTATTTCCGGGATTGATCGCAGCATCTGTTTGGATGAAATTTTCATAGTCTGTGATGCCCACATTGGAACGTCCTTTGGCACTGATGATGCCCAGAGTGACGGTTTGGGTCAATCCAAAAGGATTACCAATCGCAATCACTGTTTCTCCAACTTGTATTTCATCGGAATTACCCATTTGAATTGGATGCAGCTCAATCGCTGCAATCTTAATCACAGCAATGTCTGAAGGAGGATCGGCTCCAATCAGTTCGGCATCGAATTCCTGTCCATCATGCAGTCTTACCACAATACGGTCTGCGTCTCCAACAACATGATTATTGGTCAAAATATAACCGTCTTTGCTCATTATGGAACCACTACCAAGTCCCTGTTTTTTAAACTGTTTAGCTCCATGATTATTTTGGCTGGAGGGATTTTGTAAGTTGTTGCCTGAGCCATTAAGAGATTTTTCAACACGAATATGTACTACTGCTTCTCGAACATGCTCCACCATTGCCCCTCTTGCTTTAGAGTCACGAATCATGTTTTGAAGAGCAGTTTCATTTATTTCGGAACTATGGGCAAACGTTCCAATCATAATCCAAAAGAGTAACAAAATACTCCATCGGGCTAATAGTTTAGTGTTTTCTTTAGTTTTAATTTTCATATGAATCCTGAGTAGTAATTATTTTTAGATTAACGGTTCAGGCAAATCCTGTTGCCGTTTAAGAAAGAAGATCTAGAAGTCTTTATTTTGTGAGAGTCAGAGCCATCACCAACAGAATATTAGTAGTTTCACTGCTTAAAACAGTCGTAACAGTGAACAAAATTTGTCAGTAACAGCTCGAACAAGGAGATTACTCAATTCCCTCACGATGCTAAAACGTGAAAGATTCTTTACAAAGTTTCCTACTAGTCAGGCAGGGGTTTCATGTATAAAGAGTTTTTGAGCGTAAAACTCTAAATCCTTGGGAAGATTAGTCACTTCGTAAATCGACTCAACTTCGGCCAGGATTTCTGCATAAATCTTGCTGTAAAGCAAATCCACATTTTGAGGCGGCAAAACTTGAATTTGGCCTCCTTGAGAATAAAACTGTTCAAGAGCAATGCGGATTTGTTCATGGGTGACTTTATTGTGATTCTTTTTCATATAACCTCTATTGCGAAATTTATTAGTTTTTTTGAGTTGCTGAAAAACTGAACTGATTGCATATGCCTGTTGTTTTCATAAACGGTTCATTAAACACTGCCTTAATAAGCATGTTCCATTGACATCAACCACTGATGAAAATCAACAGAGAATTTGCTAAATCTGCAAAAGTATTTTTTGTTGAAAAAGTGAGGAAGTTAGAGCAAGGCTATTATGAGGTGGGCTTTTGTTAATGTTATAGCCTAGGCCAGGGTAATCGGAGTTGAGGATCTGCTTTACTGAAACAGTAATGGTTTTTTGTAATGGACGGCTCCATTGATTTAGACCTATTAAAGGACTTTTAGCTGAATGACAGTCAACTCCGTCATTGTAAGGAATGGAGGACGAATGTGTTCCGGAAATAAGAGAGGTGTTTACTTCAGGATTTGAACTTGAGAAAGGCATCAACAAGTTAAAGAAGATAACGAGCAGCAGGGAAAACCCAGTAACTGCTCCTACCAGTACCTTTGCAAGTGATATGGTTGAACTTCTCTTGTTGAAAAAATTATCCATCTTTTTCATGATTGAAATCTATTCTTCTATTTTTGAAAGCTCTGTTTAGTATTCCAAGTTTTAAGAAAAGCGGCGAGCTGAAGAGAGATTACAATCCCAACGAGGACGGCAAATGGTAATTGGGCCCAGTTAGGATCCGGTACCTCTTTGTGAAAGTCCTGAAAATGTATGTAGAGAAAGTATCCTGTATGAATGACAACCAACATCCATAAAACATAAACACCTTGCTGTAAATATTTCCATACTGAGCCGCTAAGTTTCTGTTGGCTCCAGTCATTAGAAGTAACGGCTAAGACCATTCCATACATTAAAGCGACGATACCAATCACGTTCGCTAGCCCAAACCCGTGCAGTAGCATTACGTATTGGGCCGTTTGAGGGTGCAACATATAACCGAAAATCTGTGCCAAGTCCCACTTAATCCAACTGTCAAGGATAATTACTGTGTGTATGATCGCAAGCAGGACACCATATATCCCGCATTCACGCCGCCAGGGGAGAGTAATGCGAAACATCTTCCATAATCGGGCCAATGGACCCAAAACTATAGAACTAGCAATAAGGACAAGTCCCATATCCCCAACGGCCCGATTCCATAGATGCATTTCTGACCATCCGATGCGTGATTTTACAAACAAATATGTGCCTAAGCCTGCAATAATAAGAATTACCAGATGACGAAGTTTCCATCCTATTTTTATTCTGTTGATGGAAGAGGCTTTATCGACATTCATTTTGGTCACCTTAACTAAGTAGAGATTTGGAGATCATATGTTTTATTGGCTAGCTGCTAATTCCTTTTC
>DBZU01000036.1:0-673 GCA_002311285.1 Dehalococcoidia bacterium UBA1152 | reverse complement strand
TTTTATGTCGGTTTGTTGAAATAACGGTAATGTAATTTTCTGATAAAGCGCGAAAGTAAATATCAGGATTCCTACTGCTCCTACGTAATAACGAATCGGCTCAAAATAAGTGAGCAGAAAACTGGAGCCAAAGAGCAGCAAAAGTAGTTTATTGCAAATAGAACATCCGAAACCAAGAAATCCGAAAACACCTCCGATTCCAGCTTTTTTAGTGGCACAGCGTGGTCTACGAATTCCGAAAAATAGACCAATCAGCATGGATTCCAAACTAAGGATGACATAATCCCAGCCTGTCACCGGTGTCATGCGGATAAAATACGGATTGTTCCAAAGTGCGGTCAATGTTCCCATCATCACAAAAACGATTGTTGCGATGATCAATGAGATTAGACATAGCCCCAAAATTTTCCACATGATATTTTTTTAGGAGTTTGCGGCTTGTGCAGCAATATAACGTTCCCTCAATATGTTTTCGCGATCTAAGAGGTTTTTTGGTCTATACGTTAGGCTGATTCCAACGCCTAATGTAAAGATAGGTAAAGCCATCCATGCCCAACCTATCAGGGGATTGATGTAAACACGAAGTGTAACAGAACCTTGTTCATCACCGTTTTCACTTGAGAAAATGAGATAGAGGTCTTCCATGAAAGAGCGAAGAATGGCAACTTCTGTA
>DBZU01000050.1:3460-6838 GCA_002311285.1 Dehalococcoidia bacterium UBA1152 | reverse complement strand
GGGCAAAAAGAGACAAATCCGGTTAATGTTTATGGCAGCAGGTTTGAATGCGATCTCAATAAAAAGAGTTCGAATTCACAAACTAATTTTAGGCAACTTAGGATTAGGCAAGGTTGCAAAACTCACAAAGGATGAATTGAAAAGTTTATTGGAGATTTAATATTCCTGTCATTAAGCAATCAAATCGTAGCGGGAAAAAAGTAGAGGGCCCCTTTTAAAAGGGGCCCTCTCACATCAAGGACTAAAATTGCTGACCAGGTTGCCGTTGGTCTCCAAATTTCTTACCTTAATTGTTAATCGATTTTCTTTCTTACAGACCTATAACTGTTAGGCCACCAAGAAGGGCAACACCCGATGCTGCTATCAGTTGTACCCAACCGGTAGCATTTCGCATCTTAGAGAAACCTGCGCCTTGGTAGAAAAAGTTCATCGCGGCTACTATTGCGAGCAAAGCAACGGCTATTCCCATGTTGCTGCTAACGGCTCCAGCGTTGCTGGATGCCAAGACTTGGCCCCCCATGTAGTAAACCACGAAAATCACTGATACTACCGTAGCAAACAAGGCATAAAACCCGTGGGTTTTTGCGTCATGTCCCGCTAAACCTTGCGCTGCTATTCCTGCAGCGTAAATGGCCCAAACTAGGACCAAGGCATCAAGTGCCCCATGTCCACCGCCAAAAATTACCATTCCACCTAGGGCAGCTGCCGTCGCTGTCGCGATGGTGCCCATAGCGTTAGGATTGGAGTATTGGCCCAAAAAGTTCCAGGCCTGCGCCCACAAGGCTGCGGGCAGGACGAGTAAAAAGATTACCTCCATGCTGTATACCTCCTGCTAATTTTCATTTTAAGTACTAGAATAGTGCTAGTTAGGATTCCTTCTTCTGTCCTACCTACTTCTCTCCACAAACAACGTGAACCTAATCACGATCGACAACCCGACAGAACACGTCCTAACGTGATTCCTGTGGATTATAGGTGAGTATCTCTAGGAAAGTCAACCAAAGTTAGCACTGTTTAATACATTTTCATTCACGATTATATGCATATTTGTTATACAAAAACACTTTATTATCTAGTTCATTCAAGGCTACCGTTTCCCACCTTAGGTCGTTTCGGGTAGAATAAAGCGACACAGTCACCTCAAGAGGAAAATATTGACACCCATTAGGCATCAATATTTAAAGATTAAACAAAGATATCCGGATACAATTTTGATGTTCCGGTTAGGTGACTTCTATGAAACTTTCGACAATGACGCCAAGAACACTTCTGAAGCACTAAACATAGTTCTAACTTCTAGAACCATGGGTAAGGGAATTAAGGTCCCTATGGCTGGAGTCCCTTCACATTCCCTGGAACCATATTTAAGTAGACTAATAAACCATGGTTACAAGGTAGCCATCTGTGAACAATTGAGTGACCCTGCAACTTCTAAGGGATTGGTAGAACGTGATGTTGTTAGAGTAGTGACACCCGGAACAATCGTCGAGTCTTCAATGCTGAACGAAGGCATAAACAACTTCTTAGCAGCAGTAACTATCAGCGATACAGAAGCAGGCCTTGCTTATATCGATATTACTACGGGTGAATACTCAACAACGCAGTTGCCTTTACACAGATTGGCTGAAGAAATTAATCGCCTTTCTCCAGCTGAAGTTCTGGTTCCGGATACAGAAATAGATACCATAAAAACATTCCTGGCCTCATTTGAACCTTTGAATAGTAAAGCATTCAAGTTTAATACCGCCAAGAAACTACTAATGGAACATTTCGAAATCCTGACGCTAGAACCCCTTGGGTGCAGTCTTATGCCGCTGGCAACGGGAGCAGCTGGCGCTATCCTGGAATACCTATCCTCAACTCAACCGTCCATATTGGGTCAAATTGACAACCTAAATACTTATTCCACAGATACATTTATGGCTCTTGATCCGCAAACTTGTCGTAATCTAGACCTGCTGAGCAGTGGGCGTCATCATACGGAGGGCTTGTCTCTATTTAACATTTTAAATTTTAGCAAAACTGCTATGGGAGTGCGTTTACTTCGACGCTGGATTGGACAACCATTACTAGATCTGACTCCTTTACTCCAACGGCAAGAGGCAGTCCAATTTTTCTTCAATTCCTCTATCAGAAGACATAAGACGCGCGAACATCTATCCAAAGTATCCGATATGGAAAGGATCGTAGGAAGACTAAAACATTTTAAAATCAGCCCTAGAGACCTGGTTGCATTGAAAGAAAGTCTCGTTGCCACTAAAAATTTGATGGACTTATTTCATCAAGATGACTCACATGCCATCATGTGGCTTAAGGATGATATGCATCCATTGAATGAAATTGCGTCCCTAATAGAAGATGGAATTAACCCATTCGAATCCGGCATGCCTGGAGATGGGACCGTAATCAGGCCAGGATTCTCAGATGAGTTGGATACAGTTAGAAATGTAGCTAGAGATGCTCGTAATTTCATTGCCAAACTTGAGGTTGAAGAAAGAAAAAATACAGGAATCAAATCATTAAAAGTAGGNNAGAATATTCGGCTACTACATAGAAGTAAGTAAATCTAATCTATCCCTGGTCCCAGACACATTTATTCGCCGGCAAACCCTAGTAAACGGGGAGCGGTTTATAACCGCAGACCTCAAAGAATACGAGACTCTAATATTGAACGCTGGGGAACAGGTGAAGGATCTTGAGAAAAGCATATACATGCAAGTTTGTCAGAAGATTGAACTAGAATCCGCGAACTTGATTGCCTTAAGTAAATCAATTGCAGGCATAGATCTTTTCGCTTCACTAGCAGAAGCAGCAGCAAGATATGGATACGCAAGACCAACCTTAAAGCAGGATGGAGTAATAGAAATTAAGGGAGGCAGGCACCCTATGGTAGAGCGCGTTCTCCCCTCTGGAGCATTTGTAACCAACGATTTATATTTAAGTAATCAGGATGCTCAACTTCTTCTCATAACAGGACCCAATATGTCTGGCAAATCCACATATCTCAGGCAAGTGGCTCTAATTTCACTTATGGCACAAATAGGGAGTTTCGTTCCAGCTGATTCAGCAACAATCAGTTTAGTTGACAGAATATTCACTCGAGTTGGATTACAAGACAACCTCGCCACTGGGCAATCAACTTTCATGGTGGAAATGGTAGAAACAGCCATGATATTGAATCAAGCTACCAAACAATCTTTGGTAATCCTAGATGAAATTGGCAGGGGAACAAGCACCTTCGACGGACTGTCTATTGCCCAATCGGTAGCTGAACACATTCATAATCACCCAAAGTTGGGATGTAAAACACTCTTTGCGACTCATTATCATGAACTAACTGAATTGGCTTCTACTCTGCCGAGGGTTAAAAACTACAGT
>DBZU01000050.1:3053-3405 GCA_002311285.1 Dehalococcoidia bacterium UBA1152 | reverse complement strand
CTCCACCGAATAGCTGCAGGCAAATCCGATAAAAGTTATGGAGTACAAGTTGCTCAAATAGCAGGACTTCCAAAATCAGTAATTAATAGGGCCAAGGAAATATTGGAGAACATGGAATCTTCGTACGATGACAAACCCATATCTTTGTCAGAGACTATCACTAATCAACAGATGCCTTTGATCTCTCCCTCTTGCCAGCTGGTTGATGAAATATTGGGGTTGGATATTTCCCAAATGACTCCAATGGAAGCTATAAACAAGTTGTACGAATTACAAAATAAAGCATGTGAAGCAAAATAGAAAAAGCCTCTACCCGAATATCGTCAATCAGCATGTTAAATCAGTATAAACT
>DBZU01000050.1:1359-2994 GCA_002311285.1 Dehalococcoidia bacterium UBA1152 | reverse complement strand
TCTAACATGAACACAAAACATCAAGAAGTCGTTTATTATTGGTGGCCTAAATGACAGGGATGTCGGAAGGGAAGAGAGTTTCTCTCCCAAAGTAAAGTTAACTTCGTAGAACGTGATTTTTTCAAGGAGCCATTTTCCGTTGAAGAACTACAAATGTTGACAACCTTAGTTCCTGTTTCTGAGATATTCTCTTGGAGAAGCCCCTCATTCAAATCATTGAACCTCGACCGGGACAGACTAACATCAGGAGATCTAGTGGATTTAATGATTAAAGAACCCAAGTTGATTCGCAGACCAATTCTTAGGGTAGGTAACAAACTAATAATTGGGGGTCGTATTAATGCCATGGCGGACGCATTAAACTAATCCTCCAAATCCAATATGTGAATTCAACAATTCCTTATAAGTCAATCTTGAGTGCAATTTCCCTTGTTGGCGTACTCAATGAGATCAAATTAGAAACTAAAACAAGGAGCTGATAATGACCATACGTGTTCTTCCTGATACTGTGGCTGCGAAAATAGCTGCTGGAGAAATTGTGGAGAGGCCCGTATCCGTAGTAAAGGAACTTATAGAAAACTCTATAGATGCAAAAGCATCCACCATATTAGTGGAATTGAAAGGTGGAGGAATCGAATTAATCCGTGTATCCGACAACGGTGAAGGAATTGACCCTGATGAGATTGTACTTGTTTTCGAGAGGCATGCTACAAGTAAGGTGACTAACGCGGAAGATCTGGACCGTATCTCAACACTTGGTTTCCGTGGCGAGGCCATGCCTAGCATATCCACTGTCTCCCGTGTGCATCTAGTATCCCGACGATCGAACAGAGAACACGGTTGGCTAGTAAAATTGGATTGGGGAAGAATCACTCATTCGGAGCCAGCAGGATATTCATTAGGGACTTCAGTTTCAGTATTAGACCTATTTGATAACGTGCCAGCTCGACGCAAATTCGTAAAATCCCCAGTTGCAGAGAATGAACGAGTAAAAACATTGATAGGCAAGTATGCCCTTGCATATCCTGAAATAGAGTTTGAGCTAAGAGTCGAAGATAAACAAATATTAAAATCTCCCGGTACTGANNTATCGCAAGCATATATGGCATAAAGTTATCAGAACAAATGCTGCCATTATCCTGGCAAGATCCAAAAGAGATGTGTCATGTTTCGGGTAGAATTAGTCCTCCTTCTCTAAGCAAAACTAGTAGAAATCACATTACCTTTTTCGTAAATCGCCGTTGGGTGTCTAGCCGAACATTATCTGTCGCTTTAGATGATTCTTACCATGGACTACTCCAACAAGGACGGAGAGCAATATGCATAATTAACATAACACTGCCATTCTCTGATGTAGATGTAAATGTCCATCCAACTAAACGAGAAATTAAGTTTAGTAACGAATCACACATATTTTCAGCAGTCCAGCGGGCTGTTCGTGGAGCACTAATTAATTCCTCCCCAATTCCCGAGGTTCATTTAAATCTAAAAAAAGAGAAACTGAATGTTCAAGCCTATTCACCTAACGAAAATGCCATAACTATGAATTATTTGTTGCAAACAGCACAGAGATCAGAGCGAATTAAACAACCTGGTGAGGTATTATCCTCCAACTTAAGGGTGTTGGGGCAAGTC
>DBZU01000050.1:698-1307 GCA_002311285.1 Dehalococcoidia bacterium UBA1152 | reverse complement strand
CACGAGTGTGTTCTTTATGAAAAGCTATGCATAAGCAAAGCAAACCAATCCCTCTTGGTGCAAACCCTGGTTGAACCCGTGACCGTGGAGATGAAACCCTCTCATATAGAGTTTCTAGAAAACAAGTTTGACCATCTAAGAAACCATGGTTTTTTCTTAGAGCACTTTGGAGGAAGTACTTACTTGCTGCGCGGTGTACCATCCATATTCAAAGGTTCAAACCCAGCACAATACTTGATTAAAATTATAGATATGGTGATAGGAGAAACAAGCACCAGGAATCCAAAAGAAGTATTAGCTGCATCTATAGCTTGTCACAGTGCATTAAGAGCTGGAATGACTCTCAGTTTCGAAGAAATGACCGAAACCATAAATTTGTTGACAACTATCTATAATCCTCACACCTGTCCACATGGAAGACCCACAATGGTACATCTCACTTATTATCAACTAGAACGTCAGTTTGGCCGAAAATAACATTTGACTCCCATTTTAGGAAGTCGAATGCATGAGGCCTTATTGTGAGAAAGGTCAAAAAATATTATCTAGCTATAATTTTATGAACCATTCCCAGTTCGTAGTGTCCCGGAGTATTGCAAATGAAAGCAT
>DBZU01000050.1:0-579 GCA_002311285.1 Dehalococcoidia bacterium UBA1152 | reverse complement strand
CCAGTTGTCCAGTTTCACCAGGTTGAATTGTTCCCATTCTGCTTAATATATCCAGCTTACTTTCATCAACCATAGTCCTATCTGCCGTGAGAGCCAATTCTTCATGTTTATTATTATTTAACAAAATCAAGTTATGCTCCAAGCTCCCTTCATTTGATAGAGTCAGGATCAATTGCCCTGGCTTTATATGCTTTCCCATTTTATAGTTAGGGTCTACTTTAACTTCCCATTCATTCATTAAAACACTAACAGCGCTTTTTGTAACCGTTGAACCGTCTTCAGTCAAAACTGTTTCTGCGCTACTTGAACATCCAATAGCGCTAATTAAAATTAGCGTTAAAAATGAGACCAGTATTTTCTTCAATTTCCCCTTCCGTTGTCCGCTGTTATTTTAAGTTTTTTCTATACACAGCAGCGTAGTCAAGCAGCAAGTATTGTCACTCACTTTGTACAATATTGAAGTTGCGAATTTATGAAAACGCCAAACCATTCATTTGTATGTTAAAACCACGGGAGCACCTATAAATTCATGGAGTATATCGAATAGAGGAATAGTTTTTTGGTAGCGGGGGTTGGACT
>DBZU01000030.1:64302-65206 GCA_002311285.1 Dehalococcoidia bacterium UBA1152 | reverse complement strand
TCATCTTTTATGACTGGAACACATATAGTTGTAGATGGCGGTCAAACTATAGATTAGCAGTAAAGCCAGACGGGATTTCGATCAATGGTCCATAAAATCTGTCAGGTTCTATATAGATAACAACTCGATTTTCGATGGCCATTACATCGTCAAATTCTTTCCAATTTGGATGTTGTTTCCCAGCTCCTGCTGTGTAAACTTCCCTTAGATATGAAACAAGTTCATCTTTGCCGGCAATTGTATTATCAATAATCGTTGCTTTTCCTTCTAAAACCACGAAAGGATACCAATTGTCAGCAGATATTAAAGTAGAACATCTAGGATCTCTACGTAAATTAGCAGTTTTTGCAGTATTCATAGGAGTGCTGAAGGCAATGCCGTTTCTCCAAGGGCCTACGGTAACTACACTTAGTTGAACTAAACCGTTCTTTCTAAAGGTAGAAAAAACGCTATTATGATTATGCATTAAAAATTGTTTAAGGCTACTTTTACCATCTGTAATCATGTCGAATCCTTATAAAGTTGTTATTAATATTACGCGTCCATTAAACTTATCAAAAAATTGTGGAGCGAGCTGGAAATGAAAATCGGATATTTTGCAATGCCCCTTCATCCTCCTGGATCGGACCTGTCCTTGACTCTGGAACATGATTTGTATCAAATTGAACAACTGGACAGACTTGGATTTTGTGAAGCATGGATAGGTGAACACTACACAACCGAATGGGAGAATATAAGTTCACCAGAAATATTTATAGCACATGCCCTTGCGAGGACTAAACAAATTATTTTAGGAACTGGGGTTACTTGCCTTCCAAACCACAATCCTTTTCATATAGCTCATCGAATAGCCGTCCTGGACAATTTAGCGAAGGGTAGATTTTATTGGGGAGTGGGTTCCGGT
>DBZU01000030.1:62755-64247 GCA_002311285.1 Dehalococcoidia bacterium UBA1152 | reverse complement strand
GATTTTAAGGTTTTTGATGTTGATCCGACAAAAGGTGAAAACCGAACCTTGACACGAGATAATCTAGACATGGTTTTAAGTATATGGGACGGCTTAAGTCCTGGCAGATATGCTTCCGAAGGGTTTTGGAAATTCAATATTCCTGAACCAGACCTCAATAATGGGTTTCGAGTACATACAAAGACTTGGTCAAAACCATATCCCCCAATAGCAATGGCAGGGTTATCAAAACGTAGTGACACGTTGGTTTTAGCTGGCGAACGTGGCTATATGCCAATGTCGATCAATTACGTTCCGAGCGTAACCCTTAAAAGTCATTGGAGTGCAGTTGAAGAAGGAGCACGGAAAAGTGGGATCGTCCCAAATAGAAAAGACTGGAGAATTGCACGGGAAATTTTAGTTGCTCCTACAACTGGTGAAGCTCGCGATATAGCTTTGGATAAAGCCAGCACATTAAAACGAGATTATGATCTATATTTCAGGCCAGTGCTTGAACAATACGGTTTCTTGGATCTGGTGAAACCAGACACAGATATGCTTGATTCTGAAATTACGATTGAATGGATGCTTGATAATACTTGGATAGTTGGTTCTCCAGAATATGTAACAGAGAAGCTTCAAGGAATCTATGATGATGTGGGTGGGTTTGGGGTTTTGCTTGCGATGGCGCATGAGTGGTCGCCTCAAGGAGTCTGGGAAAGATCGATGGACCTTCTAATTAACGATGTAATCCCTCGTTTGCCATAATCCGTTAGTTAATCAAAATTAGATTGAAAATGAAAGGGAACACAAAGAGTTAGTGATAGAGAAACGAATAAAGATAACTGCTGGAGATCTGTCAATGGAGGCGGTTTTAGATTCATCAGATATGGCAGAAAAGATGTGGGGTGAATTGCCCATTTCAGGCAATGCTAACATTTGGGGGAATGAAATCTATTTCAGTATCAATGTTGCAGCTGCTACTGCTACAGGAGCTTCTGACGTAGTTGAATCTGGGGAGCTGGCATATTGGCCTCCGGGGAAAGCCTTCTGTATATTTTTTGGTAAAACGCCTGCGAGCATTAATGATGAAATTAGAGCAGCCAGTCCTGTTAATGTATTTGGAAAAATTGATGGAGACGAAAGGTTATTTGACAGCGTAGCTCCCGGCTCTTTAATTCAAGTTGAAATAGTGAGATAAGAGGCAATATGAGTTTTACGGAAGACCTGCGCGATTCTGCAAACACACTTTGGATGAAAGAACACAGCCATCCCTTTGTAACGGAACTAGGTTCAGGGCAATTAAAATTAGAAATATTTCAGTACTATATGAAACAGGATTATTTATTCCTAATTGAATTTTCTAAAGTTATTGCTTTGGCTGTGGCAAAGTGCCGTAAGCTAGAAGATATGGAGTGGTTTTCAAAACTGCTCAACGACACTATAAATGTTGAAATGTCCCTACACGTAAGTTTCTGTGATGATTTTGGCATTAGTAAAAACGAACTAATAA
>DBZU01000030.1:61084-62660 GCA_002311285.1 Dehalococcoidia bacterium UBA1152 | reverse complement strand
CCCTACTGTACATGCATACACTCGACATATGCTCGAGGTGGCTTATTCGGAATCTGCTATCCACATTGCAACAGCGATTCTTCCCTGCTCGTGGGGTTACTCAGAAATAGGAAAAAAACTTTATTCACAAGGACTGCCAAAGCAGTCGCCGCTTTATTGTCGCTGGATAGAAATGTACAACTCTGACGAATTCGCTGATCTGGCTTTCTGGTTACGTAAGTTTATTGATAGAGAGTCGGAAGGATTACCTATAACAGACCTAAACAGGTTAAAAGATATATTTATAAGAAGTAGCCAATATGAATATGCATTTTGGGATGCCGCTTATCGAATGGAAAGATGGGATCCGAGTCCTTGAGTCTTGATTATTTTGTAATTCCATGGCATCGAAAACCAAGGCTCAGGTGTTTTGCCCAAACCGATTCGAGGTGCTGAAACAGACTGGGGTGTTGCCGTTCCTAAGTCTTCGATGTATAAACTGGAATTGCTATCACATAAATTGTAGTTATTCCAATCCTTATTAATTCCTAATGCTTGTGTGAGCTTGGCTGGGCCATCAGTAAGTCCTGTGGAGGCTTTTCCTCGCCGGCTTTTCATAGTGTTCAAGCCTTCTGTAGGTATAATGCTTCGAATTAATATTGCGCCTGGAACTCCTTTCGGTTCAGTGACGATATTGAACATCCAGTGAATTCCGTAAGTAAAATATACGTATGATCTTCCTGGAGACCCGAACATCACTTGGGTGCGTTGTGTTAAGCCGTTTCTAGCGTGGGAAGCAAGGTCTTCTGACCCTATGTACGATTCAACCTCATCGATTATGCCTGATAGGCAGTTACCGTCTGGCTCAATTTTGATTAGCTTTTTACCCAATAGTTCTCTTGATACATTCAATGTCGGGCGGTCGAAAAATGAATAATCTAAACGGACCATGTTTTAGTATAAAACATTAGTTTTCAATCTCGAAAACTATATTAATTTGCATAGTAATGGTGATTTCACCAGCATTTATACCGGTTACGGGTACAGCCAATGCACGTTCGGAAAACAAATTTTTGTCGACTGAGATATTGGGTTGGGAAGAAAAATCAGCAATCATCGTAATTTTGCCAAGTTTGACGTCTGCATACTCAGATAATTGTGATGCTTTATCAACCGCATCCTGCACAGCCAATTTTCGAAGCTCTGGTTGAAATTGAACCGCATCTTGTACATTAAAATTGACACCGTTAATACGGATTTGATCCTGCCCTGCATTTGTTACAGCATCAATTATTTCACCAATTTGATCAAGATCTTTTATATTCACTACCAAAATATTGGATACCGTGTAACCAGATAGCACTTGGCCCCCCTTAATACGTCCGTTGTCTATTTCTTCAACGTAGTCATATTGAGGATATATGTTGAAAGAGACAGTTTGGATGTCCTTGTGTTCTACGCCCATACTTGTTAGAACGCTAGTAACTTTGTCAATTGAAATGGAAGCGGTGTTTCTGGCTTCAGACACTGTGCCGGCTCTGGCTTCAACTCCTAAATTCAAGGTTGCCATATCAGGTTCTAACGTGATAGATGACAC
>DBZU01000030.1:44738-61020 GCA_002311285.1 Dehalococcoidia bacterium UBA1152 | reverse complement strand
GTTCTAACGTGATAGATGACACGCCAGTGACCATAATTCCAGATTCATCGGATAGATAGTTTTGTTGGACTAACGATGAACGTAAGTCTGGGTTTAATGAAGAAGTTTTATCAGCGTTGTTACAGTTAATAGAAAATAAAATAGTGAATATTATTACTACATATATTTGGGCGTTTTTTGACAGATTCATAATTATTTGTATTAATATCATAACTATAATTAGGGAGGATTGAAATAAATGTCTTTAAGAATTAATTCCGACTGTCCGAATTTTGTTACCGAGACAACGAATGGAGAAATTAATTTCCACGATTGGATTGGAGATGATTGGGCAATACTTTTTTCTCATCCTAAGAATTTTACTCCAGTGTGCACCACTGAATTGGGTTATGTTGCAAAACTCAAACCCGAATTTGATAAAAGAAATTGCAAGGTTATCGGCCTTAGTGTCGATTCGGTTGAAGATCACACGGCATGGGCAAAAGATATTGAACAAACCCAAGGATATGCTGTTAATTATCCCCTAATCGGTGATACACATCTGAAGGTTGCTAAGTTGTATGATATGTTGCCTGAAGGAGCGGGTGATAGTTGTGAAGGAAGAACGGCTGCTGATAATGCCACAGTAAGATCCGTTTTTATAATTGGACCCGACAAAAAGATCAAAGCCACATTAACTTACCCGATGACCACTGGCAGGAATTTTGATGAGGTATTACGATTGCTCGATTCATGCCAGCTTACCTCTAAGCACACCGTGGCTACTCCAGCAAATTGGCAACTAGGTGACGATGTAATAATTCCACCATCAGTGAGCGATGAAGCAGCTAAAGAAAAGTTTCCAGATGGATGGGATTCACCGAAACCTTATCTTAGGATTACAAAACAACCTATGGATTAGTAAGATTTAGGCTACAACTCATAGTTGGAGTTTTAAATTGACGATTATGAGTTGTAAATCTCGGGCAATGATCGTTGAGGCATGGTTTTAGATGCATGTGCGACAAGAGCCTTTTCATTAAGATTGACGCCTAGTCCCGGTTTATCTGTCAGTTTAATTGTGCCGTTTTTTATCACTAATGGATCCTCTGTTACAGCTGATGTGACTTGTTCCATGTTTAAAAAATATTCTGTAATGATGAAATTAGGCATAGTGGCACAGCATTGAATCGTACTTGCCAGCCCGATACTTGTACTGTTGTAATTATGTGGTGCCACGCCCACTAGATGCGATGCGGCAGTAGCAGCGATTTCATTTAACTCTAATATGCCTCCTACGTTGCATACGTCGGGATTAATTATGTCTGCAGCGCGCTTTGCAAATACGTCCCGGAAAGCTGTTTTTGTATATAAAGCTTCTCCGGTAACTACTGGTATGTTAATTTTTCTTCTTACCTCAGCAAGAGCATCTAAATTTTCTGGTTGTATCGGTTCTTCGTACCAAAATGGATTATATTGCTCTATTTGTTTTGCGATTCTAATGGCATGCATTGGAGCTAATCTACGATGAATTTCGATTAATATGTCTACATCTGGTCCAACCTGTTCTCTAACAGCACATACATTGGCGATCGCTGTGTTTACTACGTCTTTATCAACGAAATTGCGCCATGGTCCTGGCACGGGGTCAAATTTAAGTGCATCAAACCCCATTTCAACAACCAAAGACGCTTTCTCAGCAAGTTCTAGCGGGTCTTTTGATCCTTGTGACCACCCATTTGCGTAGACTCGTACTTCATCACGGACTTTGCCTCCAAGTAGCTGAAATACAGGAGTATCAAGCGTTTTGCCTTTGATATCCCATAAAGCCTGTTCTATTCCACTGATAGCACTGTACAAATCCATAGACCCACGTTTTGATGCAAAGTCATCGTATCCGATTTGTGTAAAGTTCTTTATCTGCGCCGGATCTCTACCAACCAAATATCTTGATAATTGATCAACATGAGATGAAATTTGAGTGTCTCGGTCAGATTGTGTGTAGCATTCTCCCCACCCACTTATTCCTTCATCCGTCTCTACTTTTACAAAACAGCAGTTTTTTGGGCTGTTTGAGTTGACTATAAATGACTTGATTGATTTAATTCGCATATTACAATGAGTCTAACATTGAGGGGGTTGAATAGAAAATACGAACTATGAGTGACGTAATAGCATACTTAAATGGAGAATTTTTGCCAGAAAGTCAGGTCAAAATAGACCCGATGGACCGAGGTTTTTATGTTGGCGATGCAGTTTTTGATATTGCACGCACCTATGGAGGAAAACCCTTCAAGCTGCGAGAACACATTGAACGTTTATATCGATCACTAAAATATGTACGTATTGACCCGGGTATAGATATCGAGGAGATGCTATCGGTGTCAGAAGATTTAGTCAGGATGAATGAAGAAGCTCGGCTCGAATCTGCTGGAGATTGGTTTGTATGGCAGACGGTAACCCGTGGAGTTGCTCCTACAAGGGCAGATATACCCACTCCAACTGTTTTGATAGTAACTAAGCCGGTCCCATGGAACCCTTGGGGCACTTTATATAAAAACGGAGCTAAGGCTGTAATTACTAAAACTAGAGCATATTCAGCACAGTCGTTAGATCCAAAGATAAAACACTACAGTCGTATGAATTTTAATTTAGCTGAACTGGAAGCAAAAGATGTAGACCATGAAGCTCTGCCGATTCTACTTGATTTGGAAGGTAATATTGCTGAAGGGACTGGTTACAATGTAGCTATAGCAAAGGATGGAGTCATTATTACCCCGAAGGATGATGACATTTTGAAAGGGATATCCAGGGAGACATTGTTTGATATGGCGCAACTCATGGGAATATCTGTAGTTGAAGAACACCTGCAGCCATATGATCTGTACACTGCTGACGAAGTGTTCTTTGTCACCACAACAAATTTTGTTTTTCCAGTTACAGTTGTTGACAAACGTTCAATAGGAGATGGCAAACAAGGTCCCATAGTTAAGCAATTATTAGCAGCATTCTCTGAAAAAGTGGATATGGATATAGTGGCTCAAATGGAAAAGTATGCTGGGGTGTAAAAACGATGAGTGTTTATCCAAGTAAGATTCGTTCTAGAATCAAAAATCAAGAACTTCTTTTAAGCTCCCTGTTCTTTAGTCGGGAGTTTCATGTTGCTGCAGCAATCTACCAAACTAAACCGGATTGGGTTTGGATAGATCAGGAACATGCACCTTGGGGCACAGAATCTATAGGACCGATATGCATTATGGCTAGACAGGCCGGAGTTGCAGGAGTAATTAGAGTGCCTTGGAACAGCCCTTCTTATATAAAAAAGGCTTATGATGTTGGGGCTGTTGGTGTAATGGTTCCTCAGGTTGATAATCCTGAGGAAGTTAATCAAGCAATAAATTATGCTAAATACCCACCAATTGGGGAGCGTGGTATTGCCCCTTGGTTTGCTGGGCCACTGGATATTGAAGTTTCAGAGGTTGTTGCCAAAGCAAACGAAGACACTTTTCTAGTATTGCAGATGGAAAGTATTGAGGCCTACGAAAAAATAGATGAAATTCTTGAAATTGAGAACTTTGAAGTGTTGCTAGTCGGACCAATGGATTTATCTGCATCTATTGGAGTCCCAGGACATATACATCATGAAAAAGTAGAAAGTATTATGCGAAATGTAGCCGAAAAAATGAAACACATGGACAAATCATTAGCAACCACGTTTTTTGATCCTGAGGATGCACGTCGATGGATAGCTGAAGGCTATAGAATGATGAATATTGGAACAGTTTTGCAACTGGGGACTGATCGTATGAAAGATATCTACAGTCAGTTAAGAGAAGAATTCGCATAAAACCCCGTACCAGACGCATAACGCCTAATGCAGTCTATTAACTGATTTAATTAACGTTTATGTTAGGCATTGTTTTCTAGTTTTGGGGAAAACAATGTATCTATCAATGGTAAAGTACCTAAATATATGATTATAGTAAGACGAATTGTTTTAATACCATTTGTACTACTGGTACTTTTTCTAATCTTCTTCAGTTCTGTGCTTTGGGTTATGAATCTTCAGATTCTTCGGCCAGTATTTTATGGCGAGGCGTTAGAGAAAATTGATTTCTACAACTCTCTGACGGGACCTGTGTTAAATCAGGCCCTCAATGATGCGTACACAATACCACCTGATAAGCTTCCTGGTGGCTTTACCGATCCTGCCATCAATTCGCTTGGAATCACCAACGAAGAATTAGCGAAGTCTATAAGGCGTGCAGTGCCTCCAGAGTGGCTTCAACGTTCAGTAGAAACATTTTTGCAGGCGCTAGAAGACTACTTGGCAGAACACAACTCATATATAAAAATAGATTTGGATACTGACCAAGAAATCAAACTAGTTATCAAAGAGCTTAAATATATACTAGATACAACAGATTCATATAACCTTGCCTATCAAAAATTTGTTGATCCCAGTTTAGAGCATATATCAAATCACCAACTGCCTTTTGGGATAGAAGTTTCTAGCACTCGGCTTATCCAGGCGTCTCGTAAGGTTGTTCCGCCAGATTGGATACAACATAATCTTGAAGAGGCCTTAGATCAAGTCACCCCGTATTTTACTGGAGAGTCAGATGAATTCATTGTATATATTGATATAAGTGACAGAGTAGCTATCGCTTCAGCAGAGTTCAAGCTGCTATTGTCTGAGGAGAATGTGGGCGAAATACTCTATCAAGGAGTAATTGAACCAGCTGTAAAAGGGCTAATCCCCGAAAATGCCGCGCTTCCATATGGATTATTCATAACTGATGCCGAAATCTTAGAAATCATGCGGGATGTTGCTCCGCCGACTTGGGCAGAAGAACAAACTGAATATGCGATAGATGACGTAACAGATTATATTGTTGGAAGATCAGATAGTATCGACATATTAATAGATATAAAAGCAAATAAATTAGCAGCCCAGGAAAATATAGAAAAATCTATTAATGACTACATGGTAAATGAATTATCTCTTCCGACCTGCACCTCTGAGCAGCAAAGCTCCCTTATCAATGTCCAGAACTACCAAGATTTCCCTTTGTGCATCCCATATGATGCGGCAGTTTCGTCAAAGATACAGTCAAAGATTTCAGCTGATATTAAAACGTTAGTGTTTGATCCGATACCAGACATAATTAATATGGATGAACAGGTGATCAGAGCGAGATTAATGGAATACGGAGGAGAAGGCAGCATAAATATGCTCGATAATATTAGAAAACTTATGTCTGAAGGATTTACATACACTGAAAAAAACTTTGAGGCTGATATTTCTTCATCTAATCTATTAAGCATAGAAACAATTGATCAAGTACGTCTATTTATTCGAGATGGATGGGAAGGTGATCAAAAAACCTTAGATAGCAAACTTTTTGGAACCGAAGGCGCTACCGTTATACAAAATGTGAGATCAGTGTTTCATGAAATAAAAAATTATGGATGGACTATATACGTAGTGATCCTGTTTTTATTAACTTTAATTGGGATATTAGGGGGCCAGAACTTAAAACAAAGACTCTTATGGGGTCTTGGGGCTCTGGTTGTATGCGCGTTACTTGCATTAATAATTTATGGACCAATATACAGTGCCTATGTAGGTCAATTAACAGATAAAATATCATTTTCACTGGGATCTGAGTTTATTCAAAGCGATTATTTTGCAGAGACAAATAACTTGCTTACTGAGATAGGTATTGATTATTGGAAACAAGTACTAAGTGATTTTCAGAGAAATCTATTACTTGGGCCTGCAATAATGTTCTGTGTAGGGTCAGTATTAATTATTATTGTTATGTATTGGGGAAAGGTTAAAAACATTCTCGGAACCTTTGATAACTAAGCCCATAATCATACAAACCCGAAAAAAACTCTTCTATTTAAGTTTTACGGCTGTGCCATAAGCTAGTATTTGAGATTCACCATTTTTGCCTGCTGCGTTTTCAAACCGAACCCCAATCACACCATCAGCTCCCGTTTCTTCAGCTTGTTTAGACATTCTATCAATAGCTTGCACCCTGCTTTCAGTGAGCAAATTGGTATATTCAGTCACTTCCCATCCGATAATCAGCCTCAATATTGCGATTATGTCTCTGCCTACTGCCCTACTCCTTACAGTGCTACCTTGAACAACGCTGAATGTTTCTTGGATATCTATATCTTATATTTGATCCACAGTGACTATGAGCATAAATTGTCTTCATGTAATTAAAATAAAGTTGTTAGTTACTGAAATTGTTAGTGAATCTCGAGTATTCTTTTTTCCATTTCCGACACAATTCGATCTCGATTTGACGTTTATCATATCCGTTTGAATCTGGGATTTGATTAGTGTTATACCAGTCCACTGTTTCTTTAACCCAAGTTGATATTGGGGTTGTTTTTAGTTGGAAGTCTGACTTAGCCTTTAATATCGAGGGTACGTATAGAAGGGGTCGTGAAAAGAAGTCATAGAACCAGTCATCCCAAGGCAGTTCAGAATTTGATTCAACAATCCATGCTGGTATATCAACTCCATTTAGAGGTCTATCTAAAGCATCGGCTATTACTTTAAGGAATGTTTTCAAGCTTACGATGTCTAGTCCGGCTATATTGTAAATATTGTTAATAGCGAGCTCTGAATTCATCACATCTATAAATGATTGAGCGACGTCGTCTCTAAAGCCAGGTCGAAAAATGGCTGAACCTCCATCCCGCAAAATTATTTCATTTCCGTCTAAAATGCGTTGCATGTAAAACCACAATCGGTTTCCATTTTCATTTGGGCCCAAAACGGATGGGATGCGCATGATTGTCGATGGAAACCTCCGATTTTCAGATAATAATCGTTCTATTTGTCGCTTACCTTCTGCATATTCATGTACAGTTTCGTCTCTATACCAGGACACCGTTCTAAGGTCTAGGTCATTTTCCATCAAAGGACAGTGACTTGATAAATCAATAAATTCATCGATTTTAGAGCCAAGGGAATTTTTGGATTGGCTTCGCGCACTAATTGCATGTCCAGGTCCTCCATACACAGAAACAGTCGATGAGACTATATATCTGCCAATATTCCCGGAAAACGCTTTTATAGCAGCCTCAACGTCTTTGACAGTGTATGCAACGTTATCTATTACTACGTCATAATTTGTTTTATTTAGTACATCTATGAATGCAGAGTGTTCAGTTCGATCACCGGATATGTGTTTGATATCATTCCAGAAATCTGGCTTAACATTGCCGCGAGAGAAAATTGTTACACTATCTCCACGTTCAATTAGTTTGCGAACTGTTACTTTACCAAAGTCACGAGTGCCACCGATCACTAAAACTTTCATGCTTAACCTCCGTTTTGTCGTGCTTTTGCATTAATTATCGAAAGGTGTTTTTGATGTAATTCCTGCTTCTTCACAGGGGTTGTGGTTTTCAGGGTGAGTGTCTTTAAGCATTTGATTAAAATCGTCACTGGTAACGTGACAAAGAAGATAAAGTCCAGCTTCTTCAAGAAATTTCATCACATCATGATGGATGTCTTTACCGTTTGGATGTTTTGCGAGTTCAAAAACACCCTGTCTACCATAGTAATTGTCTCTGGGTGTTGCTCCAGCGGTGAAGGTTTTGTCTTTAATACCTCTTATCTGAAGTTCAAAAACAAGTTTGTCCCATTTATCCTGAGTTATGTCCGAAATATCGTACATAAGAGCGTTTCGAATTGGAAATATAATGGCCATTACTCTGTGAAAAGATTTCTCGTCGTCTGTCATTCCATCTTGAGAATATTTTATAAGCTCGTCTCCATCAAAAGCAGGGGTTCCCTTAGCTTCAAGTACGCCTGATGAATTTACCGCTACCGCTTCATCTAAGGAGAACAAGAATTCCCCATTACGGGTAACTATGTCTTTAGTACCTGGATTTAGGCCGGCTTTATGAGGGCTGCCTGAAAAAATACAGTAACCATCAGAATTTATATTGCACTCATATTTATCTTCAGGTTTACCATTATTCGCGTTAGGGTTTAATGGGGGTTGAGGAATGCCTTTAGGTAGTGGCGATGTTGGAATAATGGAGTATATGTTGTTGCCACCGTCGTCGTTGAGAAAGACACGTAGCGTCCCATCAGAAAGAACTATCGATCCCGGGTCCTGTAAATCTCTAGGACCGACTTCCCTGCCATCCAAATCTTTCACAACAACCTGGTAGTAGTTATTGGACCAGTTCACCCCATCGTCCGAAATTGCCATAACTAGCAGGTCTGATTCAGTGTCTGGGTTACGTCCATATGCCAAATCCTTCGGCATTTTTACAAACATATAGTAAGTGTTATCAAGTTTGACCATGGTGGAATCATGGCCGGCCTTGATTGTGATTTCTTGCCTGACCCATGTCAGACCATCCTGCGACGTTGCTTTGATAATATTTCGTTCCCCAGTGTAATACATGACATACCCGCCGTTTAAAATATGAACGTCTGCGCTGGACGCGAAATCATTGATATTATCTGGATCAGCATAATGTTGATTCAGCTTTGTCCAAGTTAGGCCGTCGTCCGATACAGCGAAAACCAGCCTATGCATCTTTTGATCGGACCCATCTTTCCTGACGCCCATGAAGCGGCCTGTATAAGCCATATGGTACTTGTCATCCAGTCCCAGATAGACACCGGGTTCACCAGCTTCGTAATCAACGTCAGAATCACTACCGTGTTGGATGCGTATCCCTGGCTCAACGGCCCATTGGATGCCATCTGGCGAAATAAGGCTGATGATATTCACTCCTTCTCCGTTTTTTGCGTTTTGATCGGCTCTAGATTGTAAATAAAGCCGGTACTGTCCGTCTTTCAGGCGAAGCAAGTCAGGACCGACAATACTAGCTTGTTCAAGTTGGGAAGCTCCCGCCACTTGCTGAACGTCAATCTGAAAGTTAACTGTACCAACGATCATCGGAATTGGTTTAGGCGTTGGGGTAGTCACTGTAGTTAACCCAATAGTGGATGTACTTGTTGGCCCAGGCATTGGCGGTTCATTAGTAGCTGTAGGTTCAATTTCTTCATTATTTGCTGTGCTGGGTTCCGAAGTGGCACTATCAATAGGCTGAATACCGCCGTTACAAGACAACATTAATGGAATTAAACCTGATGCGATTAAAATAGATGCGAATTTAATATTGATGTCGAGTCCCCAACCTTACCAATTTGAATATCTCAGATTGTCTCGATTAACTTATCACAGACTAATGCATGATACCGCTCTATTGAGTCGATTTTTACTTATAGTGTCATGTGTTGGCACGCCCGGCAGGATTCGAACCCGCAACCTCTTGGTCCGAAGCCAAGCGCTCTATCCGTTGAGCTACGGGCGCAAAGTGTAAGTTAAGTATATGGGGTGGACGATGGGATTCGAACCCACGATCTCCAGGGCCACAACCTGGCGCCTTAACCGACTTGGCCACGCCCACCACGGAAACTCAAGCATAATATACCTGTTATTTTATATTGACGCACGCGGGAATACTAACCCTTAGACAGCGCTAATACCAAATATATTAACGTACGGACCGGGATTCCAGTGGCTCCTTTAGTTAACAGTCCAGATGTTTTTGATGAGGTCGATGTAGATGCAATATCAAGGTGAACCCATGCCACATCTTTGGCAAATTCGCCGATAAACATAGCTCCAGTTATGGAACCCGCTTGCCGGCCGCCTACGTTTTTTAAATCGGCCACATCGCTTTTGTAAAGATCCCTATACTCCTCGAAGGTAGGTAATTCCCACATCTTTTCTCCTGCGTCATTACCGGCTTTTATAACTGAGTTCACTAATTCTGAATTGTTGCTGAAAGCGCCGGTTGCGACTTTACCTAAAGCGATTTCTATTGCTCCCGTAAGTGTAGCGACATCGACTATACGCCTAAGACCTAATTGAACTCCGTAAGAAACTGCATCTGATAAAACAAGGCGGCCTTCTGCATCCGTGTTGTCCACTTCGATTGTAGTGCCATTCATTGCGGTCACAACATCGCCTGGCTTTTGGGCATTTCCTCCGGGCATGTTTTCTGTTGAAGCCGCAATCATAGTAACGTTAATCTTCGGCTTTAAAGCCTCAATCGCTTTCATCGTACAAATAACCGAGGCAGCTCCGGCCATATCACCTTTCATGGCAGCCATGCCGCTTGAAGGCTTGATGGATATTCCTCCAGAATCGAATGTGATGCCTTTGCCGATTAAACCTAAATTATTTTCAGGGTGTTCCGGATCTCCGGTATACTTAATTATTATCATTCTTGGTGGGACAACACTCCCTTTAGCAACACCAAGTAGTGCTCCCATCTTCAATTCCTGCATGCGTTTTTCATCAAACACTTCAAGTTGCAATGAATTACCATCACAAATGTCTGTTGCTACATCAACTAAATCGGAAGGAGTCATATAATTTGCAGGCTGGTTTACTAGGTCGCGAGCCAAGGCTGCTGAGTTAGCCATTATTACGCCTTGATCTATACCTGATTTTATAGCATCAATTTTAGATTTTTCTGATTCAACGACAAGAAGTTCTTCAACATGGAGTGACGATTTTTCAGATTTATGTATTCCGAATCGATATGATCCTAAAACAGTTCCTTCTGCAATAGAGCGAGCTGCAATTTCAGGCTGGATTGAACCATTGCCTGCACCGTGAAGTATAGTCGCACATGACTTGATTTTTTTCTCACCGAGAAATCTGATAGCTTTTCCACAAACAAATCTAATCTTATCTGAATCGAATTTTTCTTTAGGGCCGAGTCCAACAACCAAAATGCGTTTTGGTTTAATTGTTCGCTGACTATGTATAAGGGTTAATTCTCCCAGTTTACCTGTAATTTCCCCGTCCTTTATTAAGGAAGATATGGCGCCGTTAATAGATTTATCTACCGCACCAGTCGCTCCGCCAGGATTAGAAATCCCTTCAAATAAGTTAACTACAATTGCGTCAACATCTTGTTTTGTTATGTCACCAGCTTTAACGTTTAATTTCATATTTGTTAAATATCCTGTTACCCTATATTTTAATATTTTAGTGAATGTTGTTTGAGTACACGACTATGAGTGTACCTTTGCTATAAACGGCTTATCAAGTATTACAAAAAAAGTGAGAATCAAATCAGCTTGGATAAACGGAATAATAAAGAATTGGGTCTGGTAGCTAAAGCTCACAAATATTTGCCTGGAGGATCGCTTGGCAATTTATCTGAGGACGTAATTATAGACAAAGGCTTTGGCAGTAAAGTTACAGATATTGAAGGCAATGAATATATAGACTATTTGCTAGGATCAGGCCCCATGATTACAGGTCATGCACATCCCGAAGTAATGGAGGCAGTCAGAACTCAACTTGAAAATGGGACAACTTTCTTTGCTAATAATGAGCCAGCAATTTTGTTAGCTGAAGAAATTTCTAACGCTATGGAATGCGTTGATAAAGTAAGATTTTCTAGTACCGGCACTGAAGCAACAATGTATGCGATGAGGGCTGCAAGAGCTTTTAGCAAGAGGGATAAGATACTGAAGTTTGAAGGTGGATTTCACGGAATGAACGATTATGCCCTTCAAAGTATGATGCCATCTGACCCACATGAATTCCCTAAACCTAAATCAGATTCTGGAGGGATTCCTGCAGCCGTCTCTGAGACTATGCTAATAGCTCCATTCAATGATATAGAAATTACACAATCAATAATTAATGATCACAAAAATGAAATTGGCGGGGTCATTGTAGAGCCCTTTCAAAGGCTATTACCGCCAAAGCCAGGATTTCTTGAAATGTTAAGGGAAGTTACGGAACAGAATGATATACCTTTGATATTTGACGAGGTTGTAACATCTTTTCGTTTTGCGTATGGAGGAGCTCAGGAATTTTACGGAATTACGCCAGACATTTGTTCTCTTGGAAAAGCTGTAGCCGGGGGTTTTCCTCTTACCGCTGTAGGTGGCCGAGAGGACATCATGAAACATTTTGATGCTTCCGCCGTTGAAGCAGAAGCATGGATGCCTCAAATCGGAACCCTTAGTGGAAATCCGGTGGCAGCAGTAGCGGGACTGGCTACTGTCAAAATCCTAAAACGTCCTGGTACGTATGAGAGAATGCATCAGATCGGAAACAAAATTAAATCTGGGCTGGAAAAAACTTTAAATGAATCATCAATAACGTCGAAAGTCGTTGGAGAAGGAGTCTTATTTGATGTTTTTTTCACTGATCACAATATAGTTGATTATAGGTCTACTTTAAAGGCAGATAAATCGAAACTAATGAAATTTAATGCGTTATTAAGGAACACAGGGATTTTAAAAGGCGATAGCAAATTCTATCTATCAACAGTCCATGATGACTCAGACGCCGAACAGACTATCGAAGCATTCCGCTCGGTAGTTGATAAAATAAATTGAATATTTTGTAATGGAGTAAATATGAAGGTTGGGGATATATCAATAGATGTGGTTACAGACGGAACTTTACTTATAGATGGTGGGGCTCTTTTTGGGCCTGTTCCTAAAATCCAGTGGGAACACAATCTTAAACCAGACAGAAGTAATAGGGTTAGGATTTCTCTAAATTGCATACTAATACAGTTGGGGTCACAAAACATTTTAATTGATAGCGGGATTGGAGCTAAACGCATGGAGAAGCTGAAGGAGTCATTTGGAGCAGCAGGCAACAAACTCATAAAAAACTTAAAAAGACAAGGATTGACCGCTAGGGATATCGATATAGTAGTGCTGACGGATTTAAGGTTCCATAGAGCTGGTGGATGCACTAAAGTGGATAGAGTTGGTCAAACCCTGCCGACGTTTCCAAAAGCTAAATATTTAGTTCAGAAAACAGCTCTTGAACAAGCTACTAATCCTAGTGAACGTGGAGCTCCTTTGTATTACCAGGATGACGTAGCGCCATTAATGGAAAAAGATTTATTGGAAGTGATTGATGGCGATTATAAGGTAGCTCCAGGCATAACAACACTTGTGACTGACGGACCTAGTGTTGGACATCAGGTAGTATTAATAGAATCAGGAAGTGAAAGAATCGCATATGCTGGAGATTTAATGCCGACATCATTTCATTTGGCCCCCGGATGTATTAGTTCTTTAGACTATTCTCCAAATAAAACTCTTTTAGCTAAACGCGAGGTTTTATCGATGGCATTAGATAAGGGATGGTTATTAGTTTTTGGAAATGCCCAGGAAAACTATGCGGGATATGTCGAGCAAAGAGGTGGTCGATATGGATTACTACCAGTAGACATTTAATTATCTTTACTCTTTGATTGAACAGGCCACAGATCCCCCTGACTGTTCCATAAGTAATACTGAACTAATTTGATTGCCTAAATCTCTGTCACTGCACAAATTCACCCGTATATAGTTGTCAGTCAGTCCGTGCCATACTCCATGTTTTTTTTCTTCCCATAATACGGATCGTACAGATCCTAACATTCGTTGCTTATATCGATAGCTTTTCTGTTCACCTAGTTTGATAAGAGTTTTAACCCTAAGTGATTTTAATTGATGTTTAATCTCATCTTTCATATACGCAGCTGTGGTTCCAGGTCGTATGGAAAATGGAAAGACGTGTAATTTTGCAAAATCTACTGTGTTAACAATATCTATCGTGTCCAGATATTCTGATTCCGTTTCTCCCGGAAATCCGACTATGATATCTGTAGTAATCGAAATCTCGGGAAATTTAGCTGATACTTCGCAGATGGATGCCAAGTAATCTTGTCTCGTATAACGTCTTCGCATAAGTTTTAGAATTCTGTTGCTACCCGACTGTAGAGGGATATGCATGTGTGGGCAAAGTCTTGGATCCTGCCACAAGTTTAGCAAATCTGGATTGACCTCCTGGGGTTGAATTGACGACACTCTCAGCCTTTCAATCGAAGTGTTTTGCAGGATGTATTCAATAAGTTTATACAATTTATCCGGGCCGTCTGTAATATCA
Organism: Dehalococcoidia bacterium UBA1152; assembly: GCA_002311285.1. Lineage (GTDB taxonomy): Bacteria > Chloroflexota > Dehalococcoidia > Lucifugimonadales > UBA2962 > UBA2962. Next base: position 47,059 of record DBZU01000030.1, on the reverse strand, counting down.
AATCCGTAGGATCCTAATTGGGTTCCGGTAAGCACTACTTCTCTATACCCAACGGACTGTAAACGTTTGATATTGCTCACTATTTGATCAGCAGGGATACTTCGTTCCCTTCCTCGAACCTTAGGCACTATACAGTAAGAGCAAACTTGATTACATCCTTCTTGAATCTTTACGTTTGCTCTAGTTCTGCGTAATGAGAGGTTAACTGGAACCTGATCTGTGCCAACGGTACAACTTATAAAGTCATCACCCTGGTTAGCAATTATTTCTTTGACTAAGGTGACTTTATCTGAATTGTTGGCAATAATGTCTATTTCTGGCAACGCCAATATAGCCTCTTCATCTCTATCGACGTAACATCCTGTTGCCACTATTATCGCTGAGGGGTTTTGTTTGCGGGCAGCTCTAATAGCTCTTCTGGCTTTTCGGTCCGCAACATGAGTAACGGTACAAGTGTTAACTATGTATATGTCAACGCGCTGATCTGTGCCTACCAAAGCAAATCCAGCCTCCATAAATTCTAAAGCTAATTTTTCTGAATCAGCTTGATTTAATTTACATCCATGGGTTTCTATTGCTACTTTAGGGGTTAGTTCAGCTATCATTGCGGTAAATTAATGACCTTTCAATATGTGAATACACTATATTGCTTAATTATAACTAGCATATATTTTTAGAGTACTGATATATAATCCTCGTTTAGTTTAAGAGTATTACAAAAATGAATTAAAGGAAGTCATGTTAATTTATCAGTGAGATTGACTATCGATAAAGCATGATACTAAATAATTTGGGAGACTTAAACAATTATGTCAAACCGTGTTTTTGTCACAGGTTTGGGAGCCATAACTCCTGTTGGATTAAACTTAGCAGATACCTGGGAGTCCCTTATTGCCGGCAAGTCCGGCATTGATACGATAACCTCTTTTGATGCAGAAAACTATAAAACACAGATCGCTGCAGAAGTAACTGACTTCGATCCGGCTGAATATCTCGAAAAAAAACAAGTCAGACGTTTAGATAGGTTTGTACAATTTGCTGTTGGAGCAGCACTCCAAGCAGTTGATCACGCCAACTTGAAAATAAACAGCGATAATTCAACAAGAATTGGGGTGATGATAGCAAGTGGCATTGGTGGCATTATAACTATATCTAATCAGATTGAGGTATTGACTGTAAAAGGCCCGAATAGAGTTTCTCCATTTTTTGTGCCGATGATGCTGCCTGATATGGCTTCTGGACAAGTTTCTATGACTATCGGGGCACGTGGACCTAGTATTGCTACCGTGTCTGCTTGTGCAAGTGGAGCTGATTCAATTGGAGCTGCCTTCAATCAACTACAAACTGATGATTTAGACATCATCATTGCGGGTGGCACCGAAGCATCCATTTGTCCGATTGGTATAGCTGGATTTAATGCTTGCCATGCACTTTCAACGCAAAATGATGACCCCAAGAAAGCGTCCCGTCCTTTTGATGCTCAGCGTGATGGATTTGTATGCGGTGAAGGTGCAGCCGTATTAGTTTTAGAAACTTTAAGCAGTCTAACCAAACGTTCCGTCGAACCGCTAGCCGAAATGGTTGGATATGCAGCATCTGCTGATGCTTATCACGTAACTCAACCCGCTCCTGGCGGAGAAGGTGGAGCGCGAGCCATGAAAAGTGCGTTGAAACGGGCAGATATGTATCCTGATGAGGTTGATTACATAAACGCACATGGAACATCTACGCCATTAAATGACAAATATGAAACCCTCGCAATGAAGGCTGTTTTTGATGAACATGCATATAAGGTGCCAATAAGCTCCACTAAGTCAATGACCGGTCACCTTTTAGGAGCATCAGGGGCACTAGAAGCGATGGTATCCGTAGAAGCAATAAGGCATAATGCTGTGCCTCCAACAATAAACCTTGAAAATCCTGATCCAGAATGCGACCTTGATTATACTCCGAATAAAGCAAGGAGAATTAGTATCAATTCAGTAGTAACTAATTCATTTGGTTTTGGCGGGCATAACAGTTCGCTTGTTTTTAAAGGTGTAGATCTTTAAGATAGTCATCGTTAACAAATATGAATCAAACAAGATTGTTTAATGATGATGATCTCATTTTAAAACCTAGTAAATGGCAGATTAAACAAAATTTGCCACATGACTTTGAAATCAATTTAAACGTGCCAGAGTTACAGGCACATGTATTGTTTAATAGAGGTATAACATCACAAAAAGAAGCCGAATCATTTCTAATTGCAGATGATCGACTCAATTGTGACCATGGTCTTTTACCAAATATTAGCGCTGCAGTTGATTTGGTTAGCACGA
>DBZU01000030.1:42951-44623 GCA_002311285.1 Dehalococcoidia bacterium UBA1152 | reverse complement strand
GCGCCATACTTAGTGATCTCATGTCATATTTAGGTGCCAAACATATTACCTACATTCCGCACCGAGTCAAAGAAGGACACAGTTTAAATGAAAGCGCAATACATTATTTAAAGTCGCAAGATGTAAGCCTAATTATTACGGTGGATTGTGGAACTACTGCTTTTGATGAAGTAAATCTAGCAAAATCATTAGGCATAAATGTAGTTATAACTGACCATCACATTGCAAATGAGAGAATGCCCGATGATGTTCCCGTAATCAATCCTGGGCTGCCCGAGTCAAAGTATCCATTTCAACATTTAACAGGAGCAGGGGTAGCTTTAAAATTTGCTGAAGCGGTCTGTGAAAATTTTAATCAGGAACCCCCTAAACATTGGAAGGTTTTAGCAGCACTAGGAACTATAGCTGACCTCGGGCCATTGATCGGAGAGAATCGCTTCATAGTCAAGCAGGGTCTAGAAATGCTTAAGGATACTGATATGGTTGGTATAAGAGCTCTTGCTCGACAAGCTGATGTTAATCTTAGCACCATCACTGCTAGAGATTTGTCATTTACTCTAATCCCTAGACTTAATGCTGCAGGCAGACTTGATAGTGCTGATACAAGCCTAGAAATCCTGACTACAAAAGATGCTTCAAGAGCAGAATATTTAGCCGGCCATCTAGAACAATTAAATACATCACGAAGAGGCTTGACTACGAAAGCGATAAAACTTGCTGATAAAATTGTCGCAGAAAAAGAGTTATATAATTCGCCTTCCATTTTCATTCATGAACCCACATGGCACCCTGGAATACTCGGCTTGATTGCAGGACGACTTAGTGAAAAACACTCTAGACCTGTGGTGGCCGCCTGTACTGAAAATAGCTTTATTCGAGCTAGTGCTAGAGGTCCTAAAGGATTCGAGATTTTACAGGCAATGATAGAGACTAAACTGGATTTCCTAAAAATTGGCGGTCATAGCCAAGCAGCCGGCTTTATGTTGCGACTGGAGCAAATCCAAAAATTTAAAGAAAATTTTAATCAAAATATCAGATCTCAATCAAAAAATCAGATTCAAACCACTCCTATTACATATGACTGTGAAATCAAGTTGCAAGAAATCAATAGTGAGAATCTAAAATTTTTGAAATCATTGGAGCCATTTGGTCAGGCAAATCCAGAGCCAGTATTTTTAACTAGAAAGTTAAAAGTGTATGAATCTAGAACAGTGGGTAAAACGGGATCTCATATCAAAATGGTTCTTGGTGATGGATCAACAAAATTTGACGCTATAGCTTTTCGACTCGGAGAAAGATTTGACGAGTTAGGGGCGGAGATAAATGCTGTATATAAATTGAGGGAGAACTACTGGGGAGGCCAGATAACCATACAATTACAGGTTATTGACTTTCAGTAATAACAAAAACAACAAATAATGTCTAAGCTGGCTGTTTAGCAAAATCATCTCTCGTAGAATTCCGCCTCAGAAGTGTAGGTTCAGTTTTAATCAGATTTTCTTCGCCTTTGAGCCCTGGTTGATTTAGTGTTGCTGCGAAACATAGAAACGACGGGGATATTTTGAGGAATAGCTTCCCTCGGCACCCACCTAGCTTTATAAACAAGTAATGGAATAGTTATTATCAGTACTAACAAAGCAATGTAATGAGCTTCCTGCATTCCCCAAGCCCA
>DBZU01000030.1:36860-42866 GCA_002311285.1 Dehalococcoidia bacterium UBA1152 | reverse complement strand
TTCCTGCATTCCCCAAGCCCATATTCTGTCTTCCCGGGCGAAACTTATGCCAAATCTTGCTAATGAATATAAAGACAAGTAGACGGCCCACAACATTCCAGCTGGCTTTAAACGGTCTCTCAGAGACCAAATTATTGCTAAAATAATACAGTTCCCCACAATTTCATAAAGAATTACTGGTTCTGCTCCGGTCACAAACCCCGCTGCACAATTTGATGCCAATGTTTGAGGATGGCTCCAAGTAAAACTCAAAAAGTGGCTTGCCGCTTTTGCGCAATGCTCTCCATTTGCTATGTCCCCTAGCCGCCCAATTGTTTGCGCTAATAACAAGGCAGGGGCAGTCATATCCATAAGAACTCCCCATTTAGCGACGGGGACTCTCATAATTGCAACATAAGAAATACCGCCGAGAAGCCCTCCTAAAATACCTCCCCATACACCAATTCCGCCTTGCCATATAAAAAAAATACGTGCAAGGTTATCAGAATAGAAAGCCCAATGGTCGATCACATGTACAATTCGCGCGCCGATAAAACCGCCTAATACACACCAGATTGCCATTGATAATATCTCGTCAGAAATGAACCCTTTCATAGGTCCCCATCTTGCTACAAGATAAACAGCAGTGATTACACCAAGCAAACTAAATATACCATGCCAAGCCAAGGCTAGGTTTATGCCGTTTTGTATTGTAAATAAATTTGGCCCTACAGAAATATCTATCATTAGATCGAATCCGTCATGTTTAACGTAATCATGTTTGTTACAGAAGATTCTAGATACAGACAATAATGATGGCAAGCCATCTGGGAAATAAAATCGATATTCCTGTGTAATTACTCGAGTCTTTAAATTATTCCACCCATAAAATAACTCAATTAATGACCTAATGTTAATTAGTATTTAAGTGACCGATAATTCAAAATATACACATGACATCTCTACAGCATAAAGAAAAAGCACTGGAAGGGCTAAATATGTTTCTCGTATACCTCAAAGTAGAGCGGGGCGTTTCGATAAACACATTGAGTGCTTATCAATCTGATATTAACCAATTGATTGACTTTCTTACACAACATAAGTCAAATTCTTCTAAAACGTACTGGAGTTGGACCGAGGTTGATGAGATGGATATCAAAGAATATATATTAAATTTAAATAATAAAAAATATTTAGTAGCTACAAAAGCTAGAAAAATAGCATCAACCAATTCCTTCTTTAAGTTTTTGTATGATGAAGATGAAATATACATCGATCCTTGCAAGCATATATCTATACCTAAATTACCTAGAACTTTACCAACAACTTTGTCAGAACATGAAATAAACAGTCTTTTTAAGTCTGTTAAAGGTATAAAACCGGAGGATTATAGGGACAGGGCCATGTTTGAGTTGATGTATGCATCTGGAATCAGAGTTAGTGAATTAATATCATGTGATATTGACGATATAGATTTTGATGAAGGCTTTGTAAGAGTTATTGCTAAGGGTTCAAAAGAGCGAATACTCCCGTTACATTCGATAGCAGTTGACTTAGTAAAATCCTACCTTGAAAACGGGCGGTCAGAACAATCAAATGGATCTTCAGACAAGGCTTTATTTCTAAATAAAGCAGGTAGACGCCTGACGCGGCAGGGATTTTGGCTTATACTCAATAAGCGGGGCTCTAAAGCCGGTTTAACTAGAGAGGTTAATCCTCATTTACTAAGACATAGTTTTGCAACTCATTTACTTAAAGGAGGCGCTCCATTAAGACATGTGCAACAATTGTTAGGTCATTCTGATATTTCGACAACCCAAATATATACGCATTTAAGTAATGACCATTTAAGGCAAGAATACAATAAAGCACACCCGAGATCTTGAGGTTAACAAGGAACGACATTTTAAATGGTAAAAAAAGGAAAAAGAGTAGCTTCAAGGCAAGCTGCAATAAAAGGGCGTAAAAAGAAGCGAAATACATCACTTCGCCTCACTGAAACCCAGACTGCTGTTTCGATTAAGAGTGATACTGAATCGTCTCAATTAGAGAATACTAAAGCCGAACAGCAATCCATAGGTGCTTCCGCTACGGAGTCACCCGCTATCCCAATAGTTCAACCGAAGATCGACATGTATACTCAAGGAACAGCCTACTCTTATCTAGGCGTCGAATTAATCCACATAGCATGTATTGCTATAGTGCTCGGAGCAATCTTAGCAGTTTTAACAATAACGTTAAATTAGTTGGCAATTCTGAGTCTTAGTTCTTAATCAAGCTCCAATAGTGCCTAAAAATCGAGATTTGTGTCATCTAGCAATTTAAAGATTTACTTATATGGGTAATTTTTCGAAAAGACTAACTCAATTACCAGTTAAGCCTGGAGTATACCTCATGAAGGATATCTCCAATAATGTTATCTATATTGGGAAAGCATCAGTACTTCGTAATCGTGTCCGTTCATACTTCCAGAAAAAAGCCAACCTGCAGCCAAAGATACAACGAATGGTATCAAATATTCATGATTTTGAGTTTATTGTCACAGAATCTGAATTAGAGGCATTTCTCCTTGAAAGTAATTTAATTAAACGATACCAACCTAGATTCAATGCACGTTTAAAAGATGGAAAATCATACCCCTTTATTAAAATAGATACTGCGGAATCATTTCCTCAAGTTTATATAACAAGAAAACTTATTGATGATGGATCACGTTATTTTGGTCCATACGCTAATGCAGGCAGCGTTCGCAAGACACTAGGTTTGTTAAAGAAATTATTTCCTTATCGTTCGTGCACAAAACACATCTCTGGAACTGACGAACGGCCATGCCTTGATTACCATATCAATAGATGTGTTGGTCCCTGTATAGGAGCTGTTGATGAGGAAGGATATAGTGAAGTTATTCAGCAAGTTATTTTATTCATGGAAGGCAAAACTCATCATGTTACAAAAAACATTCGAACAAAAATGTTGGAAGCATCTGAAGCATTAGACTATGAAAAGGCGGCAGTGTTAAGAGATCAGTTGCTTGCCATCGAACAAATCCATGAAAAACAAAAAGTAATCAATCTTTCAACGGAAAATATTGATGTTATCGCAGGGGCTAACTATCGGGACCAAAGCAGAATGGAAGTTTTCTTCGTTAGGGAAGGTAAATTAGTAGGAAGAGATCAGTTTATTATGCAAGGGACCGATGAAAATAGTGCGGGAGAAATACTGGGAGCTTTCATAACGCAATTTTACACTCATACACAGTACATCCCATCCAAAATACTAATATCAGAAAAGATTGTTGACATTCAGTCAATAATATCGTGGTTAACAAACAAAAAGTCCTCAAAAGTGGAGGTGATAGTTCCGATTCGCGGTGAAAAGAAACGGTTGCTTTCTATGGTCGAAGAAAACGCAAAACGCGGACTAGAACAATTGAAGCTTAAAGCCCTTGAAGAAGGATCGTCTGAAGAGGCAATGTCACAATTACAGGAGGAGTTAAACTTACCACGACTGCCCAGGCGAATTGAAACATATGACATATCGAATATACAAGGTTCAAATGCAGTTGGATCAATGGCAGTTTTTGAAGATGGCAAGCCATATAAACGTGACTATCGACGTTTTATTATAAAGAATATTGAAGGTATTGATGACTATCGTATGATGAAAGAGGTTCTTACAAGGCGGTTTAAGAAACTAAAAGATAATTCGAGTTCAACTCAAGCATGGGTCAAAATCCCAGACTTAGTTCTGATTGATGGAGGCAAAGGGCATCTAGGCGCAGCACTACAGGTGTTTCTTGAGCTTGGTGTACAAGATATTCCTTTAGCCAGTATTGCTAAGCAGAATGAAGAATTATTCGTTCCTCAGACTCCTGAGCCGATTATTTTAGATCACCGATCACAAGCTTTATATCTACTCCAACGTTCTCGGGATGAAGCCCACCGTTTTGCAATCACTTTGCATAGAAAAAGACGATCTAAATCATCAACGATTTCAAAACTAGATTCGATTCCTGGAATAGGTCCCCAAAGGCGAAAACAATTACTCCGTAAATTTGGTTCGATGGCGATGGTTAGAAACGCACGTATCGATGATATTGCATCTTTGCCAGGATTTAATATATCTTTAGCTGGTCGCATAAAAGAGAGATTGTAAAACTAATAAATAGGATAAATCACAGTGGAAACACAAGTCATAATAAACTTTAAATTAAAGTCTGATGCAGTGGATGCATTCAAAACACATATCAAGGAGCTTATCCCAGACACCCGTTCTTTCGAAGGATGTATAGACGTTGGATTTTACTTCAACTCTGATGACAAAACAGACCTAGTGGTATTCGAAACTTGGCAATCTCGAGCTCACTATGAAAAATACTTTGCATGGAGAACTGAGACTGGTGCCCTTGAGGCAATAGCTAGTTACATGTCAGACGAACCTTCGCTTAGATACCTAACTAAATCAGATATATAACCTTGGATTTCGAGGTCACTTAGATTTTGGATCTTGTTTTAACATTCCTAGGAACGGCTTAAGCATTTCAGTAAATTCCATTGGAAATATAAACTTAGTTGATGCACTAGACCCCAATTCTTTTAACGTTTCAAAATATTGAAGGCTCATGGTTTTGCTATCCACATCTTTTGCAACTTTTGAAATATTACTCAAAGCTTGTGCCAAGCCATCTCCTCTTAGGCTCAAGGCCTGTTTATCTCCCTCAGCCCTTAATATCTCGCTTTGTCTGACGCCCTCTGCTTTAAGGATAGCTGATTGTTTTTCACCCTCCGCTTCCGTGATAGCGGATTTTTTGACTCCTTCAGCTTCAATAATTGCTGCTCTCCTGACACGTTCCGCTGCCATCTGCCTATTCATTGAATCCTGAATATCTGGTGGCGGTTCGATCTCTCGAATTTCGACCTGTGTAACTTTAATGCCCCACCTGTCAGTGACCTCATCCAGTCTAGCTCTTAGTGAGCTATTGATATGTTCTCTCTTAGCCAAAACATCATCAAGACTCATCTCTCCTATAACCGCTCTAAGGGTAGTTGTAGCCATTCCTACAACAGCTGATCGATAATCCAATACTTCTAGGATCGATTTTTCCGCTGCCACAACCCTCATATATAACAGAAAGTCGATATCAATTGGTGCATTGTCTTCCGTAATAGCCGTTTGCCGCGGTATATCAATGACAATTTCACGCAAGTCAATTTTCCTCGTGTTATGAAAAGGCCAAATCAGTAAGTGAAGTCCACCAGGCCGAAGGCCCATAAATTTCCCCAACCAAAAAACCCCTAACCTTTCGTATTGTTGTACAACGGTCAAATATGGAATCATTTTTCCTCCAGCGAAGTAAATTGCCTATCAGACTAATCTAAAATATCATATTCGTTGGACTAAACCAACCTATTTTCAAAATTCTGCACGTTAGCGCCATTATTCATTTAATTCAAATGGTTTAACTTTTAAAATAAGTTTATCCTTATTCGTTATTATCACCTGTGAATTTGGCAGTATCTTTACTCCTGTGTCACTCACCGCACTCCATTCTTCTCCAGACATGTAGATAGTTCCAGTCGGATTTAATCCTGTGATTGTTTTAGCCAATTGTCCAACACTCACCTTTTCTACAGTTTTATATACATCCCTTCGCGCCTCTACAGAAGCTTTGATCAATAAAAGAATTATTATTCCAATAACCGCACTTATGCCTACCAAAATCCAAGTGTTTGCCATGAAACTGGGCCCATCTAGATCGGGTTGAGAAAATCCACCAAAAAGTAAAACCGCTCCAATTACAAACACCACTCCGCCGATTACTCCGGCAATACCGATTCCACTCACCTGTACTTCTATATAAAACAATGCTACTGATAAACCAATTAAGACTAATCCAGTCCAATTAACTGGAAGATTCCCAAGGGCTACTAGAGCTAAAGCCAATGCAGCAACTCCTGTTATCCCAGCTATAAAACCTCCTGGGTTAATTAATTCAATTAGTATTCCGATAACGCCTATGGCTAACAA
>DBZU01000030.1:27481-36830 GCA_002311285.1 Dehalococcoidia bacterium UBA1152 | reverse complement strand
ACAAGATTAACGCAATGTTCGGATTGGCCAGAAATTGTAAGAATTTATCAGTAAAATCTGGTTCGATTGATTGAATTGACAGCTCAGAAGTGTCCAAAATCATTAGTTCATCATTAATATTGATCTCTGAACCGTCGATATCTTTTACTAGTTGTTGAACATTTTTCGATACGAAATTTATGATACCGTTTTCCAATGCTTCGATTGAAGAGTATGCTCGTGCTTTGGTTACCGTTTCTTCATAACCGTTCACATTACGGTTTCGTGTTAAAGCGATACTTCTCAAAAATGAGGCGGCATCTTCAGTAGCTTTATCTGCAACAGTTGGAGGTAAATCTTCACCAGTCATTGATACAGGTTTTGCGGCTCCTACATTTGTCGATGGAGCCATCGCTGCAATGTGTCCGGCCGCCAATAAAAACGTTCCTGCCGAGGCTGCTTGACTGCCGCTAGGCCAGACAAATGTGATCACTGGTATGGGACTTTCGTAGATTGTCCTTACCATTTTCCTGGTAGAATCAAGGTCCCCGCCGGGCGTGTTTATTAGCAAAATAATTGCCTCAGCGCCTGAATCGTAAGCTTTCTGCACGCCCTTATTTAGCAGCCTGGATTCTGTTTTATCTATTGCTCCACTAATCTCTATTGTAGCGATGTAAGGCTCAGCAGATTGGGCACTAATGGATTGACTGACGAAAACTACAGCAATTGCCAATACATAGAGGGAATACACAGTTGTTCTAACCAGTGTTGACACTATTTTTAATGCTCCTTAAACACGAAGAAACATAAGATATTGGATCTATTTACCCTTCTAATCTGTGCTATGAAGAAATGCCCATCTCAGTCTCTACCTCGCCTAACACTTCATCAACAGCCTGCATAAATTGATCGATCTCAGCACGTGTAACACATAAAGGAGGGCTAAAACATAGCAAGCCTCGTGGTCTTATAATCAATTTACGCTGGGCAAATTTATCAGCCATTATTTTTTCTACGTTAGCTTCTGGAGGAAAACGTTCTTTCGTAACTTGGTCTTTAACTAGGTCCATGGCTGTCATTAATCCAAGCCCTCGTACATTTCCAACCATCCTATGTTTCGATCCTACGCTTTGCATTTGTTCCATTAAATATTCGCCTAATTCAGCTGCCCTATCGATCAAATTTTCTTTTTCGATAATATCTATATTCGCAAGAGCTGCCGCTGCTAGTACCGGATGTCCACCAAACGTTAAAGTTTGTGGAAATATATTAGCTTCTCCTGCAAATGCATTAGCCACTTTTGGCGTGACTATCGTTGCCGCCACTGGAACATACGCACTCACAATACCTTTAGCCATAGTCATAATATCTGGTACTGTGTTCCAATGATCTATGCCAAACCATTTACCAGTTCTACCAAACCCAGTAATAACCTCATCAACAATCATCAAAACTCCATACTTATCACATATTTCTCTAACCATTGGCCAATATTCTGGCCCTGGTACCGCGCATGCGTCAAAAGGGGTATCGGCAGAGAAAGCTTCTCCAATAAATGCAGCTACAGTATCTTCGCCATGATAAATAATCAAATCCTCTATAGATTTCGCAGCATTCACAGTTATTTCTTCAGGCGTGGAACCAGGTACTTCAGGACGGTATAGATTTGGTTGAGCAGCATATAGCATGCCCATTGGGGCTGGTTCATAATCTACTCTACTACCTTGTCCTCCATAACCGCCTAGCCATGTTGTAATGCCTAAACCGCCATGATATGAGCCACGCCGTGAAATTATTTTATATTTTGAATTATCTCCATTGCGTTTATGGTAAGCCCTAGCGATTTTGACAGCTGTTTCATTAGCCTCTGAACCTCCTGTTGAAAGCCAAGATCGTTCCAGTTCTCCTGGAGTAAGCTCCGCAAGCTTCTTACTTAACCGAGCTACTGGTTCAGTTGTTGTTCCTCTCGGAGTAAAGCTAATTTTGTTCATTTGATCTCTCACCGCTTCAGCAATTTCGGTGCGCCCATATCCGACATTTACACACAAATAGCCGCCGTTGACATCCATCCATTCATTTCCGTCTGTATCGATAACGGTTAATCCTTTACCTTCCTTAATAATAAGCGGATCTCCTTCTTCAGCCATCTCGATCCAATTTCTCACATGCATCCAATTATGTTTTAAGGATGACTTTCTTAGTTTTTGAGTCTCTGGACTCTGTGGATTTGCCTCTGTAATCATTACTTAACTCCTAATTGCTGTTCAACAACTTCTAATGACGCATCTATACCATCAACAATTTCGTCACAATCTGACTGATCGACACATAATGGGGGTCCAACTGTTATAACGTTCCCATCGCTTTGTAGTATAAGTCCATTGTTTTTGAACTCCTTGTTAATTTTTCCTGCAATATTTACTTCCTTAGAAAATTTTTCTTTTGATTCACGATCAGCTACTAATTCCATGCCTAATAACAGGCCTATGCCTCTGACATCACCTACAATAGGATGTTTTTTCATCAGTTCGGTGAGTCCGTTTTTCAAGTATTCACCTTGTACTTTGGAGTTTTCTACAAGGTTTTCATTCTCTATTATTTCAATATTTTTTAGAGCTGCCGCTGCTGCGACGGGATTTCCGGCTGAGGTGACCGCATGCCACATGTTGTCACTTCCAAAAGTTTCAGCTATGCGCTCACTCATCGTGGTTGCGGCTAAAGGAAGATAACTAGATATGATTCCCTTACCCATCGTCATAATATCTGGATGTATATCGAAATGTTCGATGCCAAACATTTTGCCAGTTCGTCCGAATCCAGTGATGACTTCGTCAATTATTAATAAAACTCCATACTTATCACATATATCTCTAACCATTGGCCAATACTCGGGAGCCGGCACAGGGGCTCCGATTGGTTGAGATACTGGTTCTCCTATAACGGCGGCAACAGTTTTCGGCCCATGCATTAATATTGCATCTTCTATTGCTTGAGCACATTTAATTGCAGTTTCTGATGGAGTCTTAGAATTATATTCATCTCGGTAATGATTTGGATGCGGTACATGGATCATTCCTGGTGCAGCTGGCTCAAAATCACTTAATGAAAAATCCGTGGCATTGTTTCCCAACCACATGACGCCACCAGTTGTGCCGTGATAAGAACCCTTTCTGCTAATAATTTTGTATCTACCGGATTCTCCTCTACGCCTATGATATGCCTTAGCCATTTTTATAGCAGTTTCATTTGCTTCAGAGCCGCCGGAACCAGGAAATGTTCTTGAAAGGTCACCTGGTGTTAGTTCAGCAATTTTTTCACATAGCTCAATTACAGGTATGGTAGTAGTGCCTTGAGGGAAATAAGTTATCTTGGACATCTGATCGTAGGCAACATCAGCTATTTCGGTGCGCCCATATCCCAGATGGACACATGTGTAACCACCATGAACGTCAAGCCAGGTTTTGCCAGTCGAATCAGTTACTCTTACGCCCTCACCTTTTACCATCACTAATGGTTCACCGGTTTCAGCCATCTGAGTCCAATCAGCGTTGTGCATCCATTGATACTGAAGAGCCATGTTTCTGATTTCATCAGTGTGTGTATTAGCCATTAGGTGTCTCCTCTGGGTTGCCTGGCTTACAAGTTTAGTTAAGTATTAAACAAGATATGATTTGTGCTTACCGCAAGTTTTATATTATGTCGATGAAAATTACAACAAATAGATATGAGATTAATTAAATTTTCTTGATATCAACTTCGGGATTAACGCAAGTAGATAAGGATTTTCCTAGGAGACCGTTGATTAAATTGGTGGCAGCCAGATTAGACATTGCTCTTCTTGTGGCAAAAGTAGCACTAGCAATATGAGGTACGATTAAACAATTATCTAAACTTAAAAGAGGATGGTTATCGGGTATTGGCTCCGGCTCTGTCACATCAAGTCCTGCTGCAGCTATTTCTTTATTTTTTAAAGCTCTGTAAAGCGCCATATGATCAATTACGGGACCCCGTGCGGCATTAATTACCACTGAGGACGATTTCATTTGTTTAAATTGTTTGTCGCTAAACATATGCGTCGTTGTAGGATTGAGGTCAACATGTATGCTTACAAAATCGGAATCTTTTAACAACTCATCCATACTCACATGGGCCATCTCTAATTCTTTTTCAAGGTCTTCACGTCTATCAACGTCATAATAAAGAATGTCCATATCAAACCCGGTAGATCGTTTTGCCATTTCGAATCCAATTCGACCCATCCCTACTATACCAAGTTTACTTCCATAAATATCTTGGCCTAAGAAATGTAGCGGGTGCCAAGTTTTCCATGACCCATCATGGGCTGCGGTATGCCCAGGAATAATGAGTCGCGCTGCAGACATTAGTAAAGTAAATGCAAAATCAGCAGTGGCATGAGTCAAAACGTCCGGAGTGTAACCAACCGGGATATTGCGTTTTGTCGCAGCTCCAATATCGATATTGTTGTAACCAACGGCTATTTGGCTGATAACTTTTAATTGCGGCCCCGCATTATCCATGAACTCCCCGTCAATTTTGTCAGTCAGCAAACACAGAATCCCGTCTATACCTTTTGATTTTTCTATCAAAACTTCCCGGGTAGGCGGCATTTCATCGGTCCACAAATCTATTTCTGCGACTTCTTTTATTGCTTCAATTGCTTCTGGAAATATATTTCTCGTTATTAAAACTTTTGGTTTAGACAAATTTATTACCCCAAATTTAAATTTTATAAATTTACCGTGATTGTGAGCACGTTACGCTATTCTTTTTTATTAGGACTGTTTTTATATTGACTGTATTGCTTAATAAAAACTAACGCGCTTCCGGCCATCAAATATACCACACCGAGCCAACCCCACTCGTTCATATATATAAGGCCGCCTGCTACCCAGGATACGGCGAAGAAGACTCCGCCAGACCATCCAACATTCTTTGTTATTCCAAACTTAACGATAGCAATTGGAGCAGCTAAAGCTGCTCCTAATGGGATTAATCCTGCTGCGGTACCAAAAAGGGCTGCCATGCCAGTATTTCCTTTAAATCTAAAGAATATTGGGAAAAATTGCCCAATCAACATACAGAACATTGATATTGCTATCCATTCAAGTTCTATGTCTAAAAGTCGTAATGGTAACGTAACAATTACCCCTTTAAGTATGTCGAGAACAAAAACCAAAATTCCATATTTAGGTCCCACCTGCCGCCAAATGTTGGCTGTACCGGGATTACCAGTACCAAGCTTGCGAATATCAATACCTTTAGCTCTGCAAACTAAATCGCCTACTAATGCAGATCCAACAAGATAAGATCCTATTGTCCATACTGTATAAAACCAAATTGAATCCAATTGTTAAAATCTCTCTATAAATAAAAATATTATGGTTTCTGTTTGTTTACGGGGTGACTCTAAAAACCTATATCACGTTATGATATAGGATGATTCCAGACGTCTCAAATAAAAATTTGAAAACATATCAAAGCCAGGAGATTCCATGACTACTGGATTGGCAGCAATATTTGTTGAACCGTATAAATTTGAACTCGAAGAATTGCCCGTGCCTGAAGTCGAAGCAGGTGGATTATTGGTAAAGATCACCGCAGCTGGGATTTGTGGCTCAGACCTGCATTTCTATAGAGGACATCTTCAACCAGGGAACTGGACTGGCGATCCTTTAAACAGACCCACAATTATCGGCCATGAAATGACCGGTGTGGTCGCTAAATTGGGTTCTGATGTTTCAGCTGATTCCTTAGGACGCAGTTTGAAGGAAGGTGACCGGGTGGCTTATACATATTTCTTCCCGTGTTTGAAATGTTACAACTGTCTTAGAGGGCAATTGAACACTTGCCCAAACAGAACCCGCTTTAGGAAACCTGTTGAAGAATATCCATATTGTTCCGGGGGATTTGCCGAATATTTTTATTTACCCAGAGGCCATTTCGTTTTTAAAGTTCCTGATGAGTTAACTGATGCACAAGTAGCCCCCGTAAACTGTGCGGTTTCCCAGGTAATATTTGGTTTAAACAAAGCTAACATGCGATTGGGAGATACGGTTGTAATACAAGGTGCCGGAGGCCTTGGAATCAATGCAGCTGCTGCTGCAAAAGAAATGGGTGCTTCTAGGGTTGTTATTCTAGATGGATCAAAAAACCGGCTGGATTTGGCTTTAGAATGCGGCGCTGACGAAATCATCGACATTACCGAGTACAATACCTCGGAGAGCAGAATCGCTAGAGTCAAGGAGTTAACTGAAGGTAGAGGTGGAGACATAGTGATGGAATTGGTTGGCCTGCCTGACGCATTTACAGAAGGTTTAGAACTTACTAGATTGGGAGGGACACTCGTTGAGATTGGCAACATGTGGAAAGGGGGCAAAACGTCTTTAGACGTGGCTACAACTGTTTGGGGGAATACAACAATTATTGGAATTGCTCATTACGACCCTTATACTCTTCCTGTAGCCCTAGATTTCTTAGTTAGCACTATGGATAAATATGCTTTACCTCAGCTCATGTCACACAGTTTCCCCCTTTCAGAGATTAATACTGCTTTTGCTGAAGCTGAGTGGTCTGGCAAACAAGACGGCACAGTGATAACGCGTGCTTATCTGACGCCTTAGGTATAAAGGAGACGAAACAGTAAAGTGGATAACTTAAATGGGCAAGATGTCTATGATAAGTCGATTGTTATTGATGGGCTGAACGTAAGTAAATGGGATAGTACAGCAGTATACACGAGCCTGAATAAAGGCGGTGTAACTGCAATAAATGCAACTATTGCAATTTGGGAAGGTTTCCACGAAACAATGAGAAACCTTGAGCAATGGTATACAAGATTCACTGCCAATAATAATCTCATGCATGCTAACTCAGTATCCGATATCATCAAAGCTAAATCTGATGGGAAAACAGCTATCATATTTGGCTGGCAGAATGCATCGCCAATCGAAAACAGATTGGATCGTCTTCAACTATTTCACGCGTTGGGGGTGAGAATTATCCAAATTACTTATAACGAGAGAAATCTTCTTGGTAACGGATGTTACGAAAGAAAAGATGAGGGATTAAGTCTGTTTGGTATTGATGCCATAAAAGAGATGAACCAATTAGGAATATTGATCGATCTTTCACATGTAGGTGATAAAACCACCCTTGAAGCAGCTGAAATGTCTGAGATGCCTGTTTCAGCAACGCATGCTAATGCCAGATCCTTCGTTGATCATCCAAGAAATAAAACAGATGATGCATTAAAAATAATAACTGAAAAAGGTGGAGTTATTGGCGCAAATGCCTTCCCAATATTTCTAAAGAAGGGTATGAAATCCACACTTAACGATTATGTTGACTGTATAGAAGACCTGATTGAGAGGGTTGGGATTGATCACACGGCAATAGGCACTGATTTTACGCAGGACCAACCACCTGCTTTTTTCGAATGGTTGTTTATGCAGCAAGGTACTAAAGTCGTCGGAAAAAACCCGATTCCTGACACATATCAATCACTTAATGGCTTAGAAACTCCCGATAAAATGTCAAACGTTGCCGTCGAATTGGCTAATCGAGGGTATAAGCAACAGGATATTATGAAAATCCTGGGAGGAAATTGGTTGAAATTATTTGAAAAGGTATGGTCTTAAATGCGCGGAATAGTTGTCTGTCCTCAACCTTGGGCAGCTGACGTCGGGATAGAAGTAATGGAATCAGGAGGCAACGCGTTTGACGCCGCCCTCGCCGCCGCTTTTACGCAGTGGGTATGGGACCCATTCATGTGTGGGCCGGGAGGCATGGGCGTTTCTCAGGCATACAGTGCTCAGAAAAATGAAAATAAAGTAATAAGTTTCGCTGGCCGTGCAGGCTCTAAAGCCAGACCCGATATGTGGGAGTCAGACCTAAAATCACGCACAGAAGTATCCAGTTTATTCGTGTTTGATGATTTTAGAAATGAACTTGGGTACACCTCAATTATGTTGCCAACTGTAATCTCTGGCTTCGCTGAAATCCATAGACGCTACTGCACTATGCCATGGGATGAATTACTTTATCCTGCGATAGAGCAAGCCAAGGCAGGGTTACCCATTCACCCCACATTTATGGACTGGATAACAATGCCGGTGATGCCAGGGCAGCCAACAGCAGAAGAACGGTTTTCAGCTACTGAAGAGTGTAAAAAAGTCTTTTTACAACGTGATGGAAATTTTCATCCTTACGGTTCCACTATCGATATGAAAGATATGGCTGAAACATTGGGCAGAATCGCAAAAGGCGGTCCTGGAGAGTTTTATGAAGGCGACTTAAGTAAAGAGATCCTAGCCGATTTTAAAAAACATGGAGCCTTCGTGACTGAAGAGGATTTCACCCAATATAAACCCCGCGTTTATGATCCACTAATCGGTCATTACCGTGGCAAAAAGATTACTACTGTAAAACCGCCTGACTCAGGGCAAACTATTATTCAGGCCTTACGTTTATTGGAGTCATTTAATCTTCAGCAAATGGATCATGGCAGTTCAGAATATCTGCACGTACTGGGTTCGGCATTATCAATGGCTCATCAAGACCGTCTTGATTACAACGCCGATCCTGAATTCTGCCCAGTTCCTGTTGATGAATTAATCCTCGATCAAAACAGACTGAACAGCCAGATCTCACAGATACGTAAAGGATACGCTGGGAGGTCTAAAGGCGATGTAGACCAAGGCCATACCACGACTATAAGTGTTGCTGATGAACAGGGAAACTTTATCTCTTTAACCCATACACTCGGCTGGGCTTCAGGAGTTGTTACTCCTGGCCTGGGCTTTATTTACAACAATGGCATGAACCTTGCTGACCCTCGAACAGGACAACCCAACTCCATTGCTTCTGGTAAGGCAAGAATGTCTAATATGGTACCTACTTTAATTTGGAATGACGACATGCCTGAAGCAGCAATCGGGGCTTTAGGCGGAGCTGTGATCATTAGTGCCATTGTTCAGGCAATTGTTCATATGGTTGATTTTGGCATGTCCCCTGCCGAAGCAGTTTTAGCTCCAAGAATACATACCGAAGGCGGACCATTATTTCTAGAAGCTAGATTCCGTGCAAAAGTAGTAGATGAACTAACTCAGATGGGTCACGCTGTGAGGCGAGATCCCTTCCCACTTAATCCACTAATGGCACGGGCCCAAGTCGCACTCAGAGATTCCGACGGTCTATTTCTCGGAGGCTCAGACCCTAGGTCAGGTGGTGGCGGAGTAGCGATTTCTAGGATTTAATTGACTTACAGATCTCATTGAATTCTGCTGTCACTTGCCTGTTAAAGGCTTACCACCATCCCAAATTGTGATAGTTGTGGTTGTGGATCCAGTCT
>DBZU01000030.1:6305-27344 GCA_002311285.1 Dehalococcoidia bacterium UBA1152 | reverse complement strand
GCGTACGGCTCGCTTCGACGGCTGCTTCACCACTGAACGAACATAGGCATTACGACATGGGTGTAATCATCTCGATTTTCACCTTTAATCACACCTGGGCTTGAAGGTGATGTAGTTTCTAGAACCACTTTTCCTTTACCAAGCACCTCTAAAACATCTGCCAAATACCTAGCATTAAATGCTATTTTCATATCATTGGATGCTGATTCAAGGGTAGCATCAACTTCACCTTCACTCTCGCCAATCTCTTCTGCTCTGGAAGAAATCGTTAGTTTAGAGTCGCCTCCACTGCCCTTTGACTGCAATCGAATAATTCCGCTACCATCTCTTGTAAAAATTGCTGCGGTTTTGGTAGCCGCAAGAAATTGTTCTTGATCAACAATAACTCTGTTATCGTATTTTTCCGGTAACAGTTGATTATAGTCGGGGAACGATCCTTGAATTAATTGTGAGACCAATTCTATATTCTCTAATTTGATTAAAGCCTGGCTTTTTGATGGAGTTACAGTAAATGTGATGTCATCCGATTGTCCTGCTGCTAGGCGACTGACCTCAGTTAGTGCTTTAGCAGGTATCACAAATTGTAAATCTTCTTTAACGCTTTCAAGCAGGCTTCCTTTATATACGGCTAATCTAAATCCGTCTGCGGCTGCTAACGTAAGACTATCGTTGGTTATATCAACCTTAACTCCGGTCAGTACGGGTCTCGAATCTTCAGTAGCGGCAGCAAACACAACATGGGAAATTGCCTTTTTTAATTCAGCTACATCTATTTTTGCTTTAACTCCAGAGTCAACTGTAGGTATTGGAGGAAAGTCTTCTATTGGATTCCCATTAATACTTGTTTGAGATCTTTGGCATTTCAAGGATAAACCTAATGGCACATCGATTTGTTCAATCTCAATTGCTTCAGATGGAAGTGAATTAACAAATTCCGTTAATAGTCTTGCTGGTATTGTAATCGATCCTTCTTCCTGGATTTCTGCTCCTATCCAGGTGCTAATTGCAATTTCTAGATTTGTAGAAGAAAGCTTTAATCGGCCTTGATCGGTAGCTAGAACAACATTTTGAGTTATTGGTAGGGTTGTACGAGTTGCGACAGCCCTTGCAACAATTGAGAGTCCTTTACTTAGGTTGTCTTTTAAACATGTTAGGCGCATTTGATATTCCTCTAATAAGGTTTGGTCTAGCGACAAGTATAGGAATTTTATGGTATCAAAGTCAACGAGCGCCTATATGTAGTGTATTTATCTTTTGCGGACACTATATAGTGTAGGTTCTTTTTTCTGATTCATGCGGCGGCGAAGTTTTCGTTGGTTTATTCGTCTAATTTACGGTAATGGTTCCTACCATTCCCAATTCTTGATGTGGAATGCAGATATATTGGTAAGTGCCGGAACTATCAAAGGTAAATGTCACTTCATCAACATTACCGCCTGCTATAGCCAAATCAATTCCAAGATCTTCAACGGTAAATGTATGGAATTCAGACTCTGACTCAAGAACAAGTGTAACCTTGTCGCCTACACTGAAATTAAGGTCAGGCGGGTCATAAAGATATTCTCCTGAGCCTCCTGGGTCTTGCATTGTAATGAACACCTCGGTTCCCCTATCTACAACAGTTCCCTCAGCTTCAGACGCAGTTTCCTCAACTGGAGCTCTTGGCACTGGAGATGGAGAAGCTTTTCGAACAGTGGTCTCTGCTGGGGTTTCGCCTCCACACGATATCAAGGCTAATGATGCCGCTACTATCATAATCCCCATTAAGACAATTCGATGCATTATTCAAACTCCTTAATTATCTAGTTAGTCCATTTTACTATGAAATAGTATTGGTGAATGTTTTCACTTACAGACTAGCATCGTCAATTGGTGGAGGTCAACGGACTGTGCATATCTATTTAATCTTGATAAAATAGATAATATGGGGACGAGTGGTTTCGACAGGGAATGTTGTGTCGGAATTGCAGGTCGAGGTGTCGTCAACCTCGTTAATCAGGCGGCAAAAAAGTAACTGGCAATAAACAGCTAGCTTTAGCAGCTTAATTTAGCTGCTACGTCTCCCGCTCCTTTTCCCGGAGGAACGGAGAGGCGACATATTCGGGATGCTGCTCTATCTAAGAGCCGATTAGACAGAGCAAAAGATTTATTGGCTAGCTTTTATATCTATCCTTGCCAGCCAGGTGGTATTAAAGCGAATTTAATTGGTTGGATAAACCTGTAGTATATTTCGAATCGGTGTTTTCTGGACGGGGAGTTCGACCCTCCCCCGTCTCCACCAGTACCGTTGCAGACTATGCAATCTATGGCTTCATTCCGAATAATACCCTAACCCACCGAATTCTCTTTATGACCTCGTAAGATATTAAACACGCCCCAACATTTAATATCACTAAAACGACTAGTTTGCCAAACGGAGCTACCGGCAATGCAAAAATTAAAGTCGAAAGATAGAATTGTAGGGGTAAATGAACCATATACATTGGATACACAGCGTTGGTCATGTATGTAAGGAGTTTCTTTCTTTTATTCAAAAAGGCAGAAGCTAGTCCTAATGCAGCCAGCATCCAATTAACGGACTCAAATGCGGTTAATAGGTTAATTACTAACAACGGTAAACGAGCATTACCTTCATCCCAAGTCGGAGATAATATTACCATTCGTAAAATGTACAAAACGATTGCCATTAGCAGGCATATATATTTAAGTTTTCTAACCGAATTCCAAAACCGAATACCGCTCCTTATGAAAATAAATCCCATCAATATACAGACAACCGCGATTAGTGTTCCGTGCGGATTATCGATAAGAACAAAATTGAAGAAACAAGGGTAGCATTCAGTGTTTATAATCCCTGCAACAAGCATCATTGGCAAAGCGAAGACAATTATCACTCCACCAGGGATATTAAATAATCTACGCATAAATTTTAAAATTATGCTGTCAGGACGATTTTTAATATAAATAAACAGTGGAATTAGCAGAAAGATGATTACAACAATGTCGACAACAAACCATAGATATCCCGGGTTTGGAATATATTCCAATGTCTTCCCATAATAAAAGTTGCTTATTACCAAACCTAAAGGCACAAGAGTCAATGAGCCAAATATAAGAGGCAATATAAGTCGACGGCTCCGCTCTTTAATGAAGGCACCCATAGTTCGTCGTTCCAAGGAAAAACTTACTGCCATTCCGGCCGTCACAAATAATATGGGAATGCGCCAGATATTTAAAGCTTGAGAAAGGAGCTGGATTATTTGTACTGCTCCATCACTACTATGAACTATAAAACCAAGTTCGCGCATACCAGTATCAAAACTGACAATTATATGGTAAGTGATCAGTAGGATAAGGGCGACAGAGCGAACGGCATCAACTTCATAATAACGAGAATTTCTTGGAGCCCCACATTGTTCACAAAATTTCAGAGTTTCTTCAATTTCAGATTGACAATCCAAGCATTTCCTAGTGGTTTTAATTAACGAAGTATGTGTACCATTCATGTATCTTCAGTCTTACTCTAGGATTAAAATAATACTATATGAAAATGACTTATTAGGTGAAGTAATATGTCAGGCATCGTTGTTTTTAATATAGTAAACATAGTTGGCGCAAATATTGTTTTGGGTGGATATGCAATTAGTCTCTCAATATACCCAGGTCATAGAGAGGCTCTTTGGGGTGGAATAACTGGAGATAACCGCATAATTTTTACAATATGAATACCTGTAATAGCTGTCAAAAAGAGAACTCTCCAGATAGTAAATTCTGTATTTTCTGCGGATCTCCTATCGATTCGGTTTCAGTAGATCCAACTAAACCGGATGATGTTGAAGATTTACAAACACTGAATCCAGAAGATGGTAAAGACAGCCTAAAGAATCAACTATCTTCTCTCACCAGCAAGTTTGTTCATCTTGAAAACAGGATTTTGCTACTCGAGAAAGCTCTTACTAGCAAACCAGGTCCTATAGCAGGGAAAACCATACCGGAGGCTCAGAAAGTTGATCTGCCTTCAAAGACTTCCTCTCTGTCTCAATCTCAAACAGCCTTTTTAAAGAAGTTTGTATCTGTCAACTGGTTTGCCGTTGTAGGTTCAATAATTCTTGCAATTGGCATAGGTTTCTTTATCAAAGCTGCATTTGATCTATGGATTGGTCCTACGGGCAGAATAATTATAGGAATAGTGGCAGGGGTGGCTATGATCGGTATCAGTGAGTACGCATCTAGAAAATTTCCTAGCTGGGCTTATGGTTTATGTGGTGGAGGATTAGCAATACTGTATATAGCGATATACTCAACATTCGCTTTCTATGAATTAATTAATCCAACAGCGGTTTTTATTTGTTTATTTTTTGTTGTTCTCTTAGGGTGTTCTCTAGCCGTAAGGTACAACTCTAAAGTTGTTGCTTTCATTTCACTTATCGGCGCATTTATAACGCCTCCATTAATGGAGACGGAATTAAAGGACCAACTCTATCTGGCCATTGGTTATATCTTGTTGATTGACATAGGAATCGTCGTAGTAGCAAGTACAAAAAGGTGGCAATGGTACACATTACTAGGATTGATAGGGTCTTATGTTGTGGGAGGGTTAATTGCTAGCGAACTTCCTGAATCCGAGACAATATTAAAGCAGGTAGGATTGTCAGGAATATTCATTATATTTATAGTGGCTACCGCTATACACAACATATATAGACGCTCTAAACCAGATAACTTTGACTTCATTTTAATAATTGGTAACGCCGGCGTATTCTTTGGTTTAACAATGTCGAATTTGGCTGAATCGTACGAAGAATGGCTGGGCCTTTCAACTATTCTTTTGTCGTTGTTATACGCAGCTATAGGATGTTTTGCATTAAGAAGTAGAAATGTCCCGGAATTAGTATCGTTTTGTTTCCTTGGGATATCGTTAATATTTTTAACTGCCTTTATTCCAATTCAACTGACTGGGGAATGGATAACTGTAACTTGGTCTGCTCAGGCAGCTGTAGTGATTGGGATAGGACTAAAGTTTAAAGAATGGAAAATCAGGTTGGGAGGATTAATAGTGATGGGTGCAGCCATCATTCATGCTCTTTCCGTTGACACGTTTTCAACAAACATTAATAAAGATTTCACCCCGGTGTTAAATCATCGATTTCTGGCTTTCTTAATATGCATTATTGCCTCTTATCTTTCCGCATATTTGTATTTAGTGAATAAAGTCGTCACCGAGGAATGGGAAAATCATGTTGGATTAGCTTTATTCGCAGCGGCCACTTTTATGACGGTATGGTTAATAACCGCTGAGATTATAGATTATTTCAACTATACCGAGATCCACTCGTATATTAAAAATATAGCAAAAAGAAGTTTTGAAGAGGCCAAGCAATTGACGCTAACTCTATTCTGGGCCGTATATGCATTATTACTAATAGTTTCAGGAATTAAATTGAGAAAACAAGTACTGGTGTCCCCGAAAACCATGACTGTAATCGGAGCACTATTATTATCGGTACCCATAGCAAAGCTATTTATTTATGACGTGTTTTTGCTTGATACTAGTTATCGTGTGGCAGCATTTATTGTGCTTGGCCCACTACTTATAGTGACCGGGTTGGCTTATCGTAAAATTAGAGCGAGTTTTAGTTAAATTCATCGATTGGGAGTGTTATTCACGTATAGTTTAGTTGCACTAGCTATATTAAACACCATACATAGAACACATCCGGATAGCTTTTAATTTAAATATGAAGTCATAACCGGCCTGTATACTCCCAAAAGCAGAGAGTATTATTAATTCGAACTCAATTCGTAATGTGGTTAATATTTAGTTTGATCGGTTCTGTTCACGTCTAGGCTTAGCTTCATTGACTTTAACCTGACGTCCGGAAATATCTTGATTATCGATTGCAGTTATGGCTTCTTGCGCTTCGGTGTCATTTGACATCTCCACAAAACCAAATCCCCGTGATCTGCCAGTATATCTATCCATGATTACTTGAGCTGATGTAACCTCTCCATGGGCTTCAAATGCCTTCCGCAAATCATCTTCATCGCATTTATATGACAAATTTCCTACATAAATTCTCAAAACTTAACTCCTTAAATCTCTACATATACCGGATTCAAGAAGGAAAGCAAGTGAAAGCTGGCCGACTACTCGAGCGGTCATACGAGACACTATCGTTTATATACAATAGCTGATTAAATATTAGCAGACATAACATTAGATTAACAGGATATATGGCCAAATTTCTTCTAATAACTTTTTGTGTTTATCAATATTTATTAGTTCATTAATTTCTGATAATCTGAAAAAAATTGCGAGGTAAAGATGAAAACAACAGCAGCTATATTTGTTGGAAACGATAAACCTTTAGTCGTAGACGAAGTAAACGTACCTGATCCAAGAGAAGACCAAGTGATAGTCAAGTTATCTTATACAGGACTCTGTCATTCTCAATTGCATCAGATGAGCAACCATGACACGGTCGCACCTAGTATCTTTGGCCACGAAGCTACTGGTAACGTCACACATTTGGGTAGTCAAGTCAAAGACCTTAAAGAAGGTGATCAGGTAATTGTGACCTGGGTATCTAAACATAACGAAACATTTTCTGGAGGTCTTCCTCCACAGGATCTTCCAGGAACTACTTATCAGGGAATACCAATCAATGAAGTAGCGGTGCATGCGTGGGCACAAGACGTTATAGTGTTAGATAAATTTGTGGTGCGAATAGCGGATAATGAACCTCCCGATTTAAGCTGTATTGTAGGATGTGCTGTATTGACTGGAGCGGGGGCGGTTAAAAACACAGCAGGAGTGAGACCAGGTAATTCAGTGGCAATTATTGGGGCAGGTGGAGTAGGTTTGTCGGCAATTCAAATGGCATCAATCCTTAATGCTTATCCAGTGATTGCTGTAGATTTAGATGATGGAAAGCTGGAGTTTGCCCGTCAATTTGGAGCAACTCACACAATAAATGCATCAAATACTGAGCCTGTTGAAGCCATCATTGAACTTACAAATGGAGGGGTAGATTTTGCTTTTGACACTATCGGAGTAAGAGCAACAACTGAACAGATTCTTCCCGCCGTTAGAGGAGGTGGCCCTGGGGCTGAAAACCGCGGCGGTACAGCTGTGATGGTTGGGATGCCGTGTCCTGAAATTTCTATCGATCCAAGTTTATTCTTCATGGGTCAAAGAGGTTTTCTAGGAAGTTTGGGGGCTGCCTATCCAACAGCTGATTTTGAGATGTATTTACGATGGAATCGCGAAGGCAAATTTCCTCTGGATAAGCTTGTCACTAAACGGTATCGATTAGAAGAAATAAACAAAGCATGCGATGACCTTAGAGCAGGAAAAATTCTTGGCCGTGCGGTAATTAAGCTTTAAGAGGCATCAAGGACATGAAATCGGAATTTACACCTTTTCACGGTTAAAAATCAATCTACACAGATACGATGAAGGAACGATCAAAACATTTCTATAATTTTGCTCAGTTAAGGAGTACGGACCTATGTTCAACCAGATCAATTTGAGAAAACTGGCGGAGATTATGGCCCCGGATCGTGCGTTCCTCAGCCTGTATCTTTCCGGGCCAGCAGGAATGGCAACACTCGACAAGCGTATCAGGACTGACCGAGTTTTGCTAAAAGACCACCCGGACGAACTCGAGTACTTTGACCGAAACATGAAGATGGTGGAAGACTACTTCAAAAAGAACCGCCACAAGTCCGGGAGCCTATGTTTATTCGCCTGCTGGGCACTCGATTTCTTCGAGGTCCATACTCTGCCTGTTTCCGTGCCCGACTTGCTCTGGGTCGACTCGTCACCCTATATCAGGCCACTGGCCGAACTGCAGGACGAGTATGAGAATTACGCCGTGGTGGTTGCTGACAACAAATCAGCGAAAGTGTTCCTAGTCGCCTCGGCCGTGTCGGGCCGCGAAGTTCAGATTACTGGCAATGTTAAAAACCATGTTAAGGTGGGCGGTTGGTCTCAGCAACGATATGAGCGACGCCGGGACAAACAGCTTCAACACTACGCGAAGGATATCGCCGATGAGCTTATGGAGTTGGACCGAGAGAACGCCTTTAGACGGGTTCTGATGGTGGGATCCAAGGAAACCCTACGAGCGATTCGAGCGGTTTTGCCTAACCAAATAGCCCAGAAGGCTGTGGAAGATAAGGCCCTGGACTTGGGCAAAAGCGACGGTTGGGTGCAAAAAGAAATTTTCGACCTTTTTGTCGAGCAGGAGCGCGCATCCGAGCAAGTCCTCTGGGAAGTGATCAAGAACGAACAGCTAAAGAGCGGCTTGGCGGCGGTTGGGATCGAGGACGTGTTACATGCAGCCAAGGCAGGCCGGGTGGAAAAGGCGGTCGTAACGCGGAACGCACACCTTGATGGAGTCCGCTGCCGCGACTGTGAGCACCTTGAGGCCAGCACCCCATCCGAATGCTCGGAATGTGGATCAACGTCTCTGTTCAAAGTCGATCTAGTCAACGAGTGTACCGAGCTGCTTTCCATGAGCAGGGCCGAGATTGACTTCGTTGATCCCATTCCATCCCTAACAGAGATGGGACACATCGGTGCACTGCTGCGTTACTGAAACCTGAGGGATGCACACGGGAGACGAGTAAGGCACTACTATGCGACAGAGTCAGTGGTCGGGTCGCTACGGGCATTTTAATTTCTGCTCTGCATCACGTGGGCCTTGCGACTTTAACCCATACACCCAGTCCAATGGGCTTTCTCAATCAAGCGTTTCAACGGCCGAACAACGAACGTCCTTTTCTGCTTTTAGTAACAGGCTATCCCGCCAAGAATGCTCTGGTGCCAAACTTTGAGAGACAACCTCTTGAAAATATTTGCTCTACTGTTCAATTGAATTAAGATTAAAGCAAGCCATCTTCATCCTCTATACCCATAAAATATTTGCCGGCAGTAACATAGTGAGTCATTCTCCCTTGAATCTGTTGAGTTATTGCATGAATATCCTGGAATCTTCTATGTATAGGACTGGACTCATAAACAGCATGTGACCCGCACAGGTTGTATGCGATATCAACAATCATTGCTGATGTCCGTATGGCATGAGTACTGGCTAACCTAACTTGAATATTTATATCTTTTGGAAGCCTTGATCCTATCTTCTCATTGTTCAGTAAATCGGCAATACTCTCTTTAGCGAAGGATTTAGCTGATTTCCATAACGCTTCTGCGTAGCCTATTTGATGCTGAACAAATTCCTGATCTCGTAACAAGGATTGGTCTTGGGGAGTTTTTTGGGTTGTAATCTCAATGGTTTCATCTAAACTAGCTCTAGATATACCTAAGGCTACGGAAGCGAACCCACTTGCAAACAGAAGCTCTCTGGAAATTCCTTGCAAGGATCCTTTTTCAGAACTTTTGCCTTTATCAATAAATGCTCTATCTTCCGGCACAAAAAGATTTTTGACCTTAAAACTGTTGCTGCCAGTTCCTCGCAAACCGCCAACATGCCAGTCGTCAACTGGTTCTGCCTGGCTTTTAGGGATAACCATGTATTGTTTATTGATATCAATATTGGCCTCAGCCAAGGGATTATCTCCAGGAATTAAAGCCAAAAGCCAAGTTGCATGTGCAAATCCTGAACTTAATCTCCATTCACCAGTTAACCGATATCCACCTTCAGCTGGTACAACATGTACAGAAACTGGAGGCCCATTGGCTAGAATATTATTGTTTTTAGACCAAATTTCATCCGCCAAATATTTTGGCATTACTCCAGCAAATGTCGTTAACACGTTATTTTGGTTCAAACACCAGGCAGTGCTTCCATCTGCTCTTGCAATATTTTCAATAACAGACAGATACTCCGGCAAATCCAACTGTCTGCCTCCCATGCGTTTGGGCAACAATAATTGAAACATACCACTTGCAATTAAATCTCGTACCAGCTCTTCTGGAAGCCGTTTGTTCTCAGCGATACTGTCGGCACTTAAACTAATAACATGGTTCAACTTATGAGTAACCTGAAGAACTGAATTTGCCATTTTATTTCCCGTTTGTAGCTTGTCCTTTTTTGCCATGCAATTCACTCAGAGGATTCAATGTCAAAATATTGGAGGCGTAAGTGTATGCCACTTAGTAGAGGATTCAAAAAGATGTCCTGCCTGAAGAACAGTCAGTTCATCGAACGGTTTTCCCACAATTTGCAGTCCAATGGGAAGATTTTCAAAAGTCATACCGCATTGAATGCTGAGCGCAGGCAATCCTGCCAGATTAAATGGGGCGGTTAATTTTGGTGCGCCGTGCAATCCTTCAAGCACCTCTTCTTTACTTGTTGTATGAATGGTTTGATTCCTTGGCTGTGCGCCAGCAGACATAGTAGGAGCTACGATTAAATCTACATCTTTAAACAGACTTAACATTGTGTGTCTAAATAATTCTCTTAATTGCAAGGCTTTGTAATATGCTCCACCCGGGATAATAGATCCTGTAGCCACTGCAATTTTTACCATATGAGTCAGTTCCTGCAAGTGATTTTTCAATAAATTTTTGTTTACTTGGGCAAACTCCGTAAAACAAATTGTCCAATGAATAATTCCTGCATCTTGTACTATAGGGACGGATATGGGATGTATAACAGCGCCGTTTTGCTCAAACAGAGCACATGCATCTTGGACAGACTTAATAACTTCTGCGTCAATAGAAGTTGGGGAAATCAATTCGGTTATCACCCCAATACGTAAATTCTTTATACGCTTGTCAGAGTATTTTAGTTGGCCGCTGTAAGCTAAAGGGGCTTTTTTATTTGAATATCTATCTCTTACATCAAAACCGGCTATTTTTTCCAGTATAACAGCACAGTCCATAACGGTTTTTGTAAGCGGCCCCAACGTATCCATCGACCAGCATGCACTCAAAGATCCTGCCCTACTAACTCTGCCATATGTTGGCCTTAGGCCTACCGTACCACATAGGGCAGCAGGCATGCGAATTGAACCTCCTGTATCGCCTCCAATTGTTGCTCCGCACATAGATGTTGCTACAGCTATGGCAGAACCTGAGCTGGAAGCCCCTGGAGTGCGTTCGGTATTCCATGGATTTAGAGGAGTCCCCCATGGAAACTCTATAGTTTCGGCTATTGCAAGTTCGCTCATGTTTAATTTGCCAATTACTATCCCTCCTGCATCTTTAAGTCTTGAAACAACAGTTGCATCGGTTGTCGCAATATTATTCTCCAGCACTTTGGATCCTCCAGTTGTCGGAAAACCCTCAACATCTACTTGCTCTTTGATACCAATTGGTATCCCATGAAGCCATCCTCTGATTTCTCCTTCACTGACTTCTTTTTCAAGGATCGCTGCAGCTTGCAGACTTTGTTGACGATATACATCTGTAAATGCAATCAACTGTGGATTCAATCTGTCGATTCGGTCCAAAAATAGGCTCACTACTTCTGTTACAGAAATCTCTTTTGCACGAATCTTTTGGGCTAAATCTACGATAGACATTGTTGGCGTATCGTAGTTATCAGTTAAATCTGCTGTATCGATGTGATCCCGCTTACCTTGTTGATCTGAGTCTATATATTCAACTAAATCAATAGGCAGAGGTTCTATTATTGGAGTTTCAGGTAATTTTATCGGTTCTATTGTTTGCAGTATTGCGTTTACCTGATAAACGATCTCTAAAGCATCATTTTGAGTAATAGGTAATCCAGCAGCTTTTGCAAGAGTTAAAATTTGTGTGTTTGTTAGGTCTCGCATTAAGTACAGCTCACTTTTTCATTCAAGTGTAGTTATGGTATACGGATGTGATTGTTTTGAAAATTCATTAGGTGTTCCCCCACTCAAAAAACCTCCATCGGATACTAATGTTTGTCCATTTACATAGTCCGAGGCCTCTGAAGCAAAAAAGATAACTATGTTAGCGATATCTCTTGGGAGGCCGATCCGGCGTGCCGGTATCCACGGTTTTGTTTCATCAACGTACCACTCAGTTTCTCCCCGTTGATGTTCTTCATCTTTTTGTAACCGTCTACTGTCGATATAACCAGGCGCCACTGCATTACAGTTGATTCCATGTGATGATAACTCCCATGCTATACCCAATGTCATGCGAGATACGGCCGATTTTATTGATCCATATACCAATTGGTTTGGCCATTGCCTGAATGCTTGCAAACTGCTTATGTTGATTATTCGACCTTTTGTTGATTTACTTATCATTTCTTGAGCTGCTCTTTGGGCACAAAAAAAATACCCTTTTAATCCAACATTCACCTGAGCATCAAAATCATCTTCAGTTACTTTTACAAAGGGTTTTGGTATCGGCACGTAAGCGTTGTTAACGAAAATATCAATCGATCCGTGGGCATCAAGGAATTCTTCAAACATGAGGTCAATTTCCTTATTATTTCCAACATCATGTCTATGCCATGACACAGATCGATTATATGGTTTTAATAATTCAATCGTTTCTTTTGCGGCTGAATTATATTCAAGATCATTGACTCCGACATTGGCACCATTTCGTGCCAGTGCTAGAGCAATTTCCCTTCCGATTCCTTGCCCTGAACCAGTCACAAGAGCATTTTTTCCTTTAAGCATTAATCCCATAGCCTCCATCAATTTGTATATTATGTATTCATATAACTATCCAACGATTGCTATACTACACTTAATACTATTACCTACAATATAGGAAAATTTAACATGAGTAGAGAACGAATTTATTTTAAAGATGTAGAAAACTCGGACAGAGTTTTTACTGACGAATTTATTGATTATTTGATTAAATTACACGATGAACTAGGCGCACGAGTCATTGAATTGCGAACTCAAAGGAGTAAAGTGCTTGCTAAGGCTTTGGCGGGCAACCAACCAATTCACCTCCCTGCTTCAATTGCTACAACCACCGATTGGACGATAGATGCCATTCCCGTCGAACTACGTAATCCAGGAATTGAAATATCTGGTCCTGCGTCAATACGACCTATGCTAATTAATGCACTAAATCCGGCCAGGGAAGGTGAACGAGCTGAAGGTGACTTAGACGATGATGAAGATTCAGGAGGCCATCGACTTATTGATACAGTTAATTCTGCTATTAATCGTTTGGAAGCAATACAGGGGACTCTTGAACACCATGATGTATCCAGGGATAAACATTACCAACTTCATCCAGGAAAGTTACCATTTTTTATGCATCGAGAAAGAGGATTGCATCTAGATGAGCCGGATGTCACTATTGATGGTAAGCCTATTGCCGCTTCGATACTGGGTTCAGCTTTGACTATCTTTCATGCTGGACGTGAGCAGATTGCAAAAAATCAAACAATTTATTTTTACGTTCCGAAGCTCGAGTCAGCTCAAGAGGCTCGATGGTATCGTGATCTATTTGATTTGTCTCTAGACATATTGGAATTACCAAACGGATGTATAAAAGCGATCGCATTAGTTGAATCATTGCCTATTGTTTATCAAATGGAAGAAGTTCTTTATGAACTCGGACCCTTTGCAGCCGGTTTAAATGCAGCTAGATGGGATTTGAAAGCAAGTATATTTGAATTTATTATGGCCGATCCAAATTCTGTCTGGCCAGACCGTTTTGGAGTAGCTGTCCCAGATACCAATTTTCTTGCAAACATTTTTAGACGACTCGTCGCAATCTGTTTAAAACATAACGCAGTTGCAATAGGAGGTATGGCAACTCCTCTGCCCTCTCGAGATCCTGAAGTCAATGAGTCGGCTTCAAAATCCATACGGGCTGATAAAGAATGGGAAGCTCAACAGGGGTTCCTTAGAGGTTGGGTAGCGCATATTTTTCATATGCACGTGGCCGCACAGCCTTTTAAAGACTGGCACGGAACAGGATGGGAACCAACTGAGGAAATGAAGAACCCTGATAATTATCCCGTTAAGATAGAAGTTCCAGACGGGGAAATAACTATGGAAGGAACCCGTAGAAATGCCCGGATGGTTATTGAGTATTTAGAAGGATGGCTTAATGGGAGAGGGGCAAAAGGAATCGACAGTTTGGAAGGGAAACCCGGGATTCATCCCGCTTTGATGGAAGATTTGGCTACTGGAAGGATGTCTACAGCGCAGATAGCTCAAAGAATTATTCATTCAGTTAAAGACACTGCTACCGGAGAAACACATGATTTTAAGACTGTACGAAAAATTCTTCAAGAGGAATTAAAAGACATTCTGAGAATTAGAAAAACATCAGGAGTGTTAAATAGTGATATGGAACAGAGATACAAGGATGCATACAAAATATCTCTGAAATGGATAAAAAACTATACGGAGTATGATTTCAGAAGCTTAGGCACATATACCCATAATGATTTATCAAAAATAGCATCTTCTTCTGCTGCATTTTAAAACCTTAAATAGATATCTACCTAATTGAACTTGATAGAAAGGAGAACCATTGGTCAAATTTACTGCAAACCTCTCCATGCTTTTCACGGAGTTGGACTTCATAGACAGATTTCAAGCAGCAAAATCAGTTGGTTTTAACTCTGTGGAGTACTTGTTTCCATACGACTTTGATCCTAATCAGCTATCTGAGTCATTAAATACTAATGGCCTGAAACAGGTTTTATTTAACCTTCCCGCCGGAGATTGGGCTTCTGGAGATAGAGGAATCAGCTGTATACCAGAGAGAGTTAATGAATTTCAACAAGGAGTTGGTACCGCTATTAGATATGCTAAAGCTTTAGGCTGTACGCAGGTGAATGCTTTAGCAGGAATTCCTCCCGTTAATAGTGATCCAGATGAAATAAAAGATACTTTCGTTAACAACCTGAAATTTGCATCAAGCCAATTATCAACCCACGGGATTCGACTTCTAACCGAACCAATAAATAACTTGGATATTCCAGGTTTTTACTTAAATTACACCAATCAAGCAAATTTAATACTAGATCTAGTTGATTCTGACAATTTGTTTATCCAGTATGACATATATCATATGCAGATTATGGAAGGTGATTTAGTTAGAACAATTACAAATAATTTTAAAAAAATCCAACATATTCAGTTGGCAGACAACCCTGGGCGTCATGAACCAGGCACAGGTGAAATTAATTATCAGTACATATTCAGAACATTGGATGAATTAGGATATCAAGGCTATGTTGGATGTGAGTATATACCTCAGTCTGGTACGTTAGACGGCATCAATTGGATAAAGCCATACATATAAAATGACTAAAGACTCTAAATCTAGACGTAACCTGAATCAATATTTAGAACGCATTCAGTCAACTGTATTGTGGCTATCGGTCAATATAGTCCATCACGCCAATAACCTACGCAAAACAACTTCTGACGTGAAAGTTGGGGGGCATCAAGCATCTAGTGCATCGGTAGTTACAATAATGACTTCACTATATTTTGATTTCATGAGTTCCGGTGATCGTATATCAGTGAAGCCTCACGCCTCCCCTGTTTATCATGCTATTCAATATTTACTGGACAATTTAGACGAGAGTTATTTGAGTACGTTGCGGCAACTTCATGGGCTACAGGCATACCCGAGTCGAACAAAGGACCCGGATGATGTCGACTTTTCTACAGGGTCAGTTGGGATAGGAGCTATTGCTCCCAACTTTGCATCTCTAGTTGAACGATATGTCACGTCTCAAACGATTTCAAAACAATGGAGTACTGAAGTATCGCAAAGACGCAGATATATTAGTTTAGTCGGTGACGCAGAGCTGGATGAAGGCTCTGTATGGGAAGCTATTGCTGAGCCTACGATGAGTAATCTAGATGATGTTATTTGGGTAGTTGATTTAAACAGGCAAAGTTTAGATCGTGTAATACCAGGCATCAGAGTTGGGGCTTGGAGCAAAATGTTTGCGGCAAACGGCTGGACTGTTATTAATGCAAAATACGGCTCTAAGCTACGAGCGGCATTTAAATTACCGAACGGCGATCTTTTTAGAGATACTATTGACCAGATGTCTAATGAACTATATCAAAGATTGCTGAGGGTTCCAGGGGATGAATTAAGAGATTGGCTGCCACGAAGTAGTAGGGGTTCTGAAGATCTAAAAATTTTCTTGTCACAATGGAATGATGATGAACTGCAAGAGTTGGTCAGGAACTTGGGAGGTCATGACTTTTCATCATTAAGGTCATCTTTTAACAAAGCCGATAAGGCCAATGGGCCAGCTGTTATTTTTGCATATACTTTGAAAGGATGGATGTTGCCTTCCGTTGGTGACCCACAAAATCATTCTGTTATTTTAAACCAAGAGCAGATTAATCAATTTCGTACACAATTAGGTATAGGTTCTAAAGAATGGCCGAAATTAAAGCAGAATTCCGAAGAATGGAAAGTGAAAGAGAGGGCTAGGAAACGTCTGTCAAAACCTAATTCCTCTCTAGAAGTACTAGGAGACGCTCTTCCAACAAGTTTTGCTAGAAGTTATAAAGGAACACAGTCTACTCAACAGATATTCGGACTAATCCTTACCGAAATATCACGAGGCGTCCAAGGATTAACCGATAGGGTCGTCACTGTAAGTCCAGATGTCGCTAGCTCCACAAATTTGGGAGGATGGATTAATAAAGCTGGGGTCTGGGGTGAATCTGACTCAACCTTAATGCCAAAAGACGTCGAAAGAGCGTTGAACTGGAACCAAAGTCCGGATGGCCAGCATATAGAGTTGGGTATATCGGAGAACAATTTATTTATGATGCTTGGCCAATTAGGGCTATCACATGAAATGTTAGGGCAAACATTGTTTCCTATTGGTACTGTTTATGATCCTTTTGTAAGACGTGGATTAGACGCGTTATTTTATGGGCTTTACTCCGGGGGACGTTTTATTTTCGTAGGCACACCTTCAGGTATAACGTTGGGCCCAGAAGGAGGGGCTCATCAATCGATTGTTACTGCATCAATTGGCATAGATCTTCCTGAAACTTCCTACTACGAGCCATGTTTTGGTATCGAACTTGAGTGGATAGTATTACACGCTTTAGAACAAATACGGACGCGGAGTGATTCAACATATCTTAGGCTCACAACAAAAAAGATTGATCAACAATTACTAAAATTGCCTACCGACGCTAAATCGATAGATCAGTTAAGAAATAAAGTCATCGAAGGTGTATATCGATTGATTGACAGATCAAACGAAACTGAATACAGGCCTGGCGAAAATGTAGTACATGTTTTTGCTACCGGGGCGATGGTACCCGAAGCAATAAAATCTTGCGAATCACTTTTGCATGAGGGCATATATGTAAACGTATTTAATATCACAGGCCCCGGAAGTTTATACAAAAGATATCAAGCTTGGGCCAAATCATCGATAAACGAAAACGTAAAAAGCGCATTTGAGCCAGACTTGATTAATGGTAATGAGCGTAATGCTCCAATCATTACTGTAATAGACGGGCATTCACACTCATTATCTTGGATTGGTAGCGCATTAGGAATGCAATGCTATCCTTTGGGTGTAACAACTTTTGGCCAATCTGGAGACCCCGACGACCTATATGCAGAATATGGATTGGACTCGACTAGTATTTCTGCTACTTGTTTTGGGGCATTAGGATTATAGATTAATCCGAAAGAAATCTTAGATGGAGTTAATTATTAATAATATTGAAAAAATGAAAATAATATACAGGTGTTGTCAATGGAAAAAAGTTTAATACGATATTTTATTATTACGCTATCGACCTTCTTGTTAGGGGTAGGCTGTATTGGATCAACTGATGAGAACAATTTTGAACCGAAACCGTCGTCAACCAAAGAATCAAAAAGGGCTACTCCGAAAACATATGATTCTCCTCCGGAAATGGCCATCGACACATCTAAAACCTATACTGCAACATTTAAGCTAGCAGGAGGGAAAGGTTTTGTAGTTGAATTATTTCCAGAGATTGCGCCGATTACGGTAAATAGTTTTGTTTTTCTCTGTAGAGAAGGTTATTTTGACAATACTACCTTTCATAGGGTTATAACTGGTTTTATGTCACAGGGTGGTGACCCTACTGGGACTGGAAGAGGGGGGCCCGGATATACGTTTGAAAATGAATTTCATCCTGATGCTAAACATGATGCGGCCGGTATTTTGTCCATGGCAAATGCCGGGATTCAAAACGGCCAGGCAACCAATGGGAGTCAGTTCTTTATAATTCATGCCCCCACACCCCATTTAGATGGCATGCATACAGTTTTCGGAAAGGTTATAAAAGGTTTAGAGGTAGCAGTCAACTTAAGAGAGCGGGACCCTCAATTCGCTACTTATGATGGTGAAAGAATCGAAACCATTGAGATCACTGAAAAATAAACCAGAACTAGTTTGTATGACATAAGCAATTCCCGTTCGAGATGTATGTTAATCCACAAACTCCCTGTTTGCACAAAATTTAGATAAGGTATCTAACATACGGCTTAAGAATTGTAAGCGACAAAATTGTATAGTTTTCCGCGAACCCCAATCCATGTTTGATCCATTAACTCCACTTCTTTAGATAATGGTTTGTTATCAACCCTCACTGATGTAGAAGGGACTTTTGTATTAATAGAAATCTTGTCTCTATTAAAGTTGAATGTGACTCCTTCGAAGCCTACCATGCTTAATTCTTTACCAGAAATCTTGTTTTTAAATAGTATTTTATTCAGCAACCCTCTTTTAAGATCTGAAAAATCTATGATTCTTTCGTCACGGTCATTATATATATATCCTGCCGGAGAAACTTTTATTTTCCAACTAGCATACATACTAGTTGAAACGATCAGAATGCTTGCTGGAAAAACAAGAACCCACCAAGGAAATTGGTTACTGCTGTCTCCTGAGTATGAAATATTTTTATTAACAACGGTGTTTTCCAAAACGGGATTAATAATCTGTTCCGGAGCGACCGAGCTAAAAAATAGCGGGTCTGAATTATATATATAGTCCTTACCAGCATAATTGACCTTTAATCCCAGGCTAAGCGTTCTCTGCCCTGCGGAGTCAACTGTCAAGAAGACGTCGTACATCCAATCTTGGCTATTAGGATCAGCTGTACTAGGCTGGATTTCCAGCAAGCCTGCTGTGCTATCCCCACTGGATAAATCCCAATTTATATCATCAGCAAAGACGGGGTATGGTTCACTATTGACATTGACCATTATTGACGCCACTTTTGTTTTCTGCCCTATTTTTAAATCGTTAGAACCCAACATCTGAACTTCAATAGAAGGAAAATTTTCAATATTTATAGATGCATCTGAAGTCATAACATATTCAGCAGATTCCCATACAAGTTCCAGGGTTATTTCATGCTTGCCAGTTGAATTAAAAGGTCCGACTGATCCGGAAAAATAACCATCCCCGGCAACTGTGTCTGAATCGGCGCCAAAATCATTAAGCGTATAAGTCAGTCGTTTTCCACTCGGAGTTGTGATATACGCAAACATTTTGGCATCTTTCACTTTTACCAAATTTGATCCTCTGTTTGCATAGGCAACTAACGAAGTTGGCTCATTTACCGGGATCGGACCAGAGTTATTGAGAGAAAGATGTAAATTGTTTAGGGAAGTCATCCATGCAGCAAAACCACCATCAACATTATTAACATCAATAAACCAGGTTCCAGGTTCTGGATCAGTAATCTCCCATGAATGAATATAAGGGGATTCTACTTTATGAGTGCCGTCAATTGACAATGAATCTATCCCGTCAGGATTGATAAGCCTAACTGAACCTAAAGCATTCTCTAAGTATATGAAGAAACGTAGGTGTTCAGTTTCAGGCAAAACATCAACCGATACAGACAGCATATCGTTTACTGAAAGTTCAGAACTGTTTAGTTCTTCTAATGGGATAACTCCTATATCTGAAATTAATGATTGAATTATGTCTTTTATGTCGTCAGTTTTTTCAAGTGTGATGAATTTTCCTCTACCGAGGTTGACAATATTCATTCCAAAGTCTTTCGTTGCATCTACAGTTTTACCGACCGATATCATGTGAAATCCATGACCCTGATCTTTGAATCGATTAACTAAAGGGATTATCCGTTTATAGTCGGAATTAGTATTTTGATCACTTGAGCCATTCGTAATGAGAATTACATTGCTGCCTGTAGTAGATCTTTCTAGACCTAAAAGAGTGCCTGCTTGAACTATTCCGTCAAAAATAGTTGATTCATTAGTGTTTCCAGAAGTTAACTCAGCCTCAATTCCGTTAATTGCATCACCAAAACCGGGTTCACCAAACGAGATCGGTCCAATAATATTAGATGGTCGTTCGGCATCAATAAATGCTACTTCTCTACCTACGCTCATTGTTGACAGAATTGTAATCAATGATCTTGTGGCATCGAGGGTTTCGGGATCTTGACGTAATGTACTGCCGTCAATAACGATAACAGTCATTGGGTTTTCCGTCGGTTCGGATGCCATAACTGGTGTTGTTATAAATAGCGCGGTTATTAAAAGGACTACTATGGCAATAACAGATTTCAGTATCATTGGAACTCTCCAATAAAGCGCATTCGTTGTAAAATTTTTAAACATAAGTAAATCAAAATCCACTCAAATGTTCCAAACTTGTTTTATAATAGGCAAAAATGTGTGAATTTCATAGTACAAAATGGTCTCAATTTAAACAGAAACAGCCGGAGTATTTGTTATGTTTTCAAGCCTTTTGGTGAAATTAGTTGAATAATCAAAAATATTTGTGGATGTTAAGTGTTGTATTAATTACAATTTTTACTAATTTTAGTTGTTCAGCAAATTCAATAGATACCGAATATGTAATTGGTAAAATCATAAATTTAGAGACAACATCAATAACTAAAGTAGATACTCTTTCAATAATTGACAAAAATGACCAAATATGGGTCTTTAAAAGTGATGGACAGCTCGGTCATTTTACACCGGCACACCTTAAATATCATATGATACAAGGTGAATCAGTAAAAATCGTTTTTCAATATGAATCGCAAATTCCGATGATTTTAGATATTACCGATTATCCTTGACCAATGTCATCGTTTTCTTACATCTGTCGCGAACTTTATGATTAACCTTGG
>DBZU01000030.1:0-6261 GCA_002311285.1 Dehalococcoidia bacterium UBA1152 | reverse complement strand
GTACTCTCATAATCACGTATGAGACTCCAGAAAACAGAATCAATATAACTATAATCCAAACCACTGTCCCAACCTTTGTTTGAGAGAAATTACGATCCTTCACCTCGATCGACATGTTAAAAGTAACGGTACTTTTATCATTGAGACTCATGATGATAACAGCGGTCCATAATCCAGGTTTCTTAAGTAGGAAATTAGCTCTATACTCAAGTCGGTTTTGCGGGGTATTCAATGCATAGGACTGATACATTTCATCACTTTGCTCATCTTTCATTAATATCAAGATTATTGCATTTGTAATATCCTCTTGGGTCACAGCATTTTGAGGCTTTACTCTTAACAAAACTGTACCTACGCTTGGTTCAGGTGGGCTTATATCTACCGTTAGTTTGTAACCTTCTTCTTCTAAAGTCGTCCTTGTTGAAGCTATTTCATTTGGTTCGGCGAATACAGTATTAAATGCGCTTAAATAAACCAATAAAACTAATAAAATAAAAACAGAGGGATTATGTAACATTTTCGGTTATAAACCTGTAACCTTTTTAATTGCGGATGATAGTTCT
Source organism: Dehalococcoidia bacterium UBA1152 (assembly GCA_002311285.1). Classification (GTDB taxonomy): domain Bacteria; phylum Chloroflexota; class Dehalococcoidia; order Lucifugimonadales; family UBA2962; genus UBA2962. Next base: position 5,698 of record DBZU01000030.1, on the reverse strand, counting down.
TCTTCCGTAACGAACCCTTCAAATTTTTCGAACACCTTTCCTGTACTATCCAGTACAAAGGTAAATGGCTCTGTATTCAAATTCCATGCTTCCATAAATGGCGTGACTATCAGATTAACTGTATTGTCGGTATTTGATATTACGTTCTCATATACTTCAATATGAATAAAATCCACTATGTCATCGAAATCATGTTTAATTTTGGATATTATTTCTACCTGAGGTCCGCAAGTAGCTGTTTGGCAAAACATTGGAGATGCAAAGGTGACAACACTGGGCTTCCCATTAGACATGGCATTTTTAACCGATATGCGGTACAAGTCGTAATCAGGATTCAAGGAACTAGTTAATTCAGATATGTTGTCCACATCTTGCAATGTTAAATTCTTTAAAGGCAGTGGCATTGTTCCAACGGCTGGGGATGAGCTTGATTTATAAACCATAAATTCAGTTTTCCCTACAGCAATTTTTTGTTCATCAACCAAGCCATTTGTTTCAATAACCCATTTTCCTTGTTTGTCAAAGTCTAGATACGTTACGTACACACCAGCTGTACCGATAGGCCAGGGTTTAAATAGCGCAATTGTCTCTTTAACAACATCTTGATTTGAGCCATCCAGGAGCAAGAACCGAACATTCATCTTATCGATTACCAGCGGTCCTTTTTTACCAACCATTGCAAAAGCAATCCTGTTTTTGCCTACCGCAATGTCAGTAACCGCCATAATTACCTGGTATCCTTCGACTTCATAAACGGTTTCAGTTTTATCTACTACGACAGAGGAATCAGGAGTATGATTTTTCGACTCTGAGTCGACCATATGATTGGAACATCCAGCAAACATTACCATTAAGCTAATACCGAATAAACCTACCAAGCTGAAAGGATAAACGGATAATGTCTTTAACAATTAGTGCCTTTTAATAATTGATTTTTACTATTTATATTAATTCCGAAAATGAAATGATACCCCATATATTGTGGTTAAGCTTGCGCTAATCCACATCTCATGGTATCGTGAATTCCGTCGATGCTCCAACCCTTACCGCCTTTCTCTAAGGGACCCATTAGGCTAGCATCGACTCCTCCTCGTGGCCCCCGATGGTGAAACATCGGGGGCTTTTATATTAGGCATCTATCATTTTGTCTAAACAGTTCTACAGCCTATTTTACTGTAAAAATGACATAAATTTGTATCTATTATTGGGCTGTCCATCCCCCATCAATCACTATTGCAGAACCGGTAATAAAATTGGTCCTATCGGAACTTAACCAAAGAACCGCTTCGGCCACTTCATCAGGCTGGCCGATTCTGCCAATTGGATGAGATTTTCGCCATATAACAACTTGATCGGGGGTTTTCTCAGCAAAGCGATCAAACATTGGAGTGTGAATACTTGCAGGAGAAACTGCATTTACTCGAATCCCTTTTGACGCATAGTGCAACGCAGCGCTTTTAGTTAGGCCTATTACACCATGCTTACTGGCGCAGTAATCAGGCGATGCGCTAGCTACATGGCCCGCAATTGAAGAGGCGTTTACGATTACGCCAAGAGTCTCAGATGATTTTCGTTTTTTCTGTTCAAGCATCTGTTGAATTTGGTATTTCATACATAACCAAACACCTTTCAAATTCACATCAATTGTTTTATTCCACTCATCCTCTGGATATCTATGAATTGGACCGCCGACACCTTCCACTCCTGCATTATTAAAAGCAACATCTAGTCTCCCATAAGCCTCTACTGTAAACTTAATTAGTTGTTCAACATCCAAGGATTTGCTAACGTCGCCCTTTTTAAAAACGGCACTGCCCCCAAAAGCCATTATGGTTTCAACTAAATTCTGACCACGCTGTGTATTTCGTCCATTTATCACAACTTTTGCGCCTTCTTTAGCAAATGCGATACAAGTTGCTTCTCCAATCCCGGCAGTTCCTCCAGTAACTAGGGCCACCTGACCCTTGAACCTGCCTGTAGATTGCGGCACTTTCATTGAGCTGTCCATCCTCCATCGATAGGTATTGCAGTTCCCGTTACATATGATGATTGATTAGAAAAGAGCCATAATACCGCCGAAGCAACTTCATCGGTTTCAGCAAATCTACCGATAGGATGCAATGACTTCCATCTTGATACTAGTTCTGGATCTGTCTCCGAAAAACGTTCTACCATAGGGGTTTTAGTTACGGCAGGACAAATAGCGTTAACTCTAATATTATTTTTAGCATAATCGAGTGCTGCATGCTTTGTTAACCCAATAATTCCATGTTTGCTTGCATTGTATGCTGGTGAGGCTCCGCCTACTAACCCTGCTATGGAGCTCATATTGACTATTGAACCACTGAAGGCTTTATCATTCTCGGCTTTATACTGACTAATCATTTGTCGTAACTGATACTTCATACATAGAAATATGCCTGTTAAATTTAACGTGATTGTAGAATCCCAAAGTTCTTCACTATATGAATGCGTATCATATCCCCAGCCTTCGTTGCCTGCATTATTGCAAGCTAAATCCAGTCTTCCAAATGAATCAATAGTGCATCTAATTAAACGCATTACATGAGACGGATCTGTTACATTTGCAGGGACAAATACGGCTTCCCCGCCATTTGCTCGTATTTTTCTAACTACCTCGGCTCCTCTTTCTTGATTAGTACCATTTACTACAACTCTAACACCATTTTTTGCTAATCGAATCGCTATAGTTTCACCTATTCCAGCCGTAGATCCTGTTACTATAGCTACTTTGCCGTTTAAATCTGGGTACACAATAATTATTCCTTTATGAAATCAATGGGGTGAAGGAAGACAGTCTAAAAATTCACAGACTCATCGATCAATTTGCCCTCAAAGCTTCCGTAGGTGACATATTAGCAGCCCTCAATGCTGGATAAAAGCCTGCAGCTCCGCCAATTAAAATCGAAGCAAGTAGGCCAATAAGAATCGCACTTTGAGGAATCACTATATGCCAGTTTTGAGTGATCGCGTATATAGCTGTAACGAGTATTCCTACTACAATTCCGGTTGCGCCCCCAATACAGGACAGTAATAAGGATTCCGTTATAAATTGGGTAGCTATATGAAACCTAGTCGCACCAATAGCTCTACGCAAACCAATCTCACTCCGGCGCTCTATAACTGCTATAACCATCACATTTGCAATTCCTATCCCTCCAACCAAAAGAGCAACCGCTCCTAAACCCATGAATAAGTTAGTGAAGGTAGAGTTAGCAACCGCCCTTGCTTCTAATACGTCGGATGCTTTACTAACTTGAACTTCATCAGGATTTTCTGGATTTACTGTTGCTGGCATAACAGACCTAACATCTTCGACATGTTCAGGGTATGCACGCACATAAATCATATCAAGTTCTCCATCATGATCAAAATATTCGTTTGCTGCCGCATAACTGATGATCGCTGCCCTATCCAAATCTGCTGCCAGTGGAAGAGGATTTATAATGCCGATTACCGTAAACCACTGGTCTCCCATCCATAAAAGTTTCATATTAGATACATCACTTATACCTAATCGTTCAGCCGCAACAGATCCCAATACAACTACGGGATATAATGAGTTTGCATCTGTGAAATAAGCCCCCTTTTTCATAGTTCCACGTTGAGATTTTAATAAATTCAAATCAGAAGCTAATATAGTGATTCCTTTTGTGCGACCATCTTCAATTAAATCGTTTCTAAAAACTCGCCCGGATATTCTGCTAACTGTAGATACCTCATAGACTGGTGTAATCCGACTAACCATACCAGCAGCTCCGTGGGGCAGTTTCGCCTCTCCCGTCCCAAAACCTTGTCCAGCTTCAACGGTTAAAAGATTTGTTCCTAAAGCATCAAGTTCCCTTATTAAATCAGCGTTGCCTGATGCCGATAAACCCAATACTCCCACGACTGCAGCAACCCCAATGGTTATTCCAAGAGCCGATAAAGCCGATCGTAATTTACGGGTCCGAAGTCCCGATATGCCTACCTTAAAGGTGTCTGCAAGGCTTAAATGGCTTGTAGGTAAACTGTTTGGTTTATTGAACGTTTTAAACATTTTTCTTTCTAGACCGGCGATTAATACGACCGTCCTTAAACGTGATTTGACGTGAGGATTTTGCTGCCACTTCTTGATCATGTGTAATAAGTATTACAGTAGTGCCTTCATGATTCAGTCCAATCAGTAATTCCAATACTGCAGCCGTATTTGAAGAGTCTAAATTGCCTGTAGGTTCATCTGCCAAGACAAACGCTGGTTTATGTACTAGTGCTCGTGCTACAGCTACCCGCTGTTGTTCTCCCCCAGACATTTCATTAGGAAGATGGTGTGCTCGATTAGACAATCCAACTCTATCCAATATCTCTCTGGCTCTATCTTTTCGACCAGAAGCGGGAAAAGTTGAGTATAGCAGTCCGTTTTCAACGTTTTCTAAAGCTGTAAACCCTGGCAACAAAAAAAAGTCTTGGAAAATGAATCCAACATTTTTTGATCTGACTCCAGACAATTCTTGATCTGACAAGCCAGAGGTTTCTAAACCATTAATTAATAGAGAACCAGAGGTAGGCCTTGTGAGCGTTCCTATTACATGAAGCAAGGTGGATTTTCCACTTCCTGAAGCTCCTACGATACCTATGAACTCTCCGGTTGATACAGACATTGAAATATTTGAAAGTGCGTCGACAGGAGGTGTGCCAGGATAGGTTTTACTGACATCTATAAGTTCAACAGCTGAAGTTTCTGGATGTTTCGTTTCGGTCATAGAAATTATTCCGGCACAACTACTTCTAATCCAGGTTTTAGTCCTTCTCCTGCAATTTCAACCCAGCCATCTGCATACAATCCAACAGAAACCGGCACAACATTTGTTACTCCATTTTCTATAATTTCTATTGCGTATCCGCCTCCTAGGAGAGCTAATAAACTTGTTACTGGAGTAGTCAAAACATTATTAGCAATTTTTTTAGTAACGGAAACTATTACTGCAGCCCCGGTCCATTCAGGCAGATTAGTATTTCCTTCGAGCGATACAGCGATCTCTATATAAGGATCTCCTTGATTTGCTTGGGGTATTACAGCAATATCTCCAATTTCTGTAATTTTTCCGTAAATGATATTTTCATCCGGCAATTCAATACTAACCTCGAGTCCGAGATCAACCAAATCTTTGTTGGTCACTTCTATGGAAGTATTAACTTTTTGCAAAGATTCTCTAATCTCTTTTGATCCGCCAGACTCATCGATTTCTGTAATCACTTTTTCTATTGGTATTAACGCTAAAACCAACTTAGTACTTAATATTCTGGAGCCTAAATCGGGATATGACTCTGAATATTGCACTACAGATGGACCCGGGATGAAATAAATATCACCGAGGAACAAGTTTCCAGTTACAGTAATATCTAGGGCAGATTGCATGTTTTTGACAGCCCGTTCCGTATGTTCATCAAATTGCTGATCAATTTGAATCAAATTGTCGGCGTCATAGCCAAGTATCACTAGATTTTGCTCCAGTTGAAATATGTCGGATCCAGGCGACATGCCAATTTGAAATGATCGCCATGCCGGCTGACCGCCATACATACTAATTGAAGCAGCAATCCCTTCTAAAAGATCTTCCTTGCTGGATTCAGCTACTTTCAAAGATATCTTTGCTGATTCTAACGCTTTAGCAGCTTTATTAAGTTCAGCTTCTGT
>DBZU01000008.1:678-6926 GCA_002311285.1 Dehalococcoidia bacterium UBA1152 | reverse complement strand
CAATGGTTCTGAGAAATAGATGTCGGCTACGACGAACAAAATTCTCATATGAGCCTAGCTGTAGTTATTGATGTCAAGTGAAAGACAGTATGGGTTATTACGATAAATCGAAATCCGAAGTCCGAGAGCCTAGGTTAGTTTAGCGATAAAACGCGGACGAACAACCAATTTTTTAACAAGTATTAGCTTAGTGGTCATGATAGCGTGGGTCAGCAGAAGTGTTGTCACCGGTTTCTTCAAAACCGGCCGTAGAATCAATTATGTAGGCGGGTCTCCCTTTAATATTGTTGAAGATACGCCCAATGTAAATCCCAATAACACCATTAGTAATTAAAGTTATACCACCAAGTAATAGTACGACTGCCATTATAGCTGCCCAGCCCGGAAGGGTTAATCCGAGGAATTTATGAATCATGATGAATACGAGGTAGCAGAAGGCTCCAACCGCTATGATAATTCCAAATATTAAGGAAAGGTAGAGAGGAATCTCTGAAAATGCAGTAAATCCCTTAATAAACTCATTGAAAGGGCCGATACTTTTAAACAGCGAAAACTTAGATGCACCACCAAATCGAACATCCCGTTCATATGATAGCGTTTCCTGGCGAAAGCCGACCCAAGGAACTAGTCCTCTAGTGTAAGGTTGATACTCATTGAGCTTGATTACTTCATCTACAACTCGCCTCCCAAGCAACTTAAAATCTCCCGCATTTTCAAGTAATCGAATATCAGAAATACGATTGATCATACGGTATGCAAGTTTGGTAACAAACATTTTTGTTTTACTCTCACCTCTCCGCAGTGTTCGGACCGTATTCACTACTTGCGCACCATTTTCATAAAGTGCAATCATTTGAGGGATCAACTCAGGTGGATCTTGGAGATCAGCATCCATATAAATCACAACATCTCCGCGAGCAAATCGCAGGCCGGCCATCACGCATGGTGAAACACCAAACCGTCGTGACATATTGATTATCTTTAACTTATTGTTTTTTAGTCTCTCAGTATTAAGAATATCTAGAGAGCGATCAGTAGAATTATCATTAACGAAAACCAGTTCGTAGTTGCAATCAGTGCCCTTGAGTGAACTAACCACCCTGCCAATAAGCTCTTCTAGCACAAGCTCTTCATTCCAAAATGAAAAAACTACTGACACAAGCATATTGCTAATTCCTTGCGAATTGCAGACAGGCTACCACTTAAACTTTACCCCTTGCCGGGGGCATTGAGCACAAATGGCAATCGGTGTCCGGCCGTCATGTGTGTGAATTCGACGCATTTCTCTTACCTTCGCCCCCATCCAAATATCGTTTAAATCAGCATTGTTCGCATAGCCATACGCTGATGCACCTGTCCATACCACATGGTCACAACAAGGGTAAACTGAGCTATTCCAGTCAATAGTGAGTACAGTCCATAACCAGTCACACGCTTTTTGTACTGGTAACGGACTTGTTGATTGTAAAGGCTCCGTTGTTTCTAGACCCTTGGGGTTACCAGGGCGAACATTAAAAAGAAGCCCATGCTGACGAGCAAATTGTCGAGCGAGTTCTATTTCAGATTTGTTATGCTCATAGCGAATATAGTCGAGCATGACGATGGTTGAGCTTTTTAATTGAGCACGCAAATCCATAAATCTAATAAGATTGCGCTTGATTTGTTCTACGTCGCCTTTTCGGTGTTCAATTGTATGAATCTTATTTGTAAAGCCACTGATATGAACCTTCAGGCAATCTAAGTCTGCATCCAGCAGTTTGCGGCTATTATTTTCATTCAAAAGAATTCCATTAGATGCGATGAGCGTTCCAATGCTGCGGTCACTAGCAGCTTGGATAGCACCGTAGATATCTTTTGACAGTAAAGGCTCACCATTTATATATGGGATTGATAAAATTAGTCGATCTGCAAAGGTGTCTATAACTTTAATATATGTTTTATAGTCAAGCTTCCCTTTGGGAATGACGGCTGTTGGTTCTAAAGGGTTGGCATTAAAGATCTGATCACTTTCATCACGGCAAAAAAGACAACTTTCGTTACATTCATTCCATAGTTCAAAATTGATGACAATTGGCGATTTACCAGAGTTAGTCGTACGGCAGAAATAATGGAGATAACAGATCAGGAAGTTCCAGAGCTTCAACAAAGAAAACTTTCGCCGTAATATAAGTCTAATCAGAATCTGGACCTTAAGACCAAAGTAAGTATTTATGCTGTTGCTCATTTGTTTCGATCTATATCAACTCTAAGTCTAGTGTTAAGGTGCGTAATAACGGTACTTTCTTAAGTTAAGATAATCTCGCCATACTTATTTTCTTAAAGAGTGATTCACTAATGCTGAGAGATGGTATGAAGTTGAATCGACAATTGTTATAGTCAATCAAGAGAATTATAGCGTATGCCTGGCCATATTAGCCTTGTGCCTATCGCTCCTTGTGCCTATCGCTCATAGGGTCTAGATTAGACAGGTACAATGACTGCAATTTGCCCTGTTTAGCTCTAGTATTCCTTCTCAACTAGTATGTAGTTCTGTCCGGACGTAACCCCCCAAGATATGTTGAAGTCGTATGTTTCAGAGAATATACATGGCTAAGGTTGTGCTAGAAACGCTCGTTGGCAATACTAATTAATTTCTGTTTAGCAGTGCTGAGGATATATTGCCTGAGTCCCCAGTCTGGAGGATGTATTAATGTGGATACGATCTAGGAGGGGTATTTATATTGATGCGATCATGGTTTGTGTTATCGCCATAATCGTTTTAGTTCAGCTCGGCAAACTATATCCAAATGAGATAACTGGCGAGCGCTATATAGCTATAAGTTCTGAATCATTGGTACAAACAATCCCAGCTAACATACTTCGTGACAAACCGTTCCAAGCAATCTACTTTAATCATATTCAACCGCCAATGCTTGATTCAGTAAGAGCGGTCATAGCGTATTTTTGGAATCCAGGCCACGGTTCGCTTGTAGAATTTGTAGATCTAGGCCTAACTCGTCTTTATATTGGTTTGTTTGGGATATTAACGGCACTACTGTTTCTATGGATTTTAAAAGCGACAGAATCCAGGGTATGTGCTTGGGTTGGTGCATTAATCTGGATGGTTCATCCATCTCCGCTTACTATGAGTTTTTTCCTTGATGGAACATTTCTGAGTAGTTTTTTCGTTTCATGGATGATTTTTGAAATATGGCTAGTTAGTAAAAAAGAGGGATCGGTTTCTAGACTTATAATAGTTGCTGTTCTTTGTTTTCTTACGAGGGCGCATTTCCAGTGGTTTTTTGTTCCGGTACTAGGAATATTAATGTTATTTGTCGGCGTCGATCAGAAGCGGATACTGTTAGGCATCGCCATATTATGCTTTGTCGTTGGACTATATTGTGTAAAACAATATATGCTTTTTGGGTCCGTATACAGTTTTGGATGGATGGGAGAACAGATCGCTGGTTCGATATGGATAGAAGATATTGGAGAGCGCACAAACTATGATTATAAAGAGGCCTGCGGTGGCCAAACTATTATTAGTAGAGATCGATGCGAAAAGTATCTTTCTGAACGATATCCCACCGAAGTATTAGCGATCGATTTCCATTACCCTAAAGGAGCTCAAGCGGTTAGTGGAGGATACAATACCGAAGATAGATGGTGGCTGAGTCAAGTGAAGACTCAGATAGCAAAACAAGTGTGTTTTGATAATTTAGGTAGCTGCATAGGGTCACTGTGGAGATCGCTGCTTCAAAACTACCCAGAATATTGGGTTGAAACATGGGACAGACGTAATCCAATGGTTTCGGACGATGCTGGGATTCCTTGGATGGGTATCTCCGGTAGAATAGTCCGCAATTACCCGTGGTTGATTCTAGGGGCAGTAGTCATTCTGCTAACAGTTGTGTCTGGTCGTTGGAGAGAAACAGAAAAACTTCCAATTCTTGGCGTAGCGGTAATGCCAGCATATGTATTTTCANNGGTAACAATTATGATGCCTTTGAGGGTGGAAGGCTCAAGTTTCTCTTAGAACCAGCGATTTATGTGTTTATTGTTGTTCAGGTATTTTACGCTCTTAGGTGTATCTATTTGGGATCACGGGAGGAAATGGTTGTACGTAAAAATGTTACACCAAGAAAAAATTCATGAGCGTTGTGAGAAATGTCCGTTTTCCTGCAACACTAACGAATATCTTCCTAAGGGTGCATGACCGGCAGGTGAGGAAGAGGGATGTAGCGATTTTTATTTACTTAAAGCTAATTTGGAATGGTCACCGTAGACTATCCAGGTTTAATTGTAGGTCGTAAAACTAAGAAGTGTTACTTTGAAGCGTGTAACAAGCCGCCCGTAATTTCCGTTATCAATGTTCAAGATATTTGGAGTGATTTGGCTAGGTACTAAATGACCGACTTAATATTAGATGCCGGAATCACAGTAGCTGCGTGTGAAAGAAAGTCTGCGGACGAACCAATAACTGCTCTTCTTGATAAGGCGGATAAAGAGGGTTGGCGAATCTGGTTGTATACGGCTCAGCTAGCGGAAGTCCTTCAGAAATTGACTTTGAATGCCGATAGTAACATCGGCTTTCAGCATGTCGACATGAACATTGTTCAATTTAATGAACGTCAGCAGTTGTCAAAGTTTGCCTCTAAGCATCATTGGTTGTCAGCACTTGGCGAGGATAGTGAAGGTTTAAATTTTGACGATCCAACTGGTCATGGCTTAACACGAGCCGCGGCGCGACTGGGAAAAGATGTCAAAGTCGTGACCGATATCCCTAGTCGCCTTGACTCGGGCAATCCGTTTGTAGATGTATGTACAGCTATGAAACAGAAGTCTTCTCTTCATGTTGATTTCGTAGATCTAAAAGGACAACAAGATAGGATCCGATCAAGAATCGAGCATAACGTCCACAAAGTAATGAGCCATGGCAAGTACATCATGGGACCAGAGATCAGAGAATTAGAAGCGCAGCTAGCAGATTTCGTTGGTGTCGAACATTGTATCTGTTTATCAAGTGGTACCGACAGTTTATTGGTGGCGATGATGGCTCTGAATTTAAGTGAAGGAGATGAAGTAATAACCACACCCTTTACTTTCGCCGCAACCGGTGAAGTAATTAAGATGTTAGGTGCAAAGGCAGTGTATGTAGATATCGATAGTACAACCTATAACATTAATATCGATTCGATAGAGGAGGCGGTTACTGATAAAACAAGTGCGATAATGCCGGTCAGTCTTTATGGCCAGTGTGCCGACATTGATCAAATCAACGCTATTGCTGACTGTCATGGTTTGTCGGTAATCGAAGATGCGGCGCAGAGTTTTGGAGCTTCTCTCAGGGGTCGTAAGTCGTGTGGGTTGAGTACGATAGGTTGTACAAGCTTTTTTCCCACAAAACCTCTTGGGGGTTACGGAGATGGGGGCGCTTGTTTCACATCTGATAAACAGTTGGCAGATTCAATTCGGCAGTTAATAGATCATGGACAAGACAAAAAATATAACCACAAACAACTTGGAATAAATGGTCGAATGGATACCTTGCAAGCTGCGATACTTTTAGCAAAGCTTCATAGTTTTGAAGACGAAATTGTTAGGCGTAACGAGGTCGCGAATAACTATTCAAATATGTTGTTCAAAGCTGAAGAGAAGGGTTTCCTGCGGTTGCCGAAGATTATGGAGCACAATGAATCGGTGTGGGCTCAGTACACTATTAGAGTCGACAACCGGCATAAAATACAAGAAATACTGAATAAATCAGGGATACCAACAGCGATACATTATCCAACCCCACTATATCGTCAGCCTGCGTTGTTACAAGAGGAAGTGGTGTGTGTAAACACAGAGAAGGTGGTCACAGAAGTGCTAAGCCTCCCGATGCACCCATACTTGAATATTGAGACTCAGGAGTGGATATCTAAGACGCTTATACAGGCTCTAGAATCATAATTTTTATTTTTTGAAACTACTTTAGAAATCATAGATATTGCTTTCAACGTCTACAAAAATCGGCATTATTGGGCTTGGCTACGTCGGTGTGCAGCTGGCAGTCGCATTTGGACAAAAATTTCACACTCTCGGATTTGATCCGGATCAATCAAAAGTTGAATCCTATAGAGCCGGAATAGATCAAACCGGGGAAGTAACGACCAACCAATTTAGAGCAGCGGATAAGGTAACTTATTCCGCTGATAATAAAGACCTGGTTGGATGTGATATTTATATTGTGGCCGTACCCACTCCAGTTGACCACCTTGATCAAC
>DBZU01000008.1:306-588 GCA_002311285.1 Dehalococcoidia bacterium UBA1152 | reverse complement strand
AGTAAAACTGTCGGACAGGTGATGAGTTCAGGTGCAACCGTTATATATGAGTCGACTGTTTATCCGGGTGCGACAGAGGAGATATGTGTGCCAGTACTTGAACAAGTATCCGGTCTGAAATGGCGACAGGAATTTCATGTTGGCTACTCGCCTGAAAGAATTAATCCTGGGGATTTACTCCATACACTTCAGAGGGTTACTAAGGTAGTGGCGGGAGATGATAAAGAAGCCTTAGATAGGATTTCTTCACTCTATGCGTCTATTGTTCCAGCTGGGGTGTAC
>DBZU01000008.1:0-135 GCA_002311285.1 Dehalococcoidia bacterium UBA1152 | reverse complement strand
TACACAACGCGATTTGAATATCGCACTGGTGAATGAATTTGCAATGATATTTGACCGGTTGGGATTGGATACAACTGAAGTTTTAGAGGCAGCGGGGAGTAAGTGGAACTTTTTGCCATTCACCCCGGGATTAGT
>DBZU01000048.1:18874-19312 GCA_002311285.1 Dehalococcoidia bacterium UBA1152 | reverse complement strand
ATACAAACCAATTTGCTCTTTTGGCTTAAAATACATATTTGTCCTTGGCGATTTGTGGCTGTGTAAAAAAACCACACGCAAACTTCTGAATCCCACCCTCATTGATGCTCAGGAAAAAAGAGCCATCAGAATCCTTCACTTAGATTTATCTTATCAATTTTTCAAAACTTTTTCTTCATTAGAGGTATGACATAAAGCGCTTTGCTCCATCTTTAAAGAGAATGTAGGTGCTAGTATGTACCTCGATTCTGGGGTATAAATCATCAAATTAAATAATAGTTGGAATAGACTGTGGAATATTCATTAAACACCCTATCTAGCTCCACCACCTAGTCCAATTTGGAATAATTCACTACTTCCAACCATCCACCATCAACATTTGTGAATCTTGACAGGTTTGTTTAAATCACCAGTTACTCAAACCAATACTCAAACCAA
>DBZU01000048.1:0-18720 GCA_002311285.1 Dehalococcoidia bacterium UBA1152 | reverse complement strand
TACAAACTGGCTTTCTCAACCTTGCCAAGCCTGCTCTCTCTATTTGGTGTGAATACAATCTTTCAGAAAATAATTTACTTATGCGCACTAACGTAAGTCACGCAACGGTCACAGTCTGATGTAAAAAAAAGTAGATCGTGTACGTATTCAAGAGACAATTATACAGAAATTATTTTGCTGTCAACATAAGTAATTTTGTTGCTTATGCGCCATGCAGGTCGCCATAGCCCCTCCCCCTATATATATCTAATGCCCATTCATTTTGTTCTCAAAGTGTTTGTACACCACTTTTCTTGTATTCCCTAAATGCCATCATAATAATGATTGCCGAAAAAATCGCTGATAGTATTCTGGGCTTATCTCCACTTGAGTCTGAACATCCAGTGATCAACTAGATCTTATAAGTTATTTAGATGGATAATTGCATCGTTTATAAGATCATTCTCAATAAAATCTCTAGGCAAGACAAAACTCCCCGCTAGCGCACAAACATTATCTTGCTTAAGATAATCACTATAATTTTTTAGATTTATACCTCCAGTACAGATAAATTTCACTTGATCAAATACAGGTTGATAGGCTTTGAGCTTTTCTATTCCTCCGGATGGTTCAGCTGGGAAAAATTTTAAGATCATGAGATTGTTATTTACAGCCCTAATGATTTCAGAAGATGTTTCAATACCAGGTATATAGAGTATTTCCTCACGCTGAGTAAACTCATAGAGTTCCAAAGAAAAGCCTGGCGAGACAATAAATTTAATTTTTTCTAAGTTAATCTCAGCGAGTTGATCAGGATGGTAAACAGTCCCTAAACCAACATTCAAGCCGTCTGTATCTGCCAAGGAATTTATTCCATCAACTGAAAACCCATCTCTAAGTGTAGCTTCAACACAATTAATTGATGAACCAAGGATAATCTTCTTAATTAGATCACTTTCATGAAAAGATTTAACAGTAATGGTCGGAATAAATCTTGGGAAATGCATGTTATGAAGATTTAAGCTCCGTTGGGATGATTGCGCCACTATGTTGGATCACTTTTGATGCTAATGTGTGACCGGCAGAGCAGGCGTCAATTCCAGAACAGGCCTTAAGCCGAGCTGCTAAATATCCGGCATTGAAAGAGTCACCAGCTGCAGTGGTATCCACTGGATCAACCAATGGAGCTGCAACGTAGTTAACGATCCCATCATGCAGAGCTAGACATCCATCTACTCCCATCTTAACTACTATTTCTGACACACCATAATCTTGGATAGACTGCAACACCTGTTCTGCAGACTCAAACCCAAACAGTAGTGCCTCATCTTCGAAAGTAGGCAAAGCTACATCTGTCATCCGATACATCTGGGCATACGCTTGCTGAGTGACGGCGCTACTAGGCCATAGATTAGGTCGGTAGTTTCCATCAAAAATAAGCTTGCCGCCTTGTTCGCGATATTTCTCTAACAAATCAAATAATCGCTCGCGTGACTCACTTTTGAGTATTGCCAAACTAATTCCCGACAAGTAAAGGTAGTCGTACGCAGTAATGGATTGAGAGAGTTTTGCGGCATAATCTGCATCATCAATCAACCGGCTGGCTGGAGAGTCTTTGCGCCAGTACAAAAACGAACGTTCGCCGTCTTCATCTATGTTAATCATGTATATGCCGGGCACCGAGTTTGACATGCGAGCAACTAACGAACAGTCAATCCCCTCTTTGGTCCATTCTTCGAGGAGCCAGTCACTAATTTTGTCGTCGCCTAACCCTGTGATATAACTCACAGCAATATCGTTTCTGGAAAGATAAATAGAAGTATTTATCGTATCACCGCCATAACCCATCTTCATTAGCTTTGCTACACCTGAGTTCGGAATACCTGCATGCGTCAACTCGAGCATACACTCACCTATTATTGCTACTGATACCGACATGATCTACTCAACTTTATCTTGCTGCAGCTCACTATTCCAATTCAACATTTATATTACCTCACTACATTATTATTTAATTGAAAGTTATTGTTCATTGGTTCTTGGGTTTCATTGGTTCAATCGTTGGACATAAAATCCAAATGCTGAGCATAGCGATCACCGCTAAAGCAGCTCCAATAACGAAGACCGGCGTATAATTCCCACCTGATGTAAGCCAGGGAACTAGGGCAGTCAATGCCGCCGCGCCCAACTTGGCTGCCATTCCAGAGAATCCTGCAAGCGTGCCAATCGTCTTACCACCAAATAAATCACTTGGCAGTGTTTGAATATTACCAATTGCTGTTTGAAACCCAAATAAAATTACCGCCATCAAAATTACAGCGTTTATTGGAGCGCCTGGATTGGACATTGCTAGTAAAGTAGGCAACATAATCAAACAACCAAGGGTTATGATGACCTTGCGTGTTTTATTAACTGTCCAACCGGACTTTAGTCTATTCTGTGCCAGTAAACCGCCAAACCATGCACCTAGCATCGCACCTACATACGGTACCCAACCATAGATGCCGATAGTTTTTACATCCATCCCATAGACCTCTGAAAGGTAAATTGGGATCCAGAAAACAAACAGCCACCAAATGGGATCAATCGCCGCAGATGCAACAATTACTCCCCAGCTTTGCTTGTGAGACAATAGTTGAGCTGTCGAAGGGTTATATCCTTCATCATATTCATCATCGCTATCTAGATCCCGATTTCTCTGACCACTCAAAATATACTCACGCTCCTCTTCGGTAATCCACGGATGAGATTTCGGTGGAGATTTTACTAGCACTAACCATGGGATCAGCCATAACAAGCCAGTTAAACCAATGATAACGAAGATCATTTTCCAGCTGAAATAAATAGTTAAAAACGCAATTAGCGGTATTGAGATGATTCCCCCTATTGCCGCACCAGAATTAAAAATACCTTGTGCCAGTGCTCGTTCCTTTGTAGGAAACCATTCTTCATTTCCTTTGGTCGCCCCTGGCCAATTCCCCGCTTCTGCTACACCCAAAATTGAACGAAAAATCGCAAAACTCAAAATTCCTCTGGCAAACGCATGCATGACAGTTGCTATAGACCATAAACCGATTGACAAAGCAAAACCGATTCGTGTTCCAATCCAATCAAATATTTTGCCGAATATTGCTTGTCCAAATGCATATGAAAACACAAACACAACTGAGATTAATGCGTAGATTTCCTTGCGCTCATTATCACTTTTATTAGGGTATAAATCATTCGCAATGTCAGGCCAGAGGACACCAAGAGACTGCCGATCAATGTAATTAATAATTGTTGCAAGAGCTATCAGAGCAATGACCCACCAGCGTAAGTTTTTTATTTGCATTATTATTCTCGTGTTAAAAAGTCTTCTCGTTGTGGACTAAAAATATCTATCAACACGCCAGCTTTTTTACACACTGCACCATGTAACTTGTTAGATACTACGTAAAAAGAGTCACCCGGCCCTAATATCTGAGTTTGTCCATCAATAGTTACTTCGAATTCACCACTCTCTACATAACTTACTTGAGTATGTGAATGCTCATGTTGATAGCCAACAGCGCCTTCTTCAAACCAGACTTTGACCGCCATCAAGTCTGGACCATATCCCAAGACTTGGCGCTTGATTCCGTCGTCAGCCTGCTCGATCAAACTTGGATCTGCAGTTACAAATGGAGGGCTTTGTTTAGTCATATCAATAATTCCCGAATTTCATTCTTTGTTGTTAATAAGAGCATGATGACCAATCCACTCAAGTGTTCGACCATTGTGCGTTATCTTATGTGGCGTATGTTGATCACCATCGTAGGCAAGAGCCAAGCTGTAACTGACACCACCAACAAGTTCAACAGTCACAATGTCAATCTCATCAAATGTGCTGCCTCTCAAGCTGACAAGGCTACTTGTCGCGTTGTTGGTGTATTCAGAGGTGCCGTTATATTCGCCGTGTGTTTCTAGAACAGAGACAAAAGTGTGATCTTTAGCAGATTCAACTCTATGAATAAGTAAGCTCTCGCTACGCAGATTAAAATTTGGATCATTCGCGCCCAACTGCGCGAATATCATCTGTTGATCATCACCGCCTAAAACGCTATAGGTATAAAATCGATTTTCTTTTAACCACGTCACTTGATACATTGAAGACTCGAGTTTCGCATGTCCTTGATCCCATAAAAATTGATAGCCGTTACTATCACCAAGTGGCTTTAGGGTTTTGGTATTGGGTTTTAACGGAACCGTGTACGAGATTAGATGTCCCTGATAATGCAATGGCAGGTCATAGTGGTGCGTGGCATTACTTTTGATATTGAATACATCGATGATCAATGGATGCTCTAAGCTTTCGAGCGTCAACATTCCCATTGTTCGCCTTAATTTTGTCCCTTTATAGGCTTCTGCTATCGAAGCAGATGAAATTTTCATATCAGCAGACACATCAAAAAATAAAATGTTAGGCGCTGATTTCTGTGATCGTTGCCAATCGCCGTTGAAGTGACTTTGTTTATCAACCACTACCGTGTTATGCGCGATAGTTTGTTTCGCCCAAGCGTTGTTTTCAGGCAAGTAATGGCCGCCATATTTAGCTTCTATATTTAAAAAACGAGCGGCGCCATAGTCACTGATAATTTCGTGATCATTATCAAAATAGAGCCAGTGTAATTTATCAAAATGCCCATGATTAAAGCCGTGTGATGTATTTTTCATCACCAGTGCCTGATGACCATTATCAATACCATTGCGGAAAATAGTTAATGCTCCTTGGTCGCCATTTTGACCGTCGCGTAGTTGCATAGATTTAAACTGAAATGGTTGTTCCAAGCCTTTTGTCAAAGCGCTGGCAACTTTGAAACCATAACCGGTTAACAATACTTGATTTTGTTCATGAGCGACTGCAAGTAAACTAGGATCTTCAGTGATTTCATAGGCAATAGCAATGGCGTGAACAAGCTCAATTGTATCTACACCTTTGTCTTTAATCGCGTCGTTGATTCCAAAAAAAAGGTTGTTATAACTGAGTTGTACCGCTGTACGTATCGCCTTTAAAAGCACTTGATCTCGGTATTCAAATATCTCTAAATCAGGATCATTGACCTGAATCGCCTTAGCGAATAGCATAAATGGCATCAATGCAAAACGCTGATAATAAGGCCCCTCAGCATAATAACCATCAGGTGAGAACAACTCGTCAATTTGCTTAAGAAATCCCGCGTCTCCAGATTTATCCAGTCCGTAGAGAGCCTGTTGAACAAGATTTTCATCTTGCAATACATACCCGGTCATACCTACTGCAGCAACGGCCCATGTTCCATGGTTGTGAATTTTGTTGAACGTTTGTGGTTGCCCAACTGACAAATAGTCAGCCACTGGGCGTAGCAAGTTGTTTTCTATCGTCAGCCGATCCTCGTGATTCAAAGACGAAACAATCATGTCATAGGCTTGAATGGTATACACCAACCACATAGCTTCATTAAGGCTTTGCCAAAACAACTTACCTGGCGTTTGCTCTTTATGTTTAGGATGCTTTCCAAGACTGGGGTAAAGCTCAGTGTAGCTAAGTAACATACGGGTAGCGTACGCTAAATATCGGGAATCTTTCGTCACTTGAAATAGTAAGGATGCTTCATAAAGTGATTTGTAATTACGTTTATGTTGTTCATGCGTATAACCGCCTCCAGCATCCTTAGGTAAAGGCACGTCAATGGGCTGTGTCATTATCGCGTCAACTTTTTTAATTAATTGTTTGAGCGCCTCTTGGGCTCTGGGTACTTGGTCAATTTGAATTAAGATAGTAGCGATGTCCTTTTGCGTAACAGTCAAATTGGGATGTGCATCATTCCACTTTGCGTTCACTGCTCCAACGAACACAAAAAAGATAAGCGCTATTATTTGTAACATCGAATGCCTGGTGAGACTTAACATCCTTTATTCCTCCTGCCTGTAATCATTTCCGGATAATAATGCGGTATTCTGCTTATCACTATTCAGTTCCCTGACTGCTATTTTCGGCGTATCTATGAATTGATTATTAGTTATCTTTGTCACTGGTTCGCCAACAGTGTGAAAAACCTTAATAGCTGAGCTTGCAACAAATCTATTATTTTGAATATCGCTTACTTGGACGCCGTGCAGAAAAATAGAACTTTGGGATTTATTGCGTTCCCCAAACCCTACTTGCCTTATATAAGAGTTGCTTAATTCAAAATGGGGACCAAAAGTGCTTTCATCCGTCCCGCCTCTGTAGAAGTCGACCAAATCGCCCTCCACAGATTCGAAAATAGAATTCCGTATGATTACGTATTCGGCATTATAGATTCCATAGTCATCACTTTCTTTATCCAAACTCAAAATAGAGCCTGTGATGTTCTTGAATTTTGAATTACTAATCTTAATGAGGTCAGCAAAAGTTCCCTTGGCGACGTTCAAAAAACTAAATGAATGATTTACGTTTAAATCAACGATCTCGGAGTTTTCAACTATTAATTGATAATTGGACAGCATTGATCGACGCTGCGTTCGAATAACACTGTTGCCAGCACTATCTGGAGACTCGCTACCACTAATTTTCAAGCCACTTATCTTTAAACTTCCGCCATGTTGAATCTCAAACAATGCCCCACGCTCAAAGACCATAGTCACGTTTGGGGATCTAGACTTGGCTTTAATTGTGATGGCTTTGTCAAGATTCAACACTCTAGAAATCGTATAGTTACCATCGGCCAAACTCAGCACATCACTATCTGCAGCAGAGTTTAACGCAACAGTAATCGTATCTAAGCCTGGTTCTACTAAAATCGTTTTACCCCGGTCAAACGTTGCCATTACATCAGGCTTGGGGTACCAACTGACGCCCACCTGATTTTTTGTTATTGGTTTAAGATCTTGGACAACTCCAACACCAACAAAATTTGGATACATCAAATTATTTTGCGCTCGCTTTAAGCTAATTTTTTTATTCGAAAAGCCTTGTTTAATCTGTAAATTCCTTACGTCATTAATGACGTTTCCTTCAAACGAAATACCACTAATATCATCATAGATAGTGAAAGGATCGCGTCTATCATGGTTGTAAATCAGGTTGTTTTTAAAAGACGTCCTAAGCGGAACCGCTGAACGTTCTAAGTCACTTCCAGCGGCTAACTGAATATGGTCAGAATTGATCAGTGAGTTATTTTCAATGATCGAGTCTTCCACTTGATGGTAACGGTTGATCTTAGAGTTAGGTACACCGTTCATTACAACTAGCGCTCCGCCGAAGCGATAACCAGTCAAGCCTTCCATATAATTGTTGCGGATGGTCTGGCGTTTATTTATCAATCGGATTCCTCCCGTGTGATCCATGCCGTTTCCAAAGAAAAGATTGTTTTCTACTAAGGTGTTATTTCCATGACGCATGGTCAATGTTCCACGTGACTGATAAAACACATTACCAAGATACTTATTGTGACCGGATTTATTAGAGATAATCTCAAGCTCGCCATCGCAACGATCAAAGTAATTGTTTTCAACTACGGTAAAAGAATTAGTGAGAGAATAATGGCTTGTACCAATGCGCAATGTTTCTCCACCGTTAGAGCCTAGTATTTGACGAGGACCAAAGTAGTTATGGTCAATTCTATGATAGTTCTGCTGACTAGCTTCGGTGTTCAGGCGCACTGCCATTGTCACGCCTTTATTACTCTTGCCTTCTAAATGGTTATGATCAAAACGATTATGTTTACCATACATCGTAACCCAGCTATCATTTTCAAACCGTTCTGGATTACTAAAGTTATGGATAACAGTTTCGGTCACACGTGAATTATTTGCCAAAGCATCTTTGTTTTTTCTAAAAGATATTACTGAGCTGGTTGGTGTATAACCACCCTTAAATACTAAACCCGAAACGACTAAATGCTCTCCAGCCAATCTTAAATTCGATTGACCACTAAGGATTACCTTGCCCTTGGTTTCTGCCATTAACGTGATCGGATTCTCACTAGTCCCACGACCTTCAAATACCATCTCGAAATCAGACCAAACACCGTTTTGCAAAACAATCCTATCCCCTGGATTCAGTTTAGCCACAGCCTCGGCATAACCAGCTTTATCGTTTACTACGTACTCAGATGCATTAAGGTTATGAACTAAAAAACATACGCAAATCACAGCTAAAATTTGACCGAAGTTCTTAGTTATATTTTTATTTAGCATTCTGAATATATTGTCTGTTAAAACAATCAATTAATTACACTTAAGGTGAAACCCATATAACAGGATTTTTTTAAGGTAAAAATATTCTCTTGTAGAATACGCATCACTCACTTTTGAATTTTTTCTAATCACTCACTTTTGAATTTTTTCTATCTACATCAAAAATGAAAATTTTCCCCCCTGAGCATATCAGTGGAACTCAAAAAAACAGTAAATCAAATTACAAAATGTCTTACCAATAATGCTATAAATGCTTATCAATTATAAGTTTTGTAATACCAATTCACAATACAAAAAAAGTAAATAGAGACTCAATTGATAAAGCAATTTGATACTGCTAAAGCTTAATTTTACTTATATAAGTGCTGAATTTAGATCACAATAAACTTTTAACGAGGTATTAGAAACGTAAAAAAACATTAAAATTAATTTAGGTTGGGATAAATTGTATTACAATTTATTTGAATGTGAATGTTATTATGATAACTTAAAAAAGTAACTATTGAACAGGTACCAAAATGTCAAGCAAAGAGAGATTGTATATTACAATATTCAAAAAGATTTCGGCCCTCATAAGAGAAGGTGAATTCCCGGTTGGCAGTCGCTTACCTACTGAACGCGAACTTGCAGAACGCTATGGAGTTAGTCGCCCCACCATAAGGGAAGCCATTATTGCTCTAGCGGCAAAAGAAGAAGTTTCAGTTAAAGGTGGATCCGGCGCTTATGTGCTCGGAAACAATCTGATTAACGATAACTTCGGGCGTGAAATTAGTGCGTTTGAGTTGCTCGAAGCGCGTGTACTTTTAGAAGGCGAAGCCGTCGCACTAGCAGCCAGAATGATCAAGCAAGATGAACTGGAAGAATTGGAAAAAGCATTACGAAAAATAGAGTTGGAAGATGTAATAGATACATCATCATCTGGAGCAGACAGACAATTTCATACACTAATCGCCCAAGCAACCCACAATAGAGTAATTGCCAAACAAATTTCTTTTCTGTGGGACATACAAGAGAATCTAAGTCATATAAGTAAAGCCCGTCAAGCTGTTTGCGCTGAAGAAGATAAACACGCTAGGATCGCAGATCATGTTGCTATTTATGACGCTATTGCAGCCGGAGATGCCAAGTCTGCACGCAATACAATGCGCAGCCATTTCTCTGAACTGCTCGAAGCGATGCATGCTGAGTCCGAAAAAGAAGCAGTGGATGCAGCGAAACTTAAGGTATCGAACATGCGTAAACGATTCGCGATCACGAGTTAGCCTCGCACTTACAAATTTAATGCTTTCATCAAGCCACTTTAGGCTTGCTTAGAAACCTTGAATATAATGCCCTTTTATGAAAACAGCAATCCGCCGTTTACATCCAGATTAAGGCCTGTTAAAAATGAGGCTTCCTCAGAAAGCAAAAAGCTCACAGTGGTTGCCACTTCTTGAGGATTTCCCTCACGCTTTAATGGAGTAGAATTGGCTACATTTTTTCGTACCACATCTTTACTAAAGGTGTCATGGAATGTGGTACTGACCATGCCCACACACAGTGAGTTTACACGAACCCCACGAGGACCAAGCTCTTTAGCCATAGAGCGCGTGAAGGTCATCACCGCTCCTTTTGATGCAGCATAGGCTACTGCACCAGGGCCGCCGCCGTCACGCCCAGCTTGAGAAGCAAAATTCACAATCGAAGCACCTTTAGTCATAAATGGTACGACTGCCTTAACAGTCAAGAATGTGGAATTAAAATTTAGCTTCATAACAAGGTCCAAAAACTCCTCATCCATTTCATTTAACGTTTTGCGTTGCACCATTCCACCTGTAACATTAACTAAACCATCAACTTTCTGTCCATAGGCACTAGTAGCTTGCATAACCAGAGATTCCACATCGGCAGACTTGGTCATGTCACCCTTGGCAATAACAGCTTTTACCCCGTCAGTTGCGAACTGTTGACGTAAAGTTTCTGCCTGATCTTCGCTACCAAAGTAATTAATGGCAAGTTTAGCGCCCTGCGCGGCTAGTTCCAGTGAGACTGCACGTCCAATGTCGCGAACACCCCCGGTGACAATAATTACTTTATTTTTTAGTTTCATAATTACTATTTTCCTTGTCTAGCTTTTTACAAAAAAAAAGCCCCAACTAGCATGAGGGAGATAAGCTGGGGCTTTTTAAAGTGACTAAGTTACCATTTATAGCTGGCACCAATCGTAACACGTCGATCCGGAATTCCAACAAAACATAGAGGTCCAGTTTCACTAACACAATGTTGATTAATACCCTCTTCAAGCAGGTTAACAACCTCCATACCAACATTGAGATTATCATTTACAGCATAGCGGATACTGGCATTCAGCTGACCTCTATCTAGGGTATGAACAGGGAAGCTGAACGTACTGCTGCCGCTTGTGTTAGCACCACCAGCGAAATCGTTCGTGCGGAAGCCGTCACGCCATGTATAACGCATTCTGGCTGAAACGCCAAACTTCTCATAGAACAAGGTTAAGTTGTAAGCAGTATCAGAAAAATCAAGAAGGCCTCTTAGTTTACAGACATCACCAAGGACAGCCTTTCCTCGACCTGAAGTGCAATCAAGTTCAGAGCCACCGCTGAAGTCCTGACTAGTGAAGTTTGCAAGCACACCAAAACCTGATGCCCAACCGAGTTCATCTTCACGGCTTGACAAGTCGTATTGGAAGGCAATCTCTATACCTTTCTGAGTTGTAGTAGCAGGATCATTTCCAGGTTGAGTGAAATCAACACACATTCCAAGTTGAGATGGGTCACCCAAAACATTAGGTACAACTATTGGGTTATAGATACCGCCACCTGGACATGATGAGTCAGTCTCACGGATGAAGCCACTCGTACTACTAGCATCGGCAATAAGCAAAGCGCCTTCATAATATTGACCAAATATGTTTGTACGCTTCTTTTTAAAGTAACCGACACTCACTACGGCTGAGGGAGCAAAATACCATTCAGCCGCTATATCGAATGAATCAACTTCCTCAGGCTCTAGACTGGGGTTACCTAATTTAACAAAAGAATTTTCGCTAGGGTCAAAAGTAAATCCAGTATTTAGAGTGCTGAAACTAGGACGTCTGATATCAGATCCATAACCAAAACGAACGAGCAAGTCATCCCTCACCTCTGCTACTATATTCACGCGTGGTAGTACAAAATCATAAGAACCTTTTGTAGACTGCAGTGACCTATTTCCACTAGCGTCCTTAGGACCAAACGCGACTGAGTCAATATCAGTCTCTACATAACGCAGACCAAAGTTACCCCTGAAAATACCATTCTTAAAATTTGCTTGGACATACAACGCCGAGGTTTCTTCACTGACATTATAGAAGGCATTCTCATTCGATTTGAGGTTTAGAATATCAGGGCTAGTCGGATCGTGAGCTATAACAGCAGCTTGCAGAATTGCGATCGTCCCTTCTGGATCAGAAAAGGAGCGATCTGGATCGAGAAGTAGGAAATTCTGAATGAATAAGGTTCTGCCGTCCCCAGAATTGTAGTTAGTTGGCCCCTGAACAAGAAGTTCTGAAAAAAGAGTACCATTAGGGCTATCTATCATTTTACTGAAGCCACCAATACGATCACCAATATCTTCAAATTTACTTGAAGAATCACTGTAACGAAAGCCAAAATCTAAGGAGTTTATAGCATTCCAATCTAAGTCATAAGTAAAATCTAAGCGCAAAGTATCATCTTTATTATTGTTAGTGTTGCGATCTACTGCCACCTGATCCAGAACAACATTGGCAGGGTTCAGCAAATCTGCTTTTGAAGGTGCAAATGGTGAGTCAAAATTGACACCCCATGACAATGTGCCTCCTGACAAATCATATTTAAATGGCACACAGTTATCATTACTCGTACCGTCTAGAGGGCAGTTAGGATTAATAAAGTTCAAAGTTGTACTTAAGTTTGGAGTCACTGTGTCTGAGCTGGCCCTTGTAATCTCAAAACTTGCAGTCAATTTAGCCCCTACCCATTCACCACCAAATGAAAATACTTCAGTATCTGTGACACGAGAGTTTGTCTCGCTTGAGAAACGCAAGTTTGGATCATCATCATCATGAGACAGAACTGGCTCGAGCGTGCCCTGAAGTGCCTGCGGGAAAGTCCCAGGACCTACACCGAAGTCCACTGTAGTAAATGCAGTAGGAATACTAAGGTGTCTTAACGTACTCACACCCGATGCCTGCAGCCTATATTGGTCTCGACTTCGCTCCTGCTCAGTAATAATGGCATCGAAGTGAAACTTCACGTTGTCACTAGGTGCCCATTCAAAGGTTGTGGCAAGATTTCCGGTTTCATAATCATCATTCTCTTGCTCCTGAATCAGGAACTGAATACCAAGAAATTCAGAAGGATTTGCCCCAGGAGGCGAAGAAATATTATCGTGGTCGACACGCGGCCGGAATGACACAGCTTCTTGTTCAGTCAAGCTACCGCTGATAACAATACCGAACTCGCCTGAATCAGTCGACCATTTGTTTCCCCAAGCGCCTGAAATTCTTGGTTGGGCGCTTTCAGAGCTTAGACTGCTGTCTTCCATTAGATACCGAACGGAGCCGAAGGTTTCTTTCAAATCAAGCGGACGTATGGTTCTCAGGTTAATTACACCGCCCACAGAACCCTCAGTGGTCTTAGCTTCAGGGGATTTAATAACTTCAACAGCAGCAATAATTGACGCATTTATATCTTCAAAATCAATACCACTTCGACCAGAGCCAGAGCCTACGGTAGAGACACCATTAATTTCGATTCGGTTTGCGTTGGTACCACGGATTTGAACACCGGTACCGACACCCGCCGTACGAGTAATTTGGACCCCTGTGATATTTTCCAGTACTTCTGCAAGATTTTGATCAGGTAGTTTACCGATGTCCTCAGCGACGACCACCTCAATAAGGTTATCTGAATTCCGCTTCTCAGCAAGTGCACTTTTAAGAGAAGCGCGGATACCAGTAACAACAACTTCTTCTATCTCGGTTTGAGCAAAGCCTAAGCTGGATAAACCTGCAAGCGCACAAACCAAGATTGTAAATAGTAGCTTTCTACTAAAGAGTGAGCGCCTCAACAACCCTGCATCTTTTGTAATTTTTGTTTTCATTTGTTTACACCTCATGTAAATCTGTGAATGCATCTATATTTTTTACATCTCTTATTTATTCTTACAAAATAGTTAAACATAAGCAATATATTGGCATAACAATATCCTTTATATTGGTATGACCAATTACTAGATTTGACACTTACATTAAGTTCTGGTTCAATGCACGTGCTGACAATTGAGACGCAAGTAGGCGAGAGCTGAAGAAACGGGACCGTTTATCTCACGATCAACAAATCCTTTTTTCCAACTAAAATTAGAAGAATTTACAGCAAGAAGCTAAACAATTCTCTGAGAGCGTCCCCATTTTTTAAAAATTTAACCGATTTCAAGACGTGAAATCAATTAATGATTTTTAGGAATCAAGAGATCTCAATTGTCTAAGTAACTTATCAAGGAGAATTAATAGTGAAAAGGAAGAATAAAATGATAATGCTGTCATCTTTACTGACCTCTGTTTTTTTATCGTTTTTAACAATGGAAGTTCAGGCAGATGTTTCGGCCAATGTTGGTTTTGAGAGTGAGTATATTTTTAGGGGTATAGCTCAAGAGAAATCTTCTGCATCTGCTGGTCTAGATTACTCTTCTAATGGATTTTATGTGGGTACTTGGGCAGCCCAAGTGACTGATGGCTTAGAGGTTGATGGATTTTTTGGTTATTCAGGGTCCAGTGAGAATGAGGATTTTTCTTACAGTTTAGGATTCACCGGTTATTACTATACAGACGATTTTGATGATACTTACGAAGAGGTTAATCTAGGTTTCACATATAAATCTTTTTCATTCAATAGCGCCTTTGGTGAATATGACAATTTCGATGGCGATACTCAAGATTACACTTTTATATCTGCGTCATACGGATTTGATAGTGGTTTTTATATAACTATCGGAGATTTTTCGGAAGATTTTGATGGAAGATATTTTGAATTGGCTTATGGATTTACCCTTGGAGAAGTAGATGCAACCGTTAAATATATTAGTTCTGACAGTGCTCTAACCGGGTCTTCAGGAGATAACTTCTTAGTATTTAATATCGGGAAATCCTTCTCTTTTTGAATAAACGGAGAATGGGTGTGGCCTTCATGCTCATTCTCTATATTCTTGTCTGCCTTATTGCCAGGGAGGTAACTATATAAAATTAATTTTAGAATGGAATCAATTTGAAACAATTATAAATCAAAGAAAAGAGGATAGAAAACAAATGGAATACTCATTAAACACCCTATATTTTTTAGTTATGGGAACACTGGTCATGTGGATGGCTACAGGTTTTACCATGTTAGAAGCTGGTTCAATTCGTAGTAAAAATGTTACGGAAATATTAATTAAAAATGTTGCACTCTACAGTGTTGCATCAATCAGTTTTTTACTAGCAGGATATGGACTCATGTATGGGTGGAACCCACCAGATGATCATGCACTATGGTCTGATTTCTTTTTTCAAGTTGTATTTGTCGCAACTGCAATGTCAATTGTGTCTGGTGCAGTAGCAGAAAGAAAGAAACTCTGGACATTCCTCCTGTTTGCAACAATCTTTACTGCATTAATCTACCCTATACAGGGTGCATGGTCTTGGGGTGGTGGATGGTTAAGTCAAAGAGGTTTTTATGACTTTGCTGGCTCTGGAATCGTTCATATGGCGGGGGCGTCAGCTGCACTTGCAGGGGTATTGTTACTCGGGCCCAGAATAGGAAAGTACGATAAGAACGGATTGCCAAAACCAATACATGGTTCCAATGCAGCTCAAGTTGCACTGGGAACTCTCATTCTTTGGATGGGTTGGTTTGGATTCAATGGTGGTTCACAACTTGCAATCTCTGGTTTTGAGAATGCAAATGCGGTTGCAAAGATATTTGTTAATACAAATACTGCGGCTGCATCCGGTTTAATATCTGCTTTGGTATTATCCAAATTATGGTTAGGAAGAGTTCCATTAAATGCAGTATGTAATGGTGCATTAGCTGGACTGGTCGTAATTACTGCTGACCCCTTAACACCTTCACCATATGTTTCAATCATCTATGGTGGATTAGGTGGTTTAATCATTCCGCTCTCCATGAGTTATCTTGAGAAGTGGGGTATTGACGACCCGGTGGGTGCAATCAGTGTTCATGGTGTTGCCGGTGTTTTAGGGCTTATGTTGGTACCAATATTAAATACTGATGCAACATTTACAGAACAAGCAATAGGAACTGCAACGATCTTTGCCTTTGTATTTTCTTCATCCTATGTAATATGGTTTGCACTTAAGAATACAATAGGTATTCGAATAGGTAGGGAAGAAGAACTGGGCGGACAAGATATGTGGGAAACAGGTAGTAAAGCATACCCAGAGTTCATGTTAGGACATGAAGAAGATGAAAAATAAATCCCGCCTAGCCCCACCACTTAGTCCAATTTGGAATAATTAAAAAACCAAGTTGATTTATTTGATTGACAGCTCCTCTTATTTTAAATGAGTAATTTTAACCAATTTGATGATGTTGATCCTACCGAAACGAAAGAATGGGTTGAATCTATAGGTTCTGTTCTTCGTCAATATGGCCCTGATAGGGCGCAATATCTCCTGAATCAGATGGTTGATTACGCGAGACGTTCTGGTGCGTATTTACCATTTTCCCCAAATACCGCCTACCTCAATACCATTCCAGTGGGAATGCAGGAAAAATATCCTGGAGACCGTTCAATTGAGAAAAGAATTGAAGCTTATATTCGTTGGAATGCTATGGCTATGGTTGTACTCTCGAATAGACAGACTTCTGAATATGGCGGTCATATTGCAACCTATGCATCTTCAGCTACACTGTACGAAGTAGGATTCAATCATTTTTGGCGTGCACATAACAAAGCTCAAGGCGGAGATATGGTGTTTATGCAAGGACACTCCGCGCCAGGCATTTACTCTCGTGCTTATCTAGAAGGACGTTTAACCGAGCAACAACTTAATCGCTTTCGCCAAGAAGTTGGTGGAGGCGGTTTATCATCCTATCCACACCCATGGTTAATGCCAGAATTTTGGCAGTTTCCTACAGTTTCAATGGGTTTAGGGCCTATGATGGCTATTTATCAAGCTCGATTTATGCGTTACATGGAACATCGTGAACTTATTCCATCCAGTGACAGGAAAGTATGGTGTTTTATTGGAGATGGCGAAATGGACGAGCCTGAATCACTTGGCGCAATTACTATGCCTGTTCGAGAGGGGTTAGATAATTTGGTGTTTGTTGTTAACTGTAATCTTCAACGCCTTGATGGACCAGTTCGAGGAAATGGCAAAATTATTCAGGAGCTAGAAGCTGCTTTTGGAGGCGCAGGTTGGAATGTAATTAAGGTAATTTGGGGTTCTCGGTGGGATCCCTTATTAGCCAAGGATCATGACGGTTTATTACAACGTGTTATGGAAGAATGTGTAGATGGAGAATATCAAAATTTTAAATCTAAAGGCGGAGATTATGTTCGTAAACATTTCTTTGGTCGATATCCTGAGACTGATGAAATGGTTGCTAACATGTCTGATGAGGATATATGGCGCCTAAATAGAGGCGGTCATGACGCAATAAAAGTCTATTCAGCATATAAAAATGCATTGAATCATAAAGGTAGGCCAACCGTTATTCTAGCCAAGACTGTTAAAGGATTTGGTATGGGTTCTGCTGGCGAAGGTAAAAATACAGCGCACCAACAAAAAAAATTAAATATTGAAGCACTAAAAGAGTTTCGAGATCGTTTTAACATACCGGTATCGAACAAAGATATTGATAGCATTCCTTATTGCAAACCCGATTCCAATAGTATCGAAATGCAGTATTTACATGAGAGACGACAATCATTAGGAGGGTATCTGCCAAAACGTCGGATTAAAGGCCCTAAACTAATGATTCCTGCATTGAAGATTTTTAAAACTCAACTGGATGGAAGTGGTGATAGGGAGATATCTACAACTATGGCATTTATTCGAATGTTAACGGCGCTAGTTCGAGATAAAAAAATTGGTAAAAATATTGTTCCAATTGTTCCTGATGAGGCACGTACATTCGGTATGGAAGGAATGTTCCGGAAAATAGGTATTTATTCGTCTAAAGGCCAGCTATATACACCGCAGGACGCTGGACAGCTAATGTATTATCGCGAAGATAAAAAAGGTCAAATTTTAGAGGAAGGCATCAATGAAGCAGGCGCTTTTTGTTCTTGGTTGGCAGCAGGGACCTCCTATAGCAATCATAATACCCAGACAATTCCTTTTTATATTTATTATTCAATGTTTGGGTTTCAACGTATTGGTGATTTTATTTGGGCAGGCGGTGATCTCCAATCTCGAGGGTTTTTAATGGGCGGTACTGCTGGTCGGACGACATTAGCGGGAGAGGGTCTTCAACATCAGGATGGTCATAGTCTCATTCATGCATCGACCATCCCAAATTGTATTTCTTATGATCCAACATATGCTTATGAGTTAGCAGTAATTATTCATGATGGTTTGAAGCGGATGATTGGGAATCAAGAGAATATTTTTTATTACATAACATGTATGAACGAGAATTATATTCAACCATCCATTCCAAAAGGCGTATCCAATGGGATTCTAAAAGGCATGTATCGTCTAAAAAGAGGTGGCAAGAAAAAATTGAAAGCACAACTTATGGGCTCTGGAACTATTTTAAGAGAAGTACTCGCATCTTCTGAGATTCTTCTTAAGGATTTTGGGGTTGATTCAGATGTTTGGTCGGTAACAAGTTTTAATGAGTTACGAAGAAATGCACTTCAGATGGAAAGGTGGAATAATTTGAATCCAGATAAGCAACCCAAAAAAAATTATATTCAGAG
Source organism: Dehalococcoidia bacterium UBA1152 (assembly GCA_002311285.1). Taxonomy (GTDB): domain Bacteria; phylum Chloroflexota; class Dehalococcoidia; order Lucifugimonadales; family UBA2962; genus UBA2962. The sequence goes on along the minus strand of DBZU01000048.1, from coordinate 609 downwards.
CTGCCTATCTTCTAGCACAGGGCCTTTTATAGCAGCCACTGATTATATGCAAATTATACCTGACCAGATCCAACGATGGATACCAGGAACATTTATTTCCTTAGGAACCGATGGATACGGTAGAAGTGATGCTAGGTCTGCGTTACGAAAACATTTTGAAGTTGACAGATGGTTTATAGTAATTACAACTCTTAAAGCACTTTCTGATCAAGGTATGATAGATGGTAGAATTGTATCTAAGGCAATTAAAAAATATGGGATTGACCCATCAAGGAAGGACCCGGTGAATTTATGAAGCGATGGCAAAGTTGTAGAGCTATATTTGACCTTTTAGACGGTAGAATATCCTCGCCCAAAAGGTATTTCAATAATGAAAATATCGATACAAAAGTATTCATCTGGGTTTAGGTAAAGTATGAATAAAGAGAAAGAAAAGCAGATCGCTATAATGGATACTACGCTACGAGACGGCGAGCAGATACCTGATATTGCCTATAGCGCAGAAGAGAAATTACAACTTGATGAATCCAGGTATTATTAGCTTGATGATATATGCTTAAACTCAAACCAAAACTCAAACCAATGTGGTAACGAGTCTGTGGTTTTATA
>DBZU01000047.1:12188-12531 GCA_002311285.1 Dehalococcoidia bacterium UBA1152 | reverse complement strand
TTTGCTGATTCTAACGCTTTAGTAGCGGATACCTCTGATTCGACTGCTTTTCTATGATTTTCATAAGCTATTAGAAGATCATTACCACTGGTAACAAGTAAATCGTTGTCAAATATGACTTTAAGTAATAGCGTAGCGGCGGTTTCACTCATTTGGTTTGACGAGTCAGGACATATCTCTTTGTATACTTCGGATGTCCAGACTGATGACCCTCCCTTATCGGATAAATCACAGTACGCTCTGCGAGCAATTCTAAATGCCACCCATTGCGTATCCGATAACGCCTGGGCATTTACTAAAGCAGCTTCTGCCTGAGCCGCCGCGCTATCCGCAGAAGCGATTT
>DBZU01000047.1:10880-11968 GCA_002311285.1 Dehalococcoidia bacterium UBA1152 | reverse complement strand
CCGCAGAAGCAATTTGTGCTTCAGCAGTTAACATTTCTGTATCACCGACTGATCTGTAGTATTTAAACAGCACAGAGCCTCTGGTTATATCTTCACCTTCAGAGACGATACTGGTCAGTACACCGTTGTTGCTCGGTAAAATGTGAACCGCATTTCCATATTCAAGTATTCCATCAATTTCCTTAAATGTACGTAAGTCCTTACGTTCAAGCGGGACAGTAGAGACTATTGGATCATCTGATTCGTTATCCGCTCTATTAAAGGTTAATACATCCTGTGTTATAAGAAGCACTACTACTATTAAGACCGCTATTAGCAACAATACTAACCCTATAATTGTTATTTGCCTGCTCATCTTATACACATTGAACCCGAATCAAAGAAATTCATTGTGATCTCCGTTATCTCCGTCCATTAGGATCTGCGCCAAAAATAATACCAATACAACTACTAACAGCTTCTTCTAACTTAGGGGTACTTATAACGTCCTCAAACATGGACTGCATAGCTTGCCGAGGATCACCGGAAAATTCAGGGTCTGGAACGTCGATTCCATTATCCCTAATGCATTGAGCAAACTCTAACAGATTGTCCTGAAGCTCTATCTGATCCTCCTGACTAGGGGTTGTAGCAAAGGTTGCATCTTCAAGTAGAGGCAAGCAGTCTTCAAAAACACGAACGGTCGATTCACTATTAATATCAAATACGGGATCCTGTAAGATACTGTCTCTTAGTGATTCTAAGTCTATGCTTCCGTCCGCGTTTAATGTTGGGTCAGGAGTACTAAATCCATGCTCTCTTAGGCAAGTTGTAAATTCAGTAGTGATCTCCTCATCGGTCTTAGTTTCAACAGTATCAATCGTTTCACTTATTGCTTCAGGTTCGGTTATCAACGGTGTGGGAGTATCAATTCTTATTACACCGGCATCTGAATTATCTGAACCAGAACACGCGATGCAAATTAACAGTATATGCAAACTCAGAATTAAGAAAATTGTTAGTTTATGAAATTTCATTTATATTCCAGTTAGTATAACGAACTGGAATGACATCCCGTAAGGTCTGTGGGCCCGGCAGGGATCGAACCT
>DBZU01000047.1:637-10799 GCA_002311285.1 Dehalococcoidia bacterium UBA1152 | reverse complement strand
ATCGGTTATGAGCCGACCGCTCTGACCACTGAGCTACGGGCCCTATTGCCACTTACAGTATACCAACATAATTGGCTCGTTATATGAATTCAAGTTTTACTTAAAAGGTCATCAAAGGTTATAGGTTGGTGCAATTTTGGATGGATTAATTTAAACGATTCATAATACTCATCAATACTTTCAAGCCATGCCGCAAATTCCTGCGCATCCTCCTGGGATTTATAAGTTCTCAGGGCCTTTATTTTTAAATCAATATGATCATTGGCAGGGACAAATATGTTAGGTTCTGTTTCCGGCCCGGATAACTTCAATTCAAATTCTGCAGCAACTTCCTTAGGTATGGCAACATATAAAAGACTGGGGTTTTTAAGCTCTAACTCTTTATATAAACTGAATGCGTGCAAAGCGGCTTTGTGAATAGCGATATGATCTGAATGTTTAGATATGCCTTGTGGTCCAAAAGTTATTATCACATCGGGCATCAAATCTTTCATAAACAGCAATATTTTGTCAGCAATGTCTTCAGTTCTATGTAAATTAACTTCTTGATCTTTATAATCCAAAAAAATTGGGGGATTAGCCCCATAGATTGACATCACTCGTTTAAATTCATCTTCTCTAACACTAGGCAATTCTTCTCTAGATATAGTTAAGTTGCCAGTACCTAATGTGCCTAATTCACCTCGAGTTGCAGTAATAACACTCACATCAGCTCCCAGTTCAGCATACTTGCTGATGGTGCACCCGGCCCCGGATGTCTCATCATCGGGATGAGCGAATATCCCTAAAATAGATTTATTTGAATATTTTTTTATTTTTTCCATATTGGACATTGACAACACAAAACTGAGCACATTCCTACAATTAACAATGACTTACTAATAACCCTTTTTGTTTTAAACTTGAAGGGAGAATAATAGAATAACTAATTAAGGAAACGTCACATCTTGAGTATATCGTTAAAACTAAAACATTCCATGCAGCAAGGCTCATGGATCAGAAAAATGTTTGAGGATGGAATCTTATTGAAAAATAAGGTTGGTTCAGAGAACGTCTATGATCTTTCTTTAGGCAATCCTATTTTTGAACCTCCATCTAAATTTATGGACCTATTAAAAGAATTCATTGAAGCTCCACCAATTGGCTTACACAGATATATGCCAAATGCAGGCCTGGATGACACTAGATCCGCCATTGCTGATAGTCTAAATAAAGAAACTGGTTTGCCTTTTTCCAAAGACGATATTGTCATGACATGTGGAGCAGGAGGAGCACTCAACGTAATCATAAAAACACTATTAGATCCCAAAGATGAGGTTATTGTTTTAGCTCCATATTTTGCCGAATACTTTTTCTATATTGATAACCATGCAGGCGAATGTGTCGTTCTCGAACATGACAGCGATTTCTTGCCGAATCTTTCCAAACTGGATGGACTTGTAAATGAAAAAACTAAAATAATAATCGTTAATTCTCCAAACAACCCGTCAGGCGTCGTCTATCCTAGAGCTATTTTAGATCAACTTGGTGAAAAACTTAAAAAATTGGAGTCAAAATATGGCAGAGATATTTTTATCGTCAGCGATGAACCATACAGAAAAATAATCTACGATGGAATTGGATATGAACATATATTTTCTTCACACATCAACAGCATCGTGGCAACCTCCCATTCAAAAGATCTTGGCTTGGCAGGAGAGCGAATCGGTTATATTGCTGTAAACCCTACTCACCACAATAAACGTGATTTAATTGATGGCCTAACGTTTAGTAACAGGATTCTCGGTTTTGTAAATGCTCCTGCCTTAATGCAATATTTAATTAAACATTTGCAGTCGGAAACGGTCAATGTAAAAAAATATCAAGAAAATAGAGATTACCTCTGGAGCAGGCTCCAAGAGATCGGGTACGAAGTTGTTAAACCGCAGGGAGCATTCTATATGTTCCCAAAGTCTCCCATATCGGATGACATCAAATATGTTGAGGAGCTAAGAGAAAATAATGTTTTAGTGGTACCTGGGTCGGGATTCGGATCACCTGGTTATTTCAGGATTTCATACTGTGTAGATGACCATACATTGCATGGATGCATTAAGGGATTAGACAAAGTATTCAGGAAGAATATATAACAGTCATTTTTAATTAGAATCCTTTAGCCCATTACCCGTCACAGGTATCAAAACGGTATCGCTCGGCCCGATTATATTTTTATCAGCTAAGGCATGTAGTCCTGCAAAAGCCGCACTCGATGTTGGTTCCATATAGATACCCTCAGATTCAGCCAATAACGACCGATAACCGAGTATTGATTCCTCGGTCACACTAGCTGCGGATCCATTGAATTCATTTATCGATGTCAAAATCTGTTTAAATCTAGGAGGGTTACTCGATGCGATTCCGCCTGCCACGGTGGTCGCATTCTGATCGAATTGCCACTGCGTATCGTTCACTTCAGCAACAATTGGCATAAATCTTTCTGATTGAATCGCATGCAGTTTAGGCACTCTAGTTATGCTGCCTAAGTTCTTTAAATGCTTGAGTGTTAAATATGTGGCAATCAGTAAAGATCCGTTACCTACTGGTATAACAATGTGATCAGGTAAATTATTTTTTAATTGATCTACCAGCTCAAAAGCAAAAGATTTAGTTCCTTCCAAAAAATAGGGGTTAATATTATGAGACGCATATAAAAATCCGGTTTGTGACACAAAATCGTGAGCCTTTTTGGTTGCATTGTCCCTGTGTCCAGGAACTTTATGGACTGTAGCTCCGTAGACGGTTATTTGATCTATTTTTGCCTTAGGGGCTGATTCAGGCACGAAAATATGAGTCGATATATTTGCCCGTGCCGCATATGCTGCAACCGATGCTCCTGCATTCCCAGAAGAATCTTCAACTATATCCTTGATTCCTGCTGAAGATATGGCCCCGATCATTACAGAACTGCCCCTATCTTTAAATGAACCAGTTGGATTTGTATTTTCAAGTTTTGCGTAAACTTTTGTAATTCCAATCGCCTGTGAAAATCGTGTCAACTCAATGATAGAGGTATTGCCCTCACCCAAAGTTATTGTTTTTGGTAGTTCATAATTAGATTGAGAAGCATCATAGTTGATAATTAACGGTGAGTTGCAGTCTGGGCAACGCAGTATAGTAGGATTAGCAATAGTAGAACTCGCGCAATCTATGCATTCAAAATACATTAATTATGCTCAACTTTAACATAGTATATAGAATTATAAATGCGACATATGTTGTTAGAAAACTCCTGCGACTAACACTTAATTTTTAATATTAGACTAGAGAGGGAGAAAAGAAGCAAATTGCCTAGGAAATATAAAATTGACGATGATGACGCAGTAGTCTTTCGTGGTGATGGCGAAGCAAGAACTGGAAACACCCTATTGAAACGACTCAATGATTTCGCCCAAAATAATTTGCTTGAAGATGATGATTTCTCTGTGGGCGGGCTAGTCCAACAATTAGAAAATGAAATGGCATCAAAACTTGGAAAGCCTAAGGCAATTTTTATGCCTTCAGGTACTTTAGCTAATCATTTGGCCATCAGGCGACACGCAGGGACAGATGGGCGAGCAGCAGTGCAAGAACAGAGTCATATATTCAATGACACAGGTGATTCCATCCAGCGCTTAAGTGGAATTAACCTAGTCCCACTAGGATACAACAAAGTCTATTTTGATACTGATGAACTGCATAAAGCTTATGAAACTTCCATAACGGGCCGAGTACTCAACCCAATATCGGTTGTTTCAATAGAAACTCCAGTTAGAAGGAAACATGGACAAGTGGTGCCATTGGAGGAACTAAGTAAGCTTTCTAAATTTTGTAAAACAAACGGGATTCGGGTGCATCTTGATGGGGCACGAATTTTTATGCAGGCAATTGTAAATAATAAAGATGTTAAGGAATATGCACGCTTATTCGAATCTGTATATGTTTCGTTATATAAATATTTAGGAGCGCCATTTGGAAGTATCCTTGCTGGAGAAACCGATTTTATAGATGGAATGCATCATCAGCGCCGAATGTTTGGCTCTGGTTTAGCAAATTCGTCTTTGGTTGCAGCTTTAGCTTTACATGGATTAGATAATTTTGAAAACAAATTCTCAAAAGCTATCGATAAAGCAAATGAATTATTTTCATCTTTAAATAAGTCAGAACGCGTATCCGTAAAAGGGTTCGAACATGGCTCAAATATCTTTGAATTAAAGATGGCTGAAAACATAAACATAGATCAATTTGTGCTTAACCTAAGAAACTTTGGAATATTTGTTTTTCCGGAAGATAATCAGTCTGATATTTATATTCATGTAAACGCAACTATATTGCATAGATCTAACGCCGAAATAACAAAAGCTTTCTTAGATGCAATAGATGAATCATTTAATGATTAAATTTATCGTAGGTAAACTAAATTTTTCTGACGCTTACTCAATCCAGTCTACGCCGTAAGTTAGTAGTAAAATAGAACCGGCTGAAGGGGAAATCATTTAGTTTAGTATAAATAGAATCAAATGATTAAGAGTACATTAAAACAAAAAGAAGTTAATGAGACCACCGATATTATGAACCGCCTGCCTATTTATAAAGACTGGATCCTTTTTCTAATTGCTATAACGGTTACGGCACTTGATCAACTGACAAAATTTTTAGTAAGGGAATATATGTATATTGGGCAGTCTATCCCTGAAAATGGATTTTTTAGATTAACTTACTATACGAACTCAGGAACAATATTCGGTTTATTTCCTGGTATCCCAATAATTCTGACCGTCGCCTCTGTGATCGCTATTGTTTGTCTGATTTACTTTTACGGAAGCAGGAAAAACATAAGTTTTTTGTTACGTGTTGCAATTGCTTTACTCTTAGGCGGGGCAATTGGCAATTTTATTGATCGAGTATCTATGGGACGTGTCACAGATTTCATTGATGTAGGGTTATGGCCAGTATTTAACGTAGCAGACTCCGCAATAACATGTGGCATATTCTTGTTAATAGTTGTAACCGTAATATTTCCCGAGTCAGGCAAACCTAACTTAAATAAAGACGACACTGCTCCTATAAATAACAACTAAGGATCAATTTGACCAAAAACTACAAATTACATGTTACGGAGGCTGATTCAGGGACTCGGCTAGATAGGTTCGTTGCCCAAAATATAAAAACATTATCGCGAGCTAAAGTAGTAAAACTCATTCAACAATCATATATATTAATTGATAATAAACAGGTCAATCCAGCACGCAAAGTTGATCCTGGTCAAACAATTGAAGTAGAAATACCTGATATCGAGCCTTCAACTCTACTCCCATGGAATAAAAAATTAGACATAGTTTACGAAGACGAATATATCATCGTTGTAGAAAAACCGGCAGGTATTGCTGTCCATCCTTCACCAGGCCACCAACATGAAACTATAGCAAATGCTCTAATCGCCCATGACCCAGATCTGGTGATGGTTGGTTCAGCTTTGAGGCCAGGAATAATTCATCGTTTGGATCTAGAAACTTCAGGATTGCTGGTCGTGGCAAAAACCGAATTTGCCCATCGCAATATAAGCGAACAATTTGCAAGTCGTTTAGTTGAAAAACTTTATTATGCTCTTGTGCATGGCAAGCCTGAGATACGCGAAGCAATTATCGATGCCCCAATTGGTCGAAGCCCGTTTAATAGAAAACAAATGGATGTAGTTTCCACGGGCAAGAACGCAATTACTAGATATGAAATTATTGCAACATATCCAAAAACAAGTCTGCTAAGAATATCTCCTAAAACAGGAAGAACACATCAAATAAGAGTACACTTAAAATCGATCGGCCACCCCGTAGTTGGTGATGCCTTATATGGAAAACGTGAAGAAAGTTTGGGTAGGCATTTCTTACATGCTTCGCAACTTTCATTTACTCATCCAGAAAATAATGAATGTCTAAAATTTAATTCAGAACTTCCAATGGAACTCGAAAACTACATAAAAGACATTCTAGAATCATCGCCTGACATGAAAGATACTGCGACAAAATGAATCAACTACCTGTTCGCACACGATTTGCTCCAAGCCCAACTGGCGAACCTCATGTTGGCAATATTCGTACAGCCATATTTGCATGGCTTTTTGCTCGTAAACATAAAGGGTCTTTCATCATAAGAATTGAGGACACAGATCAAGCCAGGGTAGTACATGGAGCGGTTGACTCAATTCTCGAATCCTTGGCATGGCTTGGCATTAATTGGGACGAAGGGCCTAACATCGGAGGACAATACGGACCGTATTTTCAGTCAGAGCGACAAAGACAAGGCCTGTATTCATCAGCTGTAGATCAGCTCATAGGATCTGGCGATGCGTATTATTGTTCGTGTAGCCTTGAAAGATTAAAGGATCTTCGAGAAAACCAGGTTAAGGCAGGCAGGCCACCGGGTTACGATAAACTTTGCAGAACAAAAAGTAAGGATAAGATTTTACGCGAATTACAAGGAGTCAGAAAACCGGTTGTAAGATTTGCCATGCCCCAATCGGGTGCTACTCGGGTCTCAGACAAAATAAGAGGCGACATAGAATTCCAAAATGTACTAATTGATGATTTTGTAATCTTAAAATCAGATGGATTTCCAACTTATCACTTAGCAAATGTTGTTGACGACCATGCAATGCACATCAGTCATGTTATTAGAGCAGAAGAATGGCTCCCCTCATTACCTAGGCATATAAATTTATACACAACCCTTGGCTACCCGCCCCCTGTTTTTGCTCACGTTCCTATAATTTTAGCTCCAGACCGAAGTAAGCTAAGCAAGAGGCATGGAGCAACCTCCATAATGGAATTTAGGCAAAACGGATATATGCCCGCAGCCATGTTGAATTTTTTATGTCTTTTAGGTTGGTCCCTGGATGATAAAACAGAGCTTTTCACTATGGAAGAACTGATTGAGTCTTTTTCAATCGAACGCGTATCAAAGTCTTCAGCTATATTTGATAGTCAGAAACTTGAATGGATGAACGGTCAATACATAAGGGGGTCTAGTCAATCAAACTTGGTTGCTAGTCTAAAAACACATTGGTCTAATTCCCCAATAGACACATTTGAAACTAACCCAGATGAGTTTACTTTAGACGCAGTAATACCATTAATTCAAGATCGGATAAAGAATTTAAACGAAGCAGCCCCCATGATTAATTTTCTCTTTACGAAGAAAGTTACATATTCACCTGACATGTTAATTCAGAAAAAGATGGATAAGGCGACAACCCAGAACGCATTAAAACAAACGTTAAAAGCAATGGATTCAGTCAGTCAATTTCAAGCTAAAACAATTGAGGACGTTTTACGGACTTTGGCACAAAGATTATATTTAAAACCAGGACAGCTTTTTGGTACGCTTAGAATTGCCACAACTGGACAAAAAGTCTCTCCTCCTTTATTTGAAACACTTGAAATAATCGGAAAGGACAAAACAATGAACGCAATAAGAAATGCAATAGACATACTTGATTCGTCTNNGGAGAAAGTAATTGAAAACAGGGATAGTTATTTTTCCGGGAACTTGGAGTGATCGAGATTGTATGTACGTCATGAAAAACGTGCTTAATCAACCTGTTGAATATATATGGCACCAAGAAACCGATTTAGCACAATACGAGTGCATTATAATCCCCGGCGGTTTTTCTTATGGTGACTATTTACGGGCTGGGGCTATTGCTAGATTTGCACCAGTGATGAAATCGATAACTGCTTTTGCTAACAACGGCGGCATAGTTATCGGCATATGTAATGGCTTTCAAATTCTGTGTGAAGCCGGATTGTTACCTGGAGCATTAATGCCCAATGACCATTTACAATTCCGCTGTACATGGGTGAACCTCAAAATAGAAAATCAGAAAACACCGTTCACTAATTCACTCAGCAATTTGCATACGCTTCGCATTCCCATATCACATGGCGAAGGTCAATATTACGCTGATCCAGCTACATTAAAAGAGTTGGGGGAAAATAACAGAGTAGTGTTTAGATATTGTGATGCTAACGGAAACATTACGAATGAATCTAATCCCAATGGATCAGTCAACAACATAGCAGGGATAATAAACGAAAACAAAAACGTGTTAGGGATGATGCCGCACCCAGAAAAAGCTTGTGAATCTATTCTTGGCTCTAAAGATGGACTTCACATCTTTCAATCCATGATTACATCAACATCAGAATAGTGTAATCCTTTGAATTACTTTGACGGTGTGATCCTAGCAATAATATCCACTTTCGGTTTTGGTGCAACTGCAGTATTAGCCCAATCTGGGATGCAACATGTTAAACCCACTAGTCTTACTTTGATATCCCTGATAGTAGGGGCTTTAATTGTTTTTGTTGCAGCCTTCATCTTAGAATTAGATCACATTTCATCTATTTCCATTATTGCTTTGCTATTCATACTGGTAAATGCAGTTTTATCCTATCCAGTCGGCAGGTTGTTTAATTTCATAGGTGTGAAATATGCAGGTGCCTCTAGAGCATCGAGTGTTATAGGAATTGCTCCTCTAATAACAACGGGGTTTGCTGTATGGCTAACAGATGAAAAATTAACAATGACTATTCTTGCAGGTACTTTTCTTATCTTAATAGGAATTATACTTATTCTCACTGATAATTTATTGACGCAGTCAGATCGAAACTCAACGAATAAAAGGCAAATCGATGAGTTTCCTAATGAGTAATCTTCTAGGTGGATGGCGTATTAATTTGCTTCAAACTAAACTTTTGGCTCGAGTTGAAAGGCGGTGGATCGGCTTTGCTGCAGCAATAATTTCTGCATTCGGATATGGCGCAGGAGCTATAGCATCTAAGCATGTAGTAACCCACATGACGGGGCCGATCACGGCTACTGCATTCTCTCTTCTATTCGGAGCGATTTTAGTTTTTGGTTTATTTTACAGAGATTTAAAGTCTGATCTTAAAACCGCTCCGAGAAAAGCATGGATACCAGTCTCACTCGCTGGAATATCGGCATCAATAGGGGTAACATTCTGGTTTCTTTCGATGGTTAAACTGCCTTTAGTTGTATCAGCACCTTTAGTAGGCGCGTATCCATTAGTATCTATAATACTTGCTTGGTTATTCATAAGACGGTTGGATCGAGTAACATGGAGAACTATTGCGGGAGCAATAGTAGTGATAGCAGGTATAACATTGGTTACTACTGGTTAAAAAAGAAATGGGTATTACAAACAAACAATTAAACGAACTAGCATTATCAGAATCTGAATATCAATTAATTGTTGAACGACTAGGAAGAGAACCAAATAACCTTGAGTTAGGTTTATTCGGCTCATTATGGTCAGAGCATTGCGGGTACAAACACTCCAAACTATTAATAAAGACTTTACCCAGTACAAGTGAACGATTACTTGTAGAGCCAGGAGTTGAAAATGCAGGGGTTATAGACTTAGGAGACGTAGCAGTAGTTATGAAAGTTGAGTCACACAATCACCCATCTGCTATTGAGCCTTACGAAGGAGCTGCGACAGGAGTTGGAGGTATAGTAAGGGATATTCTCGCAATGGGAGCTAGGCCGATCGCGCTTATGAACTCGTTAAGATTTGGGCCTTTACTAGAGCCATATAGCAACCGAATATTTCAAGGAGTAGTTGCGGGTATATCAGGTTATGGTAACTGTATAGGAGTTCCGGACGTTGGCGGTGAAATAGGTTTCTCAAAAACATATTCAGGTAATCCGTTAGTTAATGCGATGTGTATCGGCCTTGTTGAGCCTAAAAAAATTGCTCGGGCAGTAACAGGTGACCCTGGAAACATACTATTGCTGGTTGGGGCTGATACTGGACGAGATGGTATACATGGTGCGTCTGGATTAGCCTCCCAAACATTTGAGGCAGGCCGTGAAGAATTAAGGCCAACAGTTCAAGTCGGCAACCCATTCTTAGAAAAAATCCTGATTGAAGCTTGTCTTGAATTGATTGAATCTGGAGAATACGTCGGGTTGCAGGACTTGGGCGCAGCAGGCTTAACTAGTGCATCAGTTGAGTCCGCTTCAAAAAGTAATACCGGATTAGAAATTGATGTTGATACAGTTCCACTCAGAGAATCTGGATTATCTCCTTATGAAATAATGCTGTCAGAATCACAAGAACGTATGT
>DBZU01000047.1:0-574 GCA_002311285.1 Dehalococcoidia bacterium UBA1152 | reverse complement strand
AGAACGTATGTTAGTTATTGTAAAACCAGATCAAGTAGGTCAAGTTAGAAAGATTTTTGCGAAATGGGGCCTTGAAGCAACAAAGATTGGCAAAGTTACTGATACCAAAAACGTTATTTTAAAGAGTTCTGGCAAGGATCGTGCGAATATACCCGTAAAACTACTAACTGACCCGCCCCTATATGAAGTTAAAGGAGACAAACCAAAATGGCTAGAGGATTTACAAAACATTGATTTATCAAAATTAGAGTTGCCAAAACCAGGCCCTGCTGAGGTTCTACGCAAATTATTATCGTCCCATAATATCGGCAGTAAAAAGTGGGTGTACGAACAGTATGATCATCATGTACAGACCAATACAGTAATTGAGCCTGGTAAAGGAGATGCTGCTGTTTTAAGACTAAAGAACTCCAATAAAGGGATATCTTCATCTATTGATGGAAATGGAAGGCTTTGTTTTCTGGATCCTCAAACGGGAAGTGCCATAGCAGTAGCAGAAGCATGCCGCAACATATCATGTACAGGAGGACTGCCTGTAGCCTTAACTGACTGTTTGAATTTTGGCAATCCCGAA
>DBZU01000045.1 GCA_002311285.1 Dehalococcoidia bacterium UBA1152 | reverse complement strand
CGTAAATCTCGCTGAATAAAGTTAGATATTAGATAATGGTGTTTTCTTATGTTAAGCCACATCAACCAAGGGCCGAGAAGGAAACCCTTGGCTTGGTTGATTTCAATTAACTCCTTCTCCTGGTTCATTTAGCCGCTCTCCACTGTATCCCTTATCCACTCCATTTTATTAATTGTGACTATGGAATAGAATATCAGCCATGAGAACAATAAATGGCAGAGCAGTATCCCGAGAACATCTCCCAATTTCCCTATCTTTTTAGGGGCCAGAACTAGCATCATTGAATAGCTTAATAACATGTAACCAATAAAGCATGCTGCCAGTAAAAGAAAAGATCCGTAAAGTAGTATTATTGCAATGGCAGAAGCAATCAGAATCGGAGACGTGAAAACGTAGAGTACATGGAGATAGTAGTACAGAGCAGGCAGGAGTGGCTTTTTCCAGTAGAATTTACCAGTAAAGAACAGATTCCGTATGAAGCTCTTGTTCCAGCGTATCTTTTGGGAAATAATTTTGTCCATGGTTTCAGGCACGATGGTCCAGGACTTAGCTGAATTACAATAAACGATATCCCAATCTCTGTTCGGATAATCCTCATCTTTGACAAAAGACGAATGTGAATATTCGTTTTTTATTTTGGGACCTAGTTCACTTCCACAGAGCACAAACCCGGTCATCACCCGATCAGTTGCAAATCTAAATTCTTTACCCAGGAATTTATCATTTGTCCACCTAGGTATATAGTTGTAAACGGCGCTTCGTCGGTAACAGGCCAACGGTCCTGAAACACATGAAACCGATCTGAAAACCGATTCGAATCCCTTCCTCAAACGATATTGTTTTTCGTACCAAGTATCTTGCATTCTGGTTAGAAGATTACTATTTGCATTCTTAGCATTACAATGGCCACTAATGGCACCCACCTCAGGTTCATTTTCAAATATTGCTACGATTCGCTCAATAGCATCTTCCTTCCAGATAGAATCACTATCCGTAAAGGCAAATATTTCACCTTTGGATACCTTTATGGCCTTTGCTAAAGCCCTTTTCTTACCGACGTTTTTCTTCAAATAAATTATATTTATTTCTGGATTGTCACCAAATCTTTGCTTTAACACATTTGAAGTTCCGTCATCACTGGCATCATCAACTACAAATATTTCGCGATTTAGATAGGTTTGATTCAGCATGGATTCTACACAATCTACGATAGCTAGTTCATCATTTCTGACAGCGACAAAAAAAGTTACGAGCGGATTCGGTCTATTCTGAGTCTGAAGTTCCTTTCTTGCTTTTTCGTACGGATCAACGTAAGACCAAATCACAATGAAGAAAATAATCACCACAAGAAAAAGGAGAATAGCGGCACTCAAGATTGCCGTTTCATATCCCTGTGTCAACTTTTCAACATCAGCTGATAATCGTTGCACCAAATTGTTTAGTATCATTGACAGTAATACCACCCGCTCAAAAAGTTTAAGAAAAGAACCTTACGTAGTTCAAGTATTCCCATCAGAGACTATGTGCTGGGACATTGTCCTCTTTCTACGCGTCAACCAAGAATTCTTCTTAATCGACAGGATAGCCAGAGGTATCAAAACGACTGTAGTGATAAACCAGAAAGGAATCGCAGGGAACAGGGTAAAAGCTCCAACTTTAAGGACGTGCGCTTCTTTGAAAATGGCGAAGAAAACTTGGTGAAGTGTTGAAATCACTAGTATTGCAGCTACATATCCTGTGGGCATGGTCCCAACAAGCAGGGTTGTGAGCACCAGGCAATAAACCATCACGATAGGCCCCATCATAACCAGGAACAAACTCAAGTAGAATAAGACAGCAGCACCAAAAGGCCGTTTCCACATATGGGTGGACGCCATAAGAGCTTCAAACAGGTACCCTCTTCTCCAACGACTTTGCTGATTTATGAAGCTACCTAGGTCTTCAGGTACAAATGTCACAGCGTTTGCATTGGGCTGATAAACGGTGTCGTATCCCTTGGCTAGTACAAGTCTGGTTAAACTTCGGTCATCACCGTATGTGCGACGGACTCCCAAGAACTTGTGATTTGCCCAATCATATGAAGCAACATCTTTCAAGACATTGGTACGGTAAGCCGAGAAAGAGCCAGCACAACACACTACAGTCTTAAAGTGGGATTCTGCAGATCTGAATAACCTGTAGCTTAGGTAATAGTACATCTCCTGCATTCTTGTAAGCAAATTTCGATTTACATTGCTTACACCTGTGTTTCCACAGACAACGGCTATTTTTTCACTACTAAAGCCCCTAACTATTTCTGTAAATCCATTCCTTGAAACTTGGACGTCGGAATCAATCAAAACAGTAATTTCACTCTCACTTTCTTTTAATGCGGTCTGGATAGCATTTCTTTTGCCTTCGTTTTGTTTTAAGGTAATGACATTGCAACCAAAATCTTTCTGAGCCTTGGAAATCCAAAGGGCAGTATCATCAGTACTCCCATCATCCACAATGGTTACACTGATCATCTTTCTAGGGTATTTTGATCTGTAGATTGACCTAACTGTAAGATATATTTTTTCAGATTCATTTAAGCAAGGAACAATTGCATTTATCGATGGTTTGTATTCCCCTGAAGGAAGAAGATTGGGCTTGTAAAGCATAAAGAACACATAACGGGCCACAGTTAGAGTAGCAACGGCCACACTGTAGACTACGAATATCCAATGTAACTTTAGAACCTCAGTTACCTTAACGTAAAATATTAACATCAGAAAGGCAACCAAACACATCCAGAAAACAATCTCTGAGGAGACGTTTTCTCTAGCGCTAAAAGGCCTTACTGATGACGACTGGGTCGCATTTAAAGTGTTCATGGTCACAAATTTACATGCTCCTTCCCTGCGTATGTTTAATAGCTCTATATATAATAAATAGACAAGATTTAGGGATAAATTCGTCAATATGTGAATTGAAATATTTAAAAAATCGTATAAATCTATATCAGGGAGCCTGCCTCTGGATCCAAGGTTAATATGAAAGTAGGAATTGTAATAAGCCAGACGGATCCTGAAACGGTCTGGAACGCCTTCAGGTTTGCGAATTTTTCAATAGGC
>DBZU01000013.1:12496-12773 GCA_002311285.1 Dehalococcoidia bacterium UBA1152 | reverse complement strand
AGGCTGTGAAGCTAAGCTCTGTGCTAACTGGGTCTGCGGAAATTTCTTGGCAGCCCTTAATAAAGCGGGACTCAACATTAACAAAACACCTATCTGTCAGGATCGTTTAGCCGGCTTATTAAAACGCATAGCAGACCAGACCATCTCTGGAAAAATAGCTAAACAGGTGTTTGAAGAATTATGGAAAGGTCACGCGACCGCCGATGAAATAATAGAACAACAAGGTCTGAAACAAATCACTGACAGTAATGCAATTGAAGCCATTATTGATAAAATA
>DBZU01000013.1:10709-12386 GCA_002311285.1 Dehalococcoidia bacterium UBA1152 | reverse complement strand
TTTAAGTGGTAAAGAGAAAGTCTTTGGTTTTTTTGTCGGCCAAACCATGAAAGCCAGCCAAGGCAAAGCGAATCCTAACGAAGTTAACAAGATATTACACAACAAACTCAAATAAAAAATCTATACTGGACAACCCTCAGTCAAGGACTCCTCAAGTCACTTGTCTGAGCCCAGGTTAGCAGAATTAAGTTATACTTTTTTTCCGGCCACCGGCCTTTCAAGAGAGCTGTAGTTTTTCTCCCTGGCCCTTGAAGTTAAGGAGTCGGGAGAAAAAAGACAAACTAGACTAGCCCGCTTATTTTTTTACTTTAACTGATCAATGATAGCTTGCGCTATTGCTTTTTGCCTTTCAGTCCCTTTAGCTATGACTTCATCTGCTATTTCCCTGGCAGCTTCCTCATCACCCATCTCTACATACGCTTTGGCTAAATCTATTTTTGTTTCCAACTCATCCATATCCGTCAGATCCGAAACGCTCATATCAAAAGCCTCTGCTGCATTAGCATGAGAAAATGTTTCGGCACTGTTACTGGAGATATCAAGCTCTGATTCTAATCCTTCAGCTATTTCTGCTTCAACAGCATTTTCTGTATCAAAAACAGATAAGTCGAAAACAAAATCACTCACAGCCCCTTTGTCTTCCCTAAGTTCTTCAGCATTCAAGTCAGTTTTAATATCGCCCTGATCTGTAAATAAAGAAGAATCCGGCGCAATCTCTCCCCCCATCACTACCACTTTACTCCAGAACTCAAGATCGTTATGCCTTCCTGCATTAACTAATTCAGTGGCAAACTCCTCAAAAGCCGCCTTATTCTCATTGGCATGAAAGATTTCCAATAGTTTCAATTTACATTCATCGCTATCTGGCTGATCAATGATTGCTTGACGCACTAAATCTTCGGCTTGTTGATATCGACCATATGCTAAATACACATCGGCTTCTGACACCGGATCACCTTCCTGCTGATCAGCATCAAAATTACTTGGCGTAAATTCACTTAAAAAAGAGCTTTCACCGACAGTAGCAACATCATATGAGGTATTAGCTTCCATTATTGAAATAGATGAATCGTCTATTGAATCAGGCAAACTAATTTCGCTTGCCGTTGCAAACATACTCTCTACATCTGATTTTGCTTGCTTGTTACGTGACCACAACCAAGCTAAGGCACCGAGAACAATAAAAGTTATGCCGGACAAAACAGGCATGACTAAGCCTGATAAAAACCCTGCTTCTAGCATTGGTTTTTTTACTTTTTCTTCATCACCTGTGATTTTGGTAGGCCTTGTAATATGCTGCTGACTTTGCAAAGCCGCAATTTTCTCATCCTTCACGGCCAACATTTTTTGCATCATTAACAAGTCTTTTTCCAGTTTTTCCAGTCTCACTAATAAAGCGAGACTTTCATTACTCAACCCAACTGCCGTTAATGGCTCAGGTTTTTCTACTGGCGACTTATCCACGCTTTCACTTAACAGCTCAGACCCCATGATCACGACTTCTTCGGCAACTTCTTCCTCCGCTGGAGCTTCTAACTCCAATTGAGTAATCATTTTACTTTTTGTCGGTGTAAGCGGTTTATTTTGAGTTACCATAGCAACTGTTCCTTTCCAAACGTTTACCTGCTGCTTAAATGCAGCTAAAGCTTCTTTTGAAGACAATCTTAAAATAACTTC
>DBZU01000013.1:6315-10553 GCA_002311285.1 Dehalococcoidia bacterium UBA1152 | reverse complement strand
GTACGGGTTGGACCATAATGGGTAATTGGCCGACCATTATCGGCGACAGCCTCAGTTGGCATAGTTTCCAGTGTTGCTTTATCAACAACAGCAAAAATTGACTGTGCATAAGCAGCCTGGGGGTCAACCAGTACAGTATATTCACGATACAAATGACCCTTGGCCCAACTTACTTCCAACAAAAAATCTAAAAAAGGCTCTCGTAATATTTCGTTAGAAGTTAACTTAATGATAATAGAACCATCTGCTTTAGTAACAGATTCAAATTTTATCTTTGAAAGAAAATAACTCCACGGAATTCCCACCTCATCAAATTTATCCGGGGCTGCCAACCGGACATTGATCTCCGAAACATTTTCCCCCGAAGACACAAACAATGCTATTTCAGCATGAAGATTTTGATTAAGTGTGGAATGCAATTTAATATCGCCTAGGCCTAAGGCGTAAACACTAGCTGGTGCCAATATAGAAATGGCCGCCATACTTTTAGTTAAATTGCGCATTACGCTCTGTTTTACAGTTTTTAGCACAATGATTATCCTAGAGCAGCCATAAGTAGTAACCAAGCTTAGACTAGATGTATTTATTTACCAACTCTTCTGCTATTTGTACGCTATTTAACGCAGCCCCTTTCCGCACATTATCACTGACGACCCATAAGTCAACCCCTCTTGGGTGAGAAATATCTTCTCTAACACGTCCAACAAAAACATCATCATTGCCTGATGATTCTGTCACTGCAGTTGGATATCCACCATCTACACGCTCATCCAGTATGGTAATGCCTGGAGCCTTAGCCAGCAATTCATAAACTTTTTCTATTTCAATTTTCTGTTTCGTTTCTATATGTACCGCTTCTGAATGTCCATAAAAAACAGGGACACGCACAGCTGTTGGATTAACCATGATAGCTTGATCAGAGAATATCTTTCGGGTTTCCCAAACCATTTTCATTTCTTCTTTGGTATAGCCGTTATCCATAAAAACATCTATTTGTGGCAAGACATTAAACGCGATCTGTTTAGGGTAGACACTGGGGGTAATGGGCTTACCATTGAGTAATTTTGCCGTTTGAGAAACGACTTCTTCAATGGCTTCTTTCCCTGTCCCCGAAACAGCCTGATAGGTACACACATTGATCCGTTCAATCCCTACTGCATCATAAATAGGTTTCAAGGCAACTACCATCTGAATGGTAGAACAATTGGGATTAGCTATTATTCCCCGTGTTTTGTATTCTGCAATACTCTCTGGATTAACTTCAGGTACGACTAACGGAATCTCATCGTCATAACGAAATTCAGACGTGTTATCTATCACTATACACCCGGCTGCTACAGCTTTGGGTGCATATACTTTAGAAACCGATGCCCCGGCTGAAAACAACCCTATTGAAACTTTCGAGAAATCAAAGGTTTCCAGATCCTCGACCTTCACAGAAGTATTTTTATAATAAATTCTTTTACCGACAGATCGACTACTTGCTAAAGCGTATATCTTTCCTACTGGAAAATCACGTTCCTCCAAAATAGAAAAAATTGCCTCGCCTACTGCACCAGTTGCTCCTACAACAGCCACATCATATGTTTTCACGCTCACACACCCTCTACAACACTGTTAAATTTGAATTAATCTATAACACACACTTGTAAATCACCGTTTTGCTTGTTCTAAGGATTCATCCCGCTTACACCTTACTGAGTCGCACAGGATAAATTCTGATCAAGCAAAACAATTACTACAATAAAAGTTCTGAATTGCAATATTTAATGACTTAATATGGCCAGTACTTTTTCAGTTATATCCGAAACTGTTCCAACACCCTCAATTGAATTAAAATTAGCCGGCTGTTCATTAGCAGAATAATACGCAACTAATGGCTTGGTTTGTTCATGATAAACAGCCAAACGTCTTTTAACTGTTAGTTCTGTGTCATCATCTCTTTGAATCAATGCTTCTCCAGTAATATCATCAATACCTTCCTGCTTTGGCTTATTAAACTCAATATGATAAGTTCGACCAGATGTGGGATGCACTCGCCGTCCCCCCATCCTCTTTATGATTTCACTATCTTCAACCGCTATCTCTATGACTTCATCGATATTAACAGCCATACTTTTCAGACCTTCTGCCTGTGCAATTGTGCGCGGAAAGCCATCTAGCAAAAACCCTTTTTCACAATCATCCAAAGTAATCCGTTCTTTGATTAAACCCAGAATTATTTCATCCGATACCAAACCACCTTCATCCATTACTTTTTTAGCTTCAATTCCTAAAGGTGTTCCTGCTTTCACCGCCGCTCTTAGCATATCGCCCGTTGAAATTTGGGGGATCTCATATTTCTCGATAATAAATTGAGCTTGAGTCCCTTTTCCTGACCCAGGGCTTCCTAACAAGATAATACGCATATAATTTTCATCTCCAAATAATGGCAATATTTGCCTTCCCAGCATCTTTAAAACATTAAAGTGCTGTCTTCTATTAAAATTTTGAATACAGACTCATCGGGTTTAACCAAGATTTAATAATACTTAAACTGCTTATCAAAGCCTCCTCAGTATCAATAATCAGGCATAAAACCGGAGTTTATCGAATGATTTTTCTACATTTTATCTTATTTATTAATATCATGCTCATGTTCTCTATTGCAAAACCTCAATCATTAGCTTTTCTCTATGCCATTGTTATAGCGTCTAAGCCAGCACAGATTAATCAGTACCGACCCCAGGTTTCACCTTGTCCTGCTGATATCATAAATTATGCCTTTGTCTAAATTCATAACAGATAAATTCCCTATCTTCCTGCCCTAGAAAATAGATAGTAATTGGCATGGTTTTCACCAGGAATAGGTCTAGTGCCTGACGACCTTAAATCAACAGCTGCGGTATAATAGCTCATAAAGTTAACATTCTATTTCATGTTATCTCTAGTCGGTATACCATTTAATCTGTAATGATTCTGCGCATGAAAATGCATTGGATATCGCCCCCACAATGACTACAGCATTGTTGCTACTTTGTGTATAGCATCATTCTGAACCTAAACTCATGTAGTTTGTCGCGACACTATTCGTAAAATAATAAGGATGATATTCAGAGCACTTATCAGCAATAATCTTGTATACTCATGCATCTGTCATGTCGCTAATGAACTATAGTTTTTGGCCACAAATAGCGTATTAATTACTTAATTTATTATTCAAACCTTCCTATACATGATGTCTTCCGATCACATTATTAAGCAAACGAAACATTGGATTAGCTCATTTATAATTAACTACACTATCTGTCCCTTTGCTCGCACTCCCTTCACACACGATACCATATACTATGCTGTTGTTGGTTCCAGCTCTATTGAAGAATGTCTTTATACAGTATTTTCCGAATGTGAACGTTTAGACAACACCAGTGATATAGAGACCACTTTTCTTATCTACCCCAATTTATTTCAGGACTTCAACGATTACCTCGATTTTCTAACACTCGCTGAGAATCTATTAAATATCCATAATTATGATGGTATTTATCAACTTGCCAGTTTTCACCCCATGTATCGTTTTGATAATGAAGATGAGACCGAAGCAGCCAGTTATACTAATAGGTCGCCCTACCCTATGCTACATCTAATCCGAGAAACCAGCATCAGCAAAGCCCTTGCTAGCTTTCCACATCCAGAACAAATTCCTCAAAACAATATTGCGTTAACCAAAAAGCTAGGGACCAACAAATTACAAACGATTCTCAACACAGCTCTGAATAAACCCTTCTAATCTTTTACTCTACTTATTTCAAGCCTTAACTTTTACATCATTTTGTTTGATGTTTTCCTAAAAGTTGTTTTCTAAGCCAATCTCCATAACTTATAAAGACCAGCCCTTCTCACACTTATTGTTCCGAGCTTTTATCTAACACTAATTCTAATTCTGGCTCTAGATCAAGATCAAGATCAAGATCTTTTATATCATCTACTATTGCTGAGGCAGCTCCTTTTTCATTACCAACGCCTCTTATTACATTACCTGCGACAGCAAAATATTTTCCGTCTCTTTCCAGTTTCATGAAACGTTCTAACCTCTTATTCCTTGGTCTTTTTTTATTCTTCCCTTCCTCAGTATATTCAATGTTATTGACATCTTTGACTTGTATTTCAGGTTTCGAGATTGACCTTCCCATGAAATTGACACACCAATTCCATATAACTCACCCCGCCATCTATCCTTGTTCCCAAATGATTTGGCC
>DBZU01000013.1:4468-6272 GCA_002311285.1 Dehalococcoidia bacterium UBA1152 | reverse complement strand
ACTTCATTTTATAAAGCGATTGCTTCTTCTTTCTGCGCGGCTGATACAACAACCCAAAACCTTAATCATACAAACCGTCTACACCTGTTATTTCATGTTTGGCTACATCAGCATGGCCTTGATACGCATTTATCAATAACCACTTCGATTTTGAGCCTTCAGCATTTTGTGCATTTAATGCCTGTTTTATTGCCGCCTTCAATATTAACGTTTTGACTGCATTCCATATAAACTTCAACTTCTTACTTAATTTACAGCTGGCTCAACCGTCGTTTCATGTATATCTTCTTTTTCTTGCAAAAAAAAACCCCTGCTACCTAAAGGTAGCAGGGGTTCTCTTATCCCTATTCTAAAAACGAATTTTTAGAATTTTTTCATTAGATGAAAGATGGGATTAAGGCAGAATCTACCATTACCATTTGACGGTTGCCAGCTTCATCAAAGAAGAATAACAAACCAGCAAAACGACTGTCTGGATCATAGATCAAGTCAGCTAAACGGTATACTTCCCATGCAGCGTCAGAAGCTGTAACGCTAATGCTTCTTGTCTCACCTGGAGCCAATGGGCTATTGTCGCTTACAGTCAAACCTTCTTCAGCTAACAGATCATCAGGATAGCCAGTTTCGTCTTCTAGAACATTAGGCTCTAAGAAACGTACTGAAGCTGTCATGAATTCGCCTAAACGAACTGCTGAATCACCATTGTTAGTTACAGTCAATGACATTTGCATTGCACGACCAGGTACACGATATGTTGCATCATCTACAACTACGTTTACGCTTGGTACTGGCATTTCAAGAGGGATAATGCCACGCATTGTACCAGCTTGAAGTGGTGTCGTTACTGGAAATTCATCGTTAGTTGCGCCCATTAAATAAGCGTTAGCTACGATAGTACCTACCAAAAAGATGATACCTACTTTTTTGTCGCCAGAAGAGATCAATGTGCTTGCTTTACCACTTGCAACTGCAAGTTGACGTGGAATGAAGATAGGACCTTTAGCCCAGTACCACATCCAAGCTACACCAACCGCATACCATATAGCATGCCAGAAGTAGATGTTACTAATGTTGTAAGTTTCCAAATCAAGTGTTTTACCAGTCAATGTAACGATTGGGTTAACAAATTGACTCATTGAACCAGTAATAGTTACCGATTTACCTGGACCAATGATTGGACCCCCGCCTTGTACGTTCATCATAGTATGAACGTGCCAGTCACCTGGACGACGTGCTTTCAACAATACTTTGAAGTCATAAGTTTCGCCCAGAGACAATGCTACTGAACGTGGAACTAATTGACCGCCAATCCAAGAACCAGCACGAATAAATACTGGTCCTGGAATACCGATGTTTAAGAAAGAAACATCTGGCTCATCAACTGATTCTGGCCAACCACCGAAAACGTGGAATTTACCAGAAATAGTTACTGTTTCGTTGACAGCTACTTCGTCTTTTGACCAGTTCAAATCGTACCAGTGAATGGTACGCATACGCATGAACGCAGCCTGTGATTTCTCACCATGAGCTGAAGCAGTTGGAGTGTAGAACATCGCTGCTGTAAGTGCCATCAGCAGTGCGACAAAGGACAAACTTGCAACCTTGTCTTTTATTGTTTTCATATATCCTCCTCTATTTCTAGAGAAACTAGAGTTAAGTTTTCTGGTAACTCAAGAGAGAGCCACCAGCCTTCGATATTTCTTTTCTTTAGCTAACTTCTATTAAGAAGCGTCATCAGCGATAAAACCAGTTCCAGAGAACCATTTACCGAAGAAATGCCACAAGAAGTAGACAATTACTGATA
>DBZU01000013.1:0-4375 GCA_002311285.1 Dehalococcoidia bacterium UBA1152 | reverse complement strand
CTTTCTCTACCATTCTAATGTACTCAGGAGTACCTGTACGTACATAGTGGTAACCAGACAAATCAGCTAATGTAAACATCATACCGTTGTATTCAACAGGTTGATGTAAAGGAGCGATTACAGGCCAGTTACTTGGGTAGAAAATTAGTCCCCAACCTAAACCACCAGCAACGGCAGTTAAAGTCATAGAGCCACTTAACATCAAGACAACGTCAAGAATAATAGCACTAGGAATTAATTGAGAAGGGAAACAGATGTTGATTGGGAAATATGTCCATCCCCAGAAGTTCATGTATCTGTTGATCCACTCACCTAACAAAAGAGCCAAAATACAAAGTGTTGCACCGATTGGCAAACGGTATCTCCACCACAAGCATGCTTGAACAGCAGCAGGGAATGTAATTGCAACGATAGGCACAACAGTTACCCACAAACGTCTATCTTTCCAGTCAGACCAGAAATCCCAGTCTCCACCAGTTAACATAAAGTGAATGTGATAACCACCTAAAACGGCAGTGAACAATACAAAAAGAATCATCCAGTCGAATGTGCGTGAAACCGCTACGGCTTCAGCGCGAGATCGTACAGCTGATTGAGATGCGCTCATTAGCTTACCTCCTAAAAATTAAAATTATATTTTTTATTTTACTGTCTTCCTTAGGTTTGTTCCGCAGTTAAGCAGAACAAGCCTAGGAGATAGTATTTATTTAAAAACTTTTAGTAATTATTAAATTACACCAAGTCTTTTTTGATTAGTTTACCGATTGCAATTACTTCTGTGTTCATAACACCCATTGCGCCTAAAGCAGCCCAACCGAAGAATACGAAACCATAATGTAATGGAGCAACAAATAACTCTTCCATAAACCAGAAAGTGTGTCCCCATTCGTTCAATCCAACATTTGGAAGAATCATGAAAGGACCAATTACAGCTACCATGTATTGTAGATGTAAACCTTCTTGGTAAGTAGGAAGTCTAGTTTTAGCATACAAGAATGCAGATACACCAGTGATGATGTAAATTGGGTATGACAAATAGAACTCAATTACGTGACTTGGAGTGAAATCCGTGTCGCGAATAATTGTTTGATGCCAAGTACCATCTTGCTCTGTGAAGTACGAAGCTCCCCAGTAGATAGCCCAACCGTACATTACCAACCNNCCAACCAAACCCAATGGTGGAAATGTCTTCTTAACTCTTCACGTGGAGTAATTGACATTACTTTACGATCACGAGTTTTCCAGATGTAACCCCAAAGAGCAGAAGCAACAACAACTTCCAAAACTAGCTCAATGTATAAAAAGTTCATCCAGTAAGTTTCAAACTCAGGTGCGAATGAATCAAGACCAGCTGACCATCCGTATACGCCTTCATACCAGCGTACCCAAGAATAGAATACGAAATACAAAAGCATACCCAAGATCAGGTTTCTTTTGTTTAATAGCGGTGCTTCCGCGGCATCAGCTTTCACTGATTCAGTTGTAGCAGCCATTTCTACCTCCTAATTAAAAGTTTTTTCCCCAGAAACAAACTGGGAATCTAAATGTAGTCCCTTTTTCTTTAACCCATAAACAACTATAGGCTGAACCATATCTTCCTAAATGGTTGCCGTGAGTCTACTCGCTCCAGAAAATAAGTCAAGACAATTAACGCCTTTTTATACCATCCAGTAACCTTGTTTTACCATCCGGCATATTATTTTCTTTACTACATTTTCCCCCGCCCACAAGCCTGCTTAATCAGGACCAAAACACACCCACAGAATCAATAACTTAATACAAAACACCTTCCCTCATACCCCAATCAGCTATTGCTTCTTTAATGCCTGTATTTTTGTTAGAATGGCGATACATTTATTTTCAATCCATCACCGAACATATGAAAAAGTTAATTTTATTTGTAGTTTTTGCTGTTGCTCTTTTTGCCTTCCAAGCAAAGATTGTCTTGCCTACCGTTTATGATATCGTTGCCTCAGATCTTTTTCTCAAGGATACCGGCGATGAACGAAATGATATTTCATCGACCAGCCTCATGACCATGAGTGCTTTTGACCAATGTAACAACCATATAGCCAACGAAATACTTCCTGAATACACTATCGTATTTGCTGATTCCTTTGCCAATGCTTTCGGTCTTGGTGATCACCAATATGTCTTAAATGCTGACTTGGAAATTCAACCGGAGGATGGCCCGGTTTATTCAAAACGCTATGTCTGTAAAATCAGATATTCAGAGGGTACCGATATTAGCGGTATCAATGTCACTGACAACTGGTCTGTTGTTGGAATGTCCGGTCTAGAAGACTTATAAGAATCGCCTTCGTACCGCACCCTTAACTAACTTGCTTTTACCCTGAGTTTAGTTAGTGGTGCGGTCAATCTAAGCCCGCGCTTTAACAGCCTCCAGTTTTTCACTCTACAGATAACATCAACTTGTTATTACAAATCTCACTGCATCCAGTCTCAATTGAGCATTTTTTATTTTCTCCGACGAAATAATCAGCTTCTGCTCCAGTTGCGCTATCTCTTCCGCCCTAATACTTGGATTAATTTTTTTAAGTCTTTCCAGCCGCTTTATCTCAGCAATTAAATCCCGCCTCATTTGTCCATTACTTTCTTCAATCAATGCCTGCATTTTCTGACTCGCATCAACCTCAGCTAGCTTGATCATATTTGAGATATGCTCTCTCTGGCCACTTATAAAGCTTACTATCTTTTCTTTTTCAAACTTATCCCCTGTTTCCCGCATCTCCCTGTGCGCGACCTGAGCGGATACATTATTTTTATTCTGATCCATCAAAATTCTTATCGGCGTATGCGGCAAATATTTACCAATTCTTAATGCATTTGGCGCACTACACTCCACCACGAAAATCAATTCAAGCAGAAATTGTCCGGCCCTCAACTGTGGATGACTAATGACACAAAGCGCCGCATTACCTGTCTCACTTGACTGCACCAAATCCATCGCTGACATCACCAGAGGATGTTCTTGGGTAATAAATTGAAAATCCTCCCTCTGCAAGGCAATCTCGCGATTCGTTGTCACGGTTACACCCTCTTCTGACAACAAAGGAAAATAATCCCCTCTTAAATTTTCTCCAAGCTTAAGGATGTAACAATCCTTGGAATGCGCTTCAATCTCTACCCCATAACTATCAAACAATAAATCCAGATAGTGCCAAAGCGTATCATTCTTCTCAATCAGCTTTATTTGATCAATTAATTCTTGTGCCTGCTGCTGCCGGCAAGAATTTAACTCCAGCAACTGATCCCGGCCTTTATGCATGTCAATCTCTCGCCTTTTATGCAACTGCCGAGTTTCATCAATAAACCGATCTATTGCCTGCAGGTCTTCGCTATCAATTACACGTTCAAATTCATTTTTCAACGCCACCGCCACTTCCGAGGCCGCAGAACTATTGCGCTGAAATGCATTAAAGCCTTCCTCATACCATCGAAAAAGAAAATGCTGCGCGGTGTTCAATATATAAGGTATATGTATTTCAATAATATTCCTTTGCCCAATGCGATCCAGCCTGCCAATGCGTTGCTGTAATAAATCCGGATTATCTGGCAAATCAAATAATATTAAATGATGAACAAACTGGAAGTTTCTACCTTCACTGCCAATTTCTGAACAGATCAACAATGGCACCGTACTCTCTTCATCTGAAAAATAAGCGGCCGCTCTATCCCTTTCAACAATACTCATTCCTTCATGAAAAACTGCCGTAGCGATACCCTTACGGTTTTTTAGCGTTTTCTCCAGTTGAATCACCGTCTCTGCGCGCTGACAAATTAAAATCGCTTTTTCCCCGGCATCGGCTAATTCTGCTAATTTTCCGACCAGCCAAAACAAATACAGCGACGCCTCTTGCACCTCTGTATCAGCATTTCGCAACGGGTATCCAATACTTTTTCTCTCAGGAAATCCTTTCACTGTTTGCCGGGAGTTTCTAAACAAAACACGCCCCGTGCCATGATGATCCAATAATAACTCAAGGAGCTCTACCCGCACCTGAGCAGCAAACTCCGCATCATTCACGGCATCAAGCAGCATTGAAACATTATCTTGTTTTAGCAGATTTTTTAGCACCGCCCGTTCTTTATTAGTTATCTCCCCCCCTGATATTAAAAGACTCGCAGCACCAGCTACCGGTTCAAACAGTGATTCTTCAGCCAGATATTGTTCAAACTTATAAAATCGATCCGGATCTAATAATCTCAGGCGCGCAAAATGACTTTCTTTGCCTAATTGCTCAGGGGTTGCTGTTAACAGTATCAGGCCTGGAGTAGTAAAGGCCAACTGCTCAATAAACAGATAATCAGGACTGGGGGCCTGCTCATTCCATTCAAGATGATGCGCCTCATC
>DBZU01000006.1:4051-5606 GCA_002311285.1 Dehalococcoidia bacterium UBA1152 | reverse complement strand
TTAGGCCAGTTGTTACATCCCATTAACGGATCAATACTCCAAGGCGACTCAATTTTTATCAATTATAAAGATAATGAAAAATAGACCAGTAAACCAACTGCCAGACAGCTCCATAGAAAAACGCATCTGGCCATATCAAAATAAATACTCAGCTACTGAGCTCTCTTCACAGGAATCTGAGTTTCTGTCAAGGGACGACCTTCCAATTATTAGCGTGGTTACTCCTTCGTTTAATCAAGGCCAGTTTATTGAACAAACAATTCGTTCTGTGTTGCTTCAGAATTATCCGCATGTTGAGTATTTTGTTATGGATGGAGGTAGCACCGACAATACTAAATCGGTATTAGAAAAATATTCATCATGGATTACTGATTGGAAAGTAGAGGATGATAACGGCCAATCACATGCGATTAATAAGGGTTTTAAAAGGTCATCTGGCGATATTGTTGCTTGGCTAAATGCAGACGATATCTACCTTCCCAAAACTTTATTGTCAGTCGCAAAAGCAATGGTTGATTATCCGGATGCTGGATTTTGTTTTGGTAACTGGCATGAAATTGATGCTACGGGGAAGGTAAAAAACACATATTTATCTCGAACTCCATCGGTTTTAGGCCTACTGACTAATGTTAAAAGTTATGTTGCACAGCCAACGCTTTTTTTTAAAAGAAACGCCTTAGAAAAAATTGGATTTATAGATGAAAGCTTACATATGGTAATGGATTTTGAACTTTTGTTGAGGTTACTTGTGAAATATGAACCAATACAAGTCGATGAAGTTTTAGCAGCTTATCGCACACATCCTGCAACAAAAACTAATCTGATGGAAACTTTAGCGTGGGCAGAAAGAGAAATTGTATTTCAACAGATATTATCTAGTGACAATATAACAACTGATATTTTAAATCTTAAAAGATCGATTATGGGTGTTTTTTTTAGGCGGAGTGCATATGAACATTTACGTTCATTAAGGTTGCTAAAAGGAATTAGATCTTTACTGTTGTCTATAATTTATAATCCATTTCAAGTTTTGGATCTACGGCTGTGGTGGGGGTTTTTGAAAGGACCTAATAATTAGGATTTAAAAAAAGCCCCGTGTTTCTAGATCTAATACGATTCTACGAGCATTTTCTTCAGCCGAGAACTTTACGGTGTCTAAAGTAATTTCTGGATTGATCGGAGCTTCATAGGGATCATCTATGCCAGTGAATCCTTTAATTTCCCCTCTTCGTGCCTTTGCATACATCCCTTTTACATCTCTTGATTCAGCCACTTCAAGTGGAGTTGCCACATGAACTTCAATAAACTTGTCTGTGCCAACCATTTCTCTGACTTCGTTCCTTGTTGCAATATAAGGACTAACCGCAGCACATATCGCAATACCCCCGTGACGTACTATTTCAGCCGCAACAAAACCAATGCGCCTAATGTTGGTGTCTCTATCTTCTGCAGAGAAACCTAATCCTTTGCTGAGGTGAGTACGAACCACATCACCATCAAGCACTGTCGAACGACGGCCCTTCTCCAGTATCATAGTGGTCACAATGTCTGCAGT
>DBZU01000006.1:286-4046 GCA_002311285.1 Dehalococcoidia bacterium UBA1152 | reverse complement strand
AATATCTGCAGTGGCTGTTTTGCCTGCTCCGCTTAACCCAGTAAACCACAGACAGACGCCTTGTTGGTGCATTGGAGGAAAGCTTTCCTCTAATATTTGAGATACTTCTGGCCTAGTAAACCACTTCGGCAACGGTTTACCGACAGATAGATACTCGTCTCTAACTTGTGTTCCTGAAATCGAGGCTGTTGTCATTGTATCGTCAATTTTTGAAATCTCTTCATATCTATCCTCATCAGGTAAATATACGACCATTTGGAAAGGCACCATTTTTACCCCTAATTCTTCTTGGTGTTCTAGCACTGCTTCTTGAGCGTCATAAGGCCCATAGAAAGGGTTGCCTTTAGAGTCTGCTCCTGGGCCTGCGTGATCACGGCCGACTATTAGATGATTTGCGCCGTAATTACGCCTTATGATGGCATGCCATATTGCTTCTTTAGGTCCAGCCATGCGCATTGCTAATGGTAGTAACGACAACAATACACGGTCAGGATCATAATAATTTTCGGTTAAAGCTTTGTAAGTCCTAACTCTTGTGTAATGATCAACATCGCCAGGTTTTGTCATTCCTACAACCGGGTGAATCAGTAATACTCCATCTACTGATTTGGATGCTCGTTTCGTAAGCTCTTCATGTACTCTGTGTAAAGGATTACGTGTCTGGAAAGCGACGACGTTTTCGTAGCCAAATTCATCCAAACGTCTACGTGTTTCAGCAGGAGTCAGCCTAAGTTCAATGAAATCGTTATAGCTTGGAATTTGGATAGTTTGAATTGTTCCACTAACATTGTATTTACCCCAAGTATCCATATCTGCAACCATGGGATGTTTGCTGTCATTTGTTCCAAAAACCTTTAATGCAGCAAGTTTATGATCACACTCATAAATTTCTTCTACTGTCATTGTTGCTAATAGATCGTTTTTCGGACTTCTAATTGCAATTTGGTGATCCAATTCTATTCCGTCGGTCGAATGGATCGGCAGAGTTATTGGTATTGGGAAAAGAGTTCCATTAGAAAGTCGTTGTGTTTCTATCACGCTTTCATAGTCGTTTTTCGACATAAAACGATCAATTGGCGAAAATGCGCCTATCGACATCATTTCAAAGTCACACATTGATCTTTCTGAAAGTTGAATCGAATTCAATTTCGTAGTGATGCTTTTTAATTCAGAAATTTGATCGTTGCTACATATGAGATTTACTAATTTCTCACCATAAGGTGATATTAATACGCTATTTGTTTGCATGTTTTTCCAATTAATTTTATTTTTAGTAGATGTTTAGTTAATCAGTTTTGGTATTAAAGTGGATTCCGCATTCTTTTGGCATGCCTTTTTCCCACCACCACCGGCCTGATCTGTCGTCTTCATGTTTTTTGATTGGTCTGGTGCAAGGGTCGCAACCAATACTTGTGTATCCTTCATCATACAACTTGTTATATGGGATTTTATTTTTTTCAATATAATCCCATATCATTTCAGTAGTCCAATCTGCTATTGGGTTGATCTTCAACATATTGCCGTGACTTTTATCAATTGAGACCTTAGGAATATCGGTTCTAATTCCACCTTGATGTCGAGTAAGACCCGTGATCCATGCATCGAAGTGTGTCAAGGCTCGATTTAATGGTTCTACTTTTCTCTTTTCACAGCACAAAAGTCTTAAAGAATAACTTCGATAGAACATATTGATACCATGTTTAGTAACAATGTTTTTAAGTTCATTGTTATCCGGGTATTGAACCTCGATTTCTATTCCATAACGTTTTTGAACATCATCAATAAGTTCGTATGTTGCTTTAGGGAGTCTGCCTGTATCTAAAGTTATTACTCGAGTTGTTGGCGAGATTTTACTTAGCATATCAAGTATAACCATTCCAGTGGCTTGGAAACTTGTGGAAAGTACTAATTTGCCACCAAACGTCTTACTTGACCATAGAAGTATTTCTTCTGCACTCTTATTTTCAAGTTCTAAAGCTGTTTTACGTGCATCTGATTGCGAGAACGTATTTCGAGACTCCATTTTTGTATTATTGGGTTTTGTCAATGTTAATGTAAATTTTTCGGATGGATTTAGAATTTTAATTAAGATCTTAGGTGCGAATATTGAAAACGAAGACGTCAGGCTATACCCTGACTTAACTATATAACATTAAAGTAAATTTATTACTTGAGTTTAAATGCGGTTTAGTCCAATAAAGACCATAATTTTGGTTGATGGGACTCCGATAATTAGTTTATCTGTGAAAGAATTAGTTGGTCAAGGAACAAATACAAAAATAGAATCACTTATTGGTTTTATGGTGATCTTGGATGCTATAATCCGCCAGCACCCTATTAAAAATCTAAGGAGCAAAAATGCCTCCATTTGACGATCTAAAAGTTATATCTGGTAATGCTCACCTGAGACTTGCAGAAGATATTTGTAATTATTTAGGTACATCGTTGGCAAAAAGTGAGGCGTTTAAGTTTTCCAACGATAATACTTTTGTTCGGATAAAAGAGAATATCAGAGGTAAGGATGTTTTTATAGTTCAACCTCTGTCTACCCCTGTCAATGATAATTTGATGGAATTGTTGATCATGATAGATGCAGCAAAAAGAGCTTCTGCAGGAAGGGTAACCGCTGTAATACCTCATTACGCATATGGCCGTACAGACAAAAAAGATCAACCACGTGTAGCAATAACAGCACGATTGGTTGCAGATTTTCTTTCGGTGGCTGGAGCAGATCGCGTGCTCACTTTAGACCTGCATGCCGGAC
This sequence comes from Dehalococcoidia bacterium UBA1152, assembly GCA_002311285.1. GTDB lineage: Bacteria > Chloroflexota > Dehalococcoidia > Lucifugimonadales > UBA2962 > UBA2962. The sequence continues at coordinate 1,282 of DBZU01000006.1, read as the reverse complement.
AGATCCAAGGGTTTTTCAATATTCCAGTGGATGAGTTAACTGCAATACCGATACTGGCTCGACATTTCAAATCGTTGAGCGGTCCTGATTTCGTGGTAGTGGCAACAGATGTTGGAGATGCAAAAAGGGCTAGAAGTACAGCCAGACTGTTAGAAGCCCCAATAGCGATTATTGAGAAACAACGTTTAGGAAACATGGATCAGGTTGAGGCGGCAAGTCTTATCGGTTCTGTTAAAGGCAAAACCGCGTTGATTGTTGACGATGAAGTAGGTACTGGCGGTACGATTTTGGCAGCAGAAAATGCATTAATTGAACATGGAGCTGGGCAAATTTATTGTGCGGTAACACATCCTTTATTGTCCGGAAACGCGTCTAAATTACTAAAGAATTCTACTATTGTTGGTATGGCAGTAGTTGATAGTGTGCCTGTGTCAAAGGAACGCAGATGGGATAGATTAGAAGTTATTTCAATAGCAACCCTCCTTGGTGAAGCAATAAATCGGATACATAAGGATCAATCAGTAGGTGCTATGTTTGAATAATTAGACTAATAATTGATAAGTTTTCCTTCTTAAATGTGCAACTTACATGGATTTAAACAAAATTTTATGAATTGAAAGCTTATTTCGTTGATATAATTTGTTTATTAGATAGTTAATTCCTCAATAAAGTTTTAATACCCTTGCTTAAGCGCTTTACAAATCTTCTAGGAGACTCGAACGAAAGAGTCATAAAGGATCTTCAGCACTTTGTTGTCAAAATCAATGATTTAGAGCAACAGATGCAAGCTCTAACGGATAAAGCATTATTTGAAAAAACATCAGAGTTTCGACTTCGGTTGAAAGAGGGAGAAAATCCGGATGATTTGTTGCCTGAAGCCTTTGCTACCGTGCGGGAAGCATCAATAAGATCTATAGGCTTACGTCATTTTGATGTTCAACTCTTAGGTGGTGTTGCGTTACATCAAGGCCGGATTGCTGAAATGAAAACTGGCGA
>DBZU01000006.1:0-238 GCA_002311285.1 Dehalococcoidia bacterium UBA1152 | reverse complement strand
ATGAAAACTGGCGAAGGGAAAACTTTAGTTGCGACACTACCGGCCTACTTAAATGCGATAACAGGGAATGGAGTCCATGTAGTAACCGTTAACGATTATTTGGCGCGCCGAGATGCAAATTGGATGGGAGCCGTATATGCTCGTTTGGGCCTCACGATTGGAGCTTTGCAAAACCAGGGAGCTCTAATGTATACGAGTGAATCGGACCAGCATGAGGGTTCTGATCGAATGGTTCCTA
>DBZU01000052.1:11520-11709 GCA_002311285.1 Dehalococcoidia bacterium UBA1152 | reverse complement strand
TTGCACTTGATATGAGAATGTTTGCTAAAGATTCAGCCGTAAACATCTTAGGTTCTCTATATGGATTAATTGAAGTACTAATTAATGATGCACGGTCACACTTTGCAGTTGTATTGCCAGGCTATACTCATTTACAGAGAGCTCAACCAGTTTTATTTGCACATCATTTGTTAGCTTATGTTGAAATGT
>DBZU01000052.1:0-11424 GCA_002311285.1 Dehalococcoidia bacterium UBA1152 | reverse complement strand
ATTTGTTAGCTTATGTTGAAATGTTAACTAGAGATACAGAACGATTTTGGCAAGTGCTTGAAAACTCCGATGTTATGCCATTAGGGAGTGGAGCAATAGCCGGGTCTCCATATCAGCTTGATAGGGAATTAGTAGCAAAGGAACTTGGTTTTAATAAAATATCTCAAAATAGCATGGATGCAGTTTCGGACAGAGATTTTCTGTTGGATATACTTTCAGCGTCGTCGATTTCGATGATGCATTTATCTAGGCTGTGTGAAGAATTAATTTTATGGTCCTCTGATGAATTCAATTTCATAAAAATTTCAGATGAATATACAACGGGCAGCAGTATGATGCCGCAGAAACGCAATCCTGATTTTGCAGAATTGACCAGGGGCAGAACAGGAAGAGTATATGGTAACTTATTTGCGTTGCTTACTACGATGAAGGGACTGCCTTTAACATACAACCGAGATCTCCAAGAGGACAAGGAAGCTGTTTTTGATACGGTTGATACCCTGACTGCATGTTTAAGTGTGTGTGCGGGCATGATAGCGACCATGGAAGTGAATAGCACAAACATGAGAAAGGCAGTTGAGTCAGGAACTTTACTTGCAACCGATTATGCAGACTATTTGGTTTCAAAAGGATTGCCGTTCAGGCAGGCTCATCACATTGTTTCAGCTATATCAGCGACCGCATTATCAGAAAATATTAATTTAACTGATATTAAGTTGACCGATTTGAAAAAATATTCTGATTTGTTTGAAAAGGATGTTTTTTTGATTGACATTGAATCATCAATTGAAGCAAGAAACACCGTAGGAGGTACTGCGGTGTCCAGGGTTAAAGAAGCGACGGTTCGTAGCCAAGCAAACGTGATTGAACGGATCAATAAAGCAGAAAGCCAGTATGGCAAAAAAGTTATAGATAAAATTAATCAAATAAAGTCATCAACTCCTTCTGCATAAAAATAAAGGCGTTAGTAAAATTCTTCGAAATATAAAAATTGCCCCATCGATGCTTGCAGCTGATTTTAGTAAGTTAGGATCTGAAATAACAGATGTGACTAGTGCTGGTGCCGATTGGATTCATCTAGATGTTATGGATGGACATTTCGTTCCAAACTTAACCTTCGGCCCTCCGGTTATTGCTTCACTGAGAAAATATTCTCACTTACATTTTGATGTTCATTTGATGGCTAAAGAACCTAATGTTCTTATTAAACCTTTGATTGATGCTGGCGCTGATTCAATAACTGTACATGCTGAAGCCGTAGAAGATCTATTGTCGATTATAAAGTACACAAAGAAATCTGGGTGCAGGGTAGGTGTAGCTATAAACCCAAAAACCTCAGAAGAGGTGATGCTGCCAGTTTTGTCTCATGTTGATTTGATCTTGGTTATGAGTGTTATGCCAGGATTTGGCGGACAATCTTTTATCCCGTCCTCAATTGACAAAGTACAGCGAATTAGAAAAATTATAGATGCTGTGAATCCACATATTGAACTTCAAGTCGACGGGGGTGTTTCGACTGAAAACTCTGGCCAGTTAATATCTGCAGGCGCAACAATTTTGGTAGTTGGTTCATCTTTGTTTTCCGACGGAGATGGTCTATCGAATTCGATAAAAAAGCTAAGATCTACTGCACCTTAATTCAATTCTAAATCTCTCTGTGGCTTCTATCCAATCTGATTGACAAATTCACTCAAAGCTGTCCAGGTTTGATCAACCGAACCATTCTTATCGTCGCCAACCGGGAATACCATTGCTAATACTTCTGTTGCGCCAGCACTGTAGTATTGTTGCAGTTGAGACTTAACACTATCTTTGTTGCCGATAATCGCTACTTCGGATATGGATGATGCATTTTCTAAGTCTAGTAATCTTTTATAACTCGGCATCTTTTTGTAGAAGGCAAATATTTCATCAGCTGTTTGTCTGCCTTTTTGGGTGTCGTCAGTAACAGCTATAGGAATCCCTACAATGATTTTAGGCTTTGGCCTGTTATTTAATTTGGCTGATTTATTGATGATCGGAATTATGTTTTTTCTCAATACATTTTTGCCAGCCATCCAAGTTATAGTGCCGTCCGCATACTCTCCGGCTGCCTCCAGCATTTTTGGACCAAGAGCTGCAAAAAATAGTGGAAACTTAGAGACCTTCGGGAGATTAATTACTCCCTGAGCCCTGTAAAGTTCTCCCGTAAAATCTACTGAGAAAGATTCATTTAATTGATTTAATACGGATAAGTATTCGATCGCATGCTGCGCAAGTTTTTGATACTTTATTCCGAAGGAATTCTCCATAATTATTTTGTGGGATAGGCCGAGTCCAAGAGCTAGGCGCCCATTCGACGCTGTCTGTACAGTGATTGCCTGTTGTGCCATGACCCAAGGATGCCGTGTAAATATTGGTATTACTGCTGTACCCATCTGTATTTTATTGGTACTTTGAGCTGCCAACGCTATAACTGTTAAGGTATCTGCGTTGTCTAACTGCGGATACCAAATTCCATCAAATCCATATTGTTCTGCTTTTATTGCAGTTTTAACCAGACCATTTACACCTGAGCCTGCCGGTCCTTCGCTTATAAAAATAGATATTCTTAATGGTCGAATGTGAAAATCCCCTTCTATTTATATTGTCTTCGGAGAATAACACAATGATAGTATGAAAAGTATATGGACACGAAGATAATACTTGGAATAGAAACCTCATGTGATGAAACAGCTGCGGCCGTTGTAGATTCAGGCACTAACATTATTTCTAATGTTGTTGCTTCGCAGGCTAATCTTCATGCTGTTTTTGGCGGAATAGTACCTGAAGTTGCGTCAAGGCAGCACATTTTAGCCATATCAACTGTAATCAGTACGGCAATGCGTGAATCTGGGCTGAAAATCGAAGATTTAAATGCGATTGCTGTAACACATGGGCCAGGTTTAGCCGGTTCATTATTAGTTGGTTTGAATGCAGCTAAAGGACTAGCGTTTGGCTCTGGGGTTCCGTTGATACCAGTAAATCACTTAGAGGGACATGTTTACGCTACATGGCTTAATGATTCTATTGATGTGTCGGCAATTGAATTTCCGTTACTATGTTTAGTTGTTTCTGGCGGTCATACCGATTTAGCCTTAATGTCTAAGCACGGTCAGTTTAAATTGATAAACAGAACTAGAGATGATGCTGCAGGTGAAGCCTTTGATAAGGGAGCACGCATTTTANNGTATCCTGGTGGCCCTGAAATTCAAAAGTCCGCTGAAAATGCTGAAGGAACAGAAAAACCTTTTCCTAGGCCAAAAGTAAAAAATTCTAACGATTTTTCCTTTAGCGGATTGAAAACATCTTTAATTCAAAGGGCCGTCGATAAAAACATCTATCCCAGAAATGATGAAACCAATGTCGAGCAAAGTTTAATTAATGAGATCGCTTTTGCTTTCCAAGAAGCAGTTGTCGATACTTTAGTTGATCGTACACTTAAAGTAGCTTCAGAGCTTTCAGTTAAAGGGATTATTGTTTCCGGAGGAGTTGCAGCTAATTCTTGTCTTAGAACACGTATTGAACAAAAATCACCTTTGCCAGTTGTAATGCCTAAGCCGGCTTTATGTACAGATAATGGCGCGATGATAGCTTCTGCAGGGTACTTTAAATACAAGGAAATACCTGTAACAAAATGGGATTTAGATATCGCGCCTGGATTAAGGATCGGCGAACAAGCATTTTAGTTAAGGAATAAACAGTTCGCTTTCTGCAAAAACTTCGTCCTCAGCCACTCCGCCTGATATAAGTACTCTTCCATCTGTCAACGTTATCACCGCATGTCGGAATCTAGATTTAATCATGTCAGATGTTTTGATCCACGAAGAATCCTCGGGGTTATAAATTTCTGCGGTGTTTTTGGCTCCTTGTCCCCCGGTAACAAGTACTCTACCGTCATTCAGCACAGTAGCAGCATGTTCAGATCTAGGAATTTCGGTATTTCCTGCAGATGCCCAAGATGATGATTCTGGATCCCAAATCTCTGCAGACGTCACTTTACCGGTTCCTCCGACTATTTTGCCTTGTCCTCCTACTACGAGGACTCTACCATCACTTAGCAGCGTAGCTGTATGTAGAACTCTACCCAGTAACATATTGCCGGCATCAGTCCAAGTATTAGACTCAGGATCATAGATTTCAGCTAAGTCGATATGGGGACCATCTAATTTTCCACCTCCTACAACAAGTACTCGACCATCCAGCAATGTCGTAGCTGTATGTAGCGTTCTTTCTGTGGTCATAGAAGCGAGTTCTGACCATTCCCCATTCTCTGGGTCGTATGCTTCTACTGCCGTTAGCCTTTTTGCCTTCTTCGTATCAAAGCCGCCAATGACAATAACTCGTCCATCTAGCAGTTGTGCCCAGGCACTTCTTTCGCGGGCCTTTATCATGTCGCCAGTCTGACTCCATGTTCCCTCAGAAGGATCCCAGCGTTCAGCAGATTTGACTCCTTCAGTTGTTTCTCTCTCTCCACCTGCAGCCAAAACTGAGCCATCTGGAAGTAATGCAACTAAGTTTTTTGTTCTACCTTCAGATTGCTCACCAGTGTATTCCCATTTTTCAGTAGCTGGATCATATATTTCTGCTGTAGGGTGAACTAAAGCGCGGTGCCCGCCCACACCTTTGCCTCTTCCTCCGGTGGTCAAGATTCGACCGTCATTGAGTAAAACCATGTGATGAGATTGCCTATCGTTACCCATTGATGCAGTTGCAATAAATTGACCTGTTGCCGGTGCCGGCTCAGGTGTGTCCGGCTCGTTTGAATCAGATAACTGCGGGTCTATTTGAGGTTCAATTTCAATAGAATCAGCAGAACATGATATTGCTGTTGCTCCAGCAATAAGGAGTAGGATAAATGCAAATTTTGCAAGTAAGGATAGCTTGCTATTCATGTCAGGCCTCTATACTGAATACACTTTATTAGAATATCTACTTTTGTGCATTCTGAGGTTTTTGGATTTATCTATTTTTCCTTTTGATCGGCGCAATTCATTTTTCTTGTGATTCATCTTTTCAATAAAAGAGTATATGTCATCTCTGGCTTTTTTACCGATTAGTTTGAATCCAATACTGCGATTTGATTTCAATTCGAAAATAACGATCGCAGTTCGATTTATCAGAATCTTGTCAATTACGAGATACAAACCTAATAACCAGATTAGTGCCATACAAATTCCAGCCCAGACCTTATTATCAATTATTGTCCAAGTAACGAATCCAGCCAAGACTGAGATAATTAACCAGAAAAAATGAGAAAACTCAGGTCTTTCATAGATGATTCGCGTTGTCTCAATATCTTCAATATTTAACATTAATAATTCATCTTTATCAAAAGCATATTTAATTTCGATAGTGTTAGTATCTCTTAAAATTAACGTATCAGAAGTCACTTCTTCTTTATTGATTAATCCCTTTTTATTGTCTAATATAGCAGTCATTTTGTTTTGTCGAATTGATTATTTTATTTTTAACAAGATTTATTATGTAAAACGTTTTCCATTATAATCACAAAAATTGATTCTGTGTTTATGAATTAAGTATTGCGAGGAGTTTTCGATGGAGAGACCGATATTTAAGGCTGTCGGAACAAAGTTAAATGAAATTGACACCCCAGCGTTGGTGGTTGACCTTGATGCTTTTGAATCTAACGTCAAAATTGTTCACTCATATTTTATAAACAAAAAAGCGAAAATCAGGCCATTTGTGGGAGTACATAGATGTCCAGCCTTGGCGCACATTCAATTGAAGTTTGCAGGCCATAATGGCGGTGTAGCAGTTGGTACATATAGTCAGGCGGAATCCTTTGTAGATAGTGGTATAACAGATGTACTGATAACCGGCAAAGTTGTGACTTCACAGAAAATCCGATCTGCCTGTTCTTTAGCACAGAGAGCATCCGTTACTGTTACAGTTGACAATTTAGCAAATCTAAAAGAACTATCAGTTGCAGCTTCCGGGATGAAAGTAGCGGTATCTGTTTTAGTCGAAATAAATTCGCCATCAGGATTTAGCGGACTGGACCCCGGAGCTCCTGTATTGGAGTTGGTTAAAATTGCAGACGAATCCCCAGGAATCAATTTTAAAGGATTGATTCTAAGTCATAGCCCTACTGTCAGTGGGGCTAAGTCAGCTGAATTTATTGATTCGATACAGCCGCTATTAGACATGAAATTGCTTATAGAATCAGCTGGCATTTCAGTTACCACTGTGTCAGCTGGGGCCACAAGCAATTATGATTTAGTGGCAGATGTTGATGGGGTTAACGAAGTTACGGCAGGTGCTTATGCACTGATGGATGTATTGAATAGTGAATATCAAACTTCTTTAATGCCTGCAGCTATGGTTATCGGAACTGTAGGAAGCATTCCTCGACAAGGCTTGGCAGTTGGCGATGCGGGTATGAAGACAAATGGTAATGATATCGGATTGCCTCGAGTAATTAATATCCCTAACGCAGAAGTTATGTATCTTAGTGCAGAACATTGCAACATTAACACTAGTAAAGTTAAACAACCCATTACAGTTGGAGACAAGCTTCTTTTTCAGCCATATGATGTCGGGGTCACTGCAAATTTATTCGACTTTATAATGCTTATCAAAGAAGGTGAATTACAGAGTATTTTAGATATAACTGCAAGAGGCAGGTATAGATAAGAGTCTTTGAGGAGACGATCATGGATCATTATAGACCGGCTGCTGGTACAAAAATTAGCGAATTAGATACACCGTGTCTAATTCTAGATTTGGAAGCTTTAGATCACAATTTCGGCAAAATGGCTGATACATTTAAAGATACCAAAGTGAAACTGCGTGAGCATACAAAAAACGTTAAAAGTCCTATTTTGGCTCATATGCAGATACGAAAAGGAGGCACGGTTGGAGGTGTATGTTCTGCAAAAGTTGCTGAAGCAGAAGTAATGGTTGAAGGTGGCATAGAAAGCGTCTTAATACCCAATCAAGTGGTTACGACAGACAAAATAAAAAGACTTTGTGCTTTGGCACAGAGAGCCGATATTACCGTATGCGTTGATTCAGAAAAAAATATTCGAGATATATCTCAGATTGCTTCTGGCTTGAATGTGACTGTAGGTATTGCAATTGAAGTCGACACCAATATGGATAGGGCCGGCGTTCGTAGCATTGAGCAAGGTGTCTATCTTGCAAATATCGTTAATGAATTAAGCGGACTAAAATTCAGGGGGGTACAGAGCCATGCAGCAATGCGTTCTATTCCAAAAGATGATGAATATAAAAATTCTGAAGCCATTAAATACTATAAACAAACAGTTGAGCTGGCGGAATCTATAAGGGCTACAGGTATAGAATTTGACATGGTGTCGGCGGGAGAAACTTTTTCATACGACATGGCTCCATTTGTTGACGGAGTGACAGAGGTTGAAGGCGGCATGTATGCACTTATGAGCACGATGTTGCCGTATATGGAAAGTCATTTTAAATATGCTGCCAAAGTTTTAGGGACCGTTGTCAGTAAACCTAAAGATAATTTGGCGGTCGGCGATATCGGGTATCGTTCAATAGGATCGATGCTTAATATGGGACATCCCTTTTTAGAAGGACATAATGGTGTTGAGTTTTCATCTATGCATGAGGAGACATGCTTGCTAACTTCCAAAGGCGAAATGCCATTAAACCTTGGTGATAAGTTTATGCTTAGATGTCCCCAACAAGATCTGACAGTTAATAGGTATGATAATTATATAGCCGTAAGAAATGGAGCCGTTGAACAGGTAATTTCAATACCAGGACGCGGTTGTCATAATTAGTTTTTTAGATCAGATAAAAAGCTCAGATTCACAAATTTGACACATGTTCGTAAGCAGCGGTTGCCGCCATTGAGCCCTGCGCAGCCGCGGTAACGGTTTGCTTAAGGTCTCCTGAAGCGTCTGTTAAATCTCCAGCGGCTATAAGTCCAGGGATATTGGTGTTCATATATTTATCTACGATTACCTCGCCTAATTCATTAACTTTTGCTCCAAGATGCATAGGCAGTTCTTTGCGAGGGTCTGCTCCAATTTCGATAAATAGTCCATCAACTTCTAATGTGTCTGTATTCTGGTATGGGTTGTCCAATTTTATTCCGGTTAACCCTTTTTGATCGTCTCCGAGCAGTTCAATAACATTCGTGTTAAAAACACGTTCAACATTTGTAGTTGCATCTAATTGCCGCAGATTAGCGGCTTCCGGGCGCGTAAAACTGTCTTTGCGGTAAATTAAATATACTTTATCTGCGTACTTGCTAATTAATACTGAACCTTTAACAGCTGCATCACCTCCGCCTACCACAGCTACTGTATTACCTTTATGCATAGGAGCGTCACAGGTCGAACAGTAAGATACTCCTCTGCCAGTCCAATCCTGTTCATGATCAAGCCATAGTGAACGTCGTTCCCTTCCAATTGCAAGTATGAAGGATCTGCCTTGATAGATTCGATTTGATTCCCCCGCGATTTGAAAAACTTCAGAGTCCTTTTTTGAACTCCCATTGGTGTTACTAATTACTAGTTTATCGTCAATTATTGGCACATTATATTTTTCGGCATGTTCGCGGAACTTCATCATGAGGTCAAAGCCGTCAATATCTGGATATCCGGGATAATTTTCTATTAAACCACCTGTGGCGGTTTCACCTCCGAATGTTGTCCCGACAATGATCGCTGACATTTGATATCGTGCGGCATACATTCCAGCTGCAAAAGCTGCGGCTCCTTGACCGCCTATAACCACATCATAGATTGTGTTTTCCGAATTCATATTTATTATTCTATTAAATTAATCTTATCAATTTATATATTTAAATTGCTACAAATAACAATTAGTCATATCATGGGATTTTGTGACACTATCTCAAAAACTATTCGCTGATTCGTATGATTTACTAAATAAATTAGTAGAATGGCGTATATCGACGTATCGTAATAGTACAGCTGGACAAGCTTCTGGTCGTGTACTAGAAATAGGCTTTGGAACTGGATCAAATTTAAAGTACTATCCAGATTCAGTAGAAATCACTGCTTTAGAGCCGAATCCGTACATGTTTGATAGGATTCGTCGTCGAGCTTCCACATTGAATAAAGTGATTACCGTTTTTCGGGGATATGGTGAAAATATGCCTTTTAAAGACGAGGTTTTCGATACCGTAGTTGTGACCTTGGTTCTATGTATGGTTTCTGATGTAGAAAGGGTTGTTTCGGAAATAACTCGCGTGTTAAAACCAGGCGGCAGATTCTATTTCTACGAGCATGTGTCTTCAAAAAGTTATGTTGGGAGACGTTTTCAATCTTTGCTAAACCCTTTTTGGAGCTTTATCACTACTGGATGTAATTTAACCAGAGATATAGAAAAAATTATCAAGGAAGCTGAGTTCGCTCAGGTAAAGTCTAGAAAATTCACTATAAGATTTGGCACCCCAATTTCTCTTCCCAATATCGTTGGAGTTGCTACAAAAAACAAAGATATGTAGTATAAACGCACTTTACGCTACCCCTATCCTAATGGAATATAAATTTTTCAAAATCAGCACTCTACATGACAATTAAAATAAATCCAGCCTTATTAATTTTTACATTAATCTTTCTTATAAATTGTTCTGGCTCAGAAACTAATGAATCGGCGGTTAGCGATTCAGGTAGTGAATTTGTGATCTCAACTCCGACTCCTTTTAGTACAGTAGATTGTGAACCATACGGTGCCTTCACACTTTTAGAAGAAAAAATGTTTAATGAACGACAGAGACACGGTTGGGTAACTTTGAGTGACGGACAAATTTTGTTGGCCGGCGGGCGTGGCAAGGGCGGCCCCCGTGGACCGAGAGTTTTTCCTCATTCAGAGACTTTTAACGTTAATACCGGTCAATGGACCGAATCTGGAGATATGATTACAGAGAGACAGGACTTTGCAATGTTTTCTTTAAATGACGGCAGAGCTCTTGTTGCTGGTGGGCAAGATATTCAAATGGAAGCTACTAAAGGCAGTGAGGTATGGGATGAGAGTGGTAATTGGACCAAGGCAGGAAAATTAAATGACTCTCGAGAAAGGGGAGCTGGGGTTCAATTAAATGATGGTAGGGTTTTGTACACTGGAGGAAAAAACGATCGTTTGGGAGATAACTCATCCACAGAGATATTTGATCCAAGTACCAACGAATGGGAGCTTTCAGGTGAGATGAACCAAAAACGATCCATTCACACTGCTACAGTACTTAAAGATGGCCGGGTGATTGTTATTGGAGGAGGCAAACATAGAGAAGGACCTTATTATTCTAGCGCTGAAGTATATGATCCTGACACGGAGACGTGGGAATATACAGGCTCAATGAGATTGGCGCGCGTGCAGCATACAGCAACTCTACTGGACGATGGAAGAGTCCTCGTAATTGGAGGGGTAGGAGAAGCCGTTAAAGACGTGGATACGTCCACTCGTGCATCTGCCGAGATTTGGGATCCAGCTACCGGTGAATTTGAGCCGGCTGCGTCAATGGGAGATGCCCGAACAGAGCATGAAGCCACTCTTTTATCAGATGGTCGGGTGTTGGTAACAGGAGGATTATTACCTCGAGCTGAGATTTACGACCCAGATACGGATGCATGGTATTCAACCGGACCAATGATAGAGACTAGATATAGGCATTTGGCGATGAAACTTGCGGACGGCTCAGTGATTTTAAATGGTGGGCAGGACAAAAAATACGTACATATTACATCAGAACAATTTAATGGCACTGGCTTTGATGCATCAAAAGCATGTGCAGTCGGTATAAAAGGTACCGATTCTCCACTTTTGACACTCGACACTCCTAGTGCTGGAGAGGCTGCTGAAGAAGAAGAATTAAATAAATTCGGCAGTGTGGAAGCACATTCTGCTCGGTTCTCTGAGCTAGAGGAATCCGGATTATCTGAGTCAGATCTTGTGTTTGCAGACCCTGTTGTCGCGGGGCCTGATGATGATGTGGTTGTACCTTTAGGCACTCCAGCTACCATAAGAATTGGTCAAGGCCTTGGTAGCCCTTCAATGGATGCAAACGGAACATTAGTGAGATTCAAAGAATTGATTGCAAATTCGGATGAAGAAGGTGTTATTGTCAGGGTTAATTTACGTTCCAGTGGATGGGATATGGGAGATATGGACTTATCGATTGCTCCAGGAGAAAGCGGGCCAGGAGTGACAAGTTTTACCAGGGTATGGCTTGGACTTTTGGGAGTATCAACAAATGAAGCTGGTGAAACAACTGCTACTATAGTTGTGTTTGAACCCGGTAAAAAATAAGTATTAATTTGCTAGTAATTCTCTCAAGGCAATGAATCACCATTAGTCAACACTATAAATACAAAAAGGGACTTACTATGATAAGTAGAACATTTGTAGCCTTATTAATTTTTACATTAA
>DBZU01000073.1 GCA_002311285.1 Dehalococcoidia bacterium UBA1152 | reverse complement strand
CTAAAAATAGCAAAAACACTGAATTGCACAATTCATGACTTATTTCAGTTGCCTAAGACTTAGATAAATTAAAGCATGAGGATTATAAAATGACTGAGTTTAAAAAACAGTTTAAAAGGTATTTTGAAATAAACTACTGGTGGTTAATAACCATTACTATTCTCGGTTTATCACTATCTACCACGAGTCATATGGAAGAACATTGGGTGACTTGCAGCTTTTGCATTGGGTTCGCTGCACTCTCAGCGTTACATACCCAGTTATATCGCTTAAGAAAATCTAAGTAACCTCTTCACAGCTGAGAGCAAGCTAAAACAATAACCCAATTATTCAAAAATTTACTCTGTTTAGAAGATTAGGTTATTGAGGTAAATAGTTAGCTGTACCCGACAACAGGGGCATACCTGTTCAGAGCTGACAACTAGGCAACACTTTTTGAGCCACTTTTTCAAAAAAGCTACTGCTAAATTAAACTAATCCCCGATTGAAACCCAAGTATAAACCGTTACTTTACTGGTTTTGCTGGTCTTCCACTGCTACATATTTAGAAGGGCATTTAACGATTACATTTTGACTGTGGAAGATGTAATCGTCTGAAAATGAACCTTCTAGAATGATTTCGGAATGTTCATTAAAGAATAAGTCTGGTAGTAAACCATCATGTACTGCATTCATTGTGTATATGCCGTCGGTCAGTTCGAATTGCGCTTCTGTGGTTCCTTCATTTCTACTGAATGAGGCAGGTACTAATTTTCCACTTATCCTTAAGGTTTGATTAGAGCCAGATGTTTTTATGTCCTTAGCTTCTCCAACTGTATAGTAATATACTGTCGCTCCTTGGAATGCCATAAAAGCAAAATAGCATAATGTTCCCAGTAGAGTTAAAGTAACAATTAGCAATTTAATTCGATGTCCAGAAACAAAACTTACTTCGGGATTTAGCATATCTGTTGTTTTATTCTTAGGCATTTTGGTTAATTTTGATTGTTAAGTTGGCCAATACTATGTTGAATCATCGGAATTTTTAAATCGACCCAATAAATCCTTCAAAGAAGTTATTTCTGCGTGTATGCGTGTTTGTTTTCGAATTAAAAGAAGCATAAAGGCAAAAAACATACCCCACACAATTGCAAATACAGCAAAGAGATAGCCGAGGTTGCTTTCAGGTCCATTATTGCCAGACTCCTCTGTTGTGTTTTGTTGAGTATTAGCAATAGTTTCTACAGCGTTATTTTCAGTTGAAATAGAAGCATAAACAAAATCTGTCGACAATACGAAGTAACTAGAAAAAGCCAGCAAGAATATTGTTATAAAGCTCAGTTTACCCAATTATTGAAACCTCTTGGTACAGTTCGTCAAGTTCCGTTTCTGACCGTCTTATTTTATACCTATTAGACAACAAGAAAATATACAATACTGTGAATGCAACCATTGATACCAAAAAGGCTGTGCGCATCTGCGGATCCAATCCACCTGATTCTTCTAGAGGACCAATAACATAATGAGGGTGTGCTGTTCTCCACCATTCTGTGGCCAAGTATATTATGGGGGCATCTATAGCTCCAATAAGTGCTATTACAGCAGCGTATCTGGCTTGTTGAATACCTTTTGGCACATACGCTCTAATAATCAGATAACTGACGTATATAAACCATAGAATTAATGTTGTAGTAAGTTTTGAATCCCATGTCCACCATACTCCCCAGACCGGTTTTGCCCATATAGCTCCGGTAATAATTATCAACGTCGCGAACATAATGCCATATTCTGCAGTTGAGTACGCGAGGTCATCCCATTTATTATCTTTCGTCCATAGGTACATTGCTGAAGCTATTGCTACTATAACTATTGATATCATCCCTAGCCAAGCAATTGGCACATGGATATAAAAGATGCGTTGCGAAATTCCAAGATTTGCATCTGTTGGAACCCTTAAGAAAACCAAATAAATAGTATAAATAATTAGTGCTAAACTTAAGGCAAATAATAGCCAATTTAATGGTTGTGCGGTGAGTTTTGAATATTGCTTAATTATTACGGGCATAATTCGCTCTATATGTGCAATTTATCACAAAAAATATCAGAAGGTAGGGTTTTCAATTGAAACGATCAGAATTCGAGTTATTGGTGACGCAGGTATTAACTGAGCTTCCTAAAGAATTCCAAGATCGATTACAAAGTGTGGATGTGGTGGTAGAAGATGTTGCTACAAAAGAACAGATTGCAGGCAGGCATTTTGAAGATGAAGATTTACTGATAGGGCTATATGAAGGTGTTCCTTTAACCGAACTTATTGATTATGGAGATGTTTTACCAGACAGAATTTATTTATTTCAAAGCTCTATAGAAACTCTATGCACTGATGTTGATGAAATAAGAGAAGAAATTAGACAGACCGTAATACAGGAAATCGTTCATCACTTTGGCATGTATGATGATTGAAGTTACAAATGAGTAAGTTTAGTTAACCGAACAGATCAGACTTATCTTTGTTTATTTGTGCTTTATCTTTGTTAGTATCTGTATATCCTAAGCTCGTATATGACTCACTAGTGCCATAATCTCTGACCCTTATTTCTACTGGCATTGGTAGCGCATGGCCAAAAACCAGAGCTTGTTGGCGAGAATCTAAACTTGACAACACGCTTCTGAGTTTACGCTGTCCTGACGTGCCTGATAACACCGAGTCAACGTCGCGATTATTATCTAGTAAACAGACCAACTTTGTACCTAACTGACTCATAACTTCTTCGTCTATCTGGCTAGGTCTTTGGTCAACGATAAGTAGGGTCACATTATATTTCCTCATTTCTCTTGCAATGGTACCGAAAATAGTTTGGCTTGCTAGCTCAGCGGTGAGATATTTATGAGCTTCTTCGATCGTTATGACCAAAGGTGTTGGTTCCTTGCCTGTTCCCGATAAAGACCTTTCTTTGTAGGCAGCATATCTATCATATATACGACGGGTAAGCAGGTTTGCTACTAAGATGTATGCATCGGTATCCCTACCATATTTTCCAAATTCCAAAACCACGTTTATTCCTCTATCTAGGTATCTAAGTATTTGGTTCACAGAATCATGTGTAGAGTCAGCGTCCATGAATTCAAAGCGCCTGAATTCATTTAATCTCCTGTGTAGAGCAGACAGGGCTCCTTGATTAACGTTTATTTGTCCTGCCAGCATATTGAATGCTTCTGTTCCAGATAAGTTAAGAAATTCTAACAACCAATTTTTACCATAGTATCGTTGTAGCGAATGCGTAGCATCCGCTGCTTGTGAGGAGAGATTTAAAGATTCCCTTAGGATTTCAACATCTTCTGGCTCAACTTCCTTGTATCCTATCCTGACAACATAATCAGGAGTTAAACCACGCCTTTTTGAATGTTCTTCATCTAGAGAGAATATCGCGACTTTTGATGGAAATAGTTGTTTCAATCCCTTAACTTGATGGTTTTTAGTCTCAGAATATCCTTGCCATCCATATTCACTGTGCATATCAAATACTAAATTCGCTGCTTTTCCGCTTTGGAGGATGCCAGCTAATAAAAGTCTAGTGAGAAATGTTTTTCCTGTACCACTCTTCCCAAATACCCCATTACTTCTTTTGGTGAATTCATTAATATCTAAGCAGAGTTTAGTTTCCATATCTAAAGGAGATCCAATCCAGAATTTTCCCGGAGCTTCTTTTCCAAATATTAATTCAATGTCAGCATGTGAAGCAGTAGCGACTTTGGAAAAATGAGGAGGGATCGTTTTTGCAGCTTGTGGGGTTTTACTTTTTTCATTAATCTCAACTGACAGTTTCGGTTGTATTTTAATTTTGCCATAAGCCGTTGTTCCAATAATAACGTCAGATATTATTCCAACGGACATTTCTTCAGAATGAGAGCTCAGGTTCCTGTCTGATGTTTCCAGTAATACATCTGAGACTTGTCCAAAAAAGCGGTGAGACTTGCCTTCAATGGTTACGAGTCTGCCGACTTTAACTTCCTCGATGGAGGAATCACCTGTTAAACGAACTTCAAGCCCCTCTGAAAGTGATCCTCCAACAATAACTCCTGACCACAAGTTATCTGTGTTGACGTTTCTTTTTAATTGTTCAAACCGTTCATCCGAATTCATATCGAGGAGTTCCTTAGTATCAGGTTTACTCTCCTCATTTGGCCTGGTAATAGAGTTGCTACTTCTTTGCCGGCGTCAACAAAGTATTGTTCAGGGTTAGGTCTTAGCTGAGCTGCTATATTTAAAAATGATGCTAATACGTCGTCTGGAGAGCCGATAGTGGAATTCAAGAGCCGTGCAATGAAATCAAAATTTGATGAGAACTCACTGACCTCAGATTCGGTGCAAATACGCGTTAATGACAATATACGAGGAGGGACGGGAGACAACTTTCTTAATATGGCATCGTTCTCGATATATCCAACGATGATTGATATGAACTTACTTGCCAACAGGTTTTGTAATTGAGGGTTTTCTTGGTAGATTGATTTAACATTTTCTGCTCCTGGACCTCTGGGCCTAGGTGTCCTTGTCGGATCCAAGCTCTCAGTCACTGAATGTGATACTACTCCAAATATAGGATATTCATCGTCTGAAACTACGAGGGTACCTAACCGTGGCATCTTATATAGTTCATAACATTGGGTTTCAAATTGACTTGTCGAACCTCTTATTACTTCACCAATTATGCCTTGTGGAGATTTATTTTCTGTATTTTGACGTTTAGGGTTCATTCAAATATGACGTACTCTTTTAGAAATATTTTTTTGAGATGTTCGTGTAATTATTCCATTAGAGTTTAAAGCTAATTCAACTAACTTCACGAAGGAGTCTCTATCGGAAGCGGTAATGATTGCTTGTTCATGTGCTTCCATCAAAACAGTTGGATATCCTGATCCTTTTTTGCTTTGGTAAAAACATGATGCATGTGCCAAGTCAATAATATCACTGCGATTAGCGGTCCAGGATGGCATCTCGATTCTTGCGATTTCGTTACCGGTATGAAGATAGAAAAAAGCTATATCTGAAGAGATAGAACTTTGACTGAGGTTTGCATTTCGTACAAACACAGCGGAACGTTGTCCCGTTTCTAGTAATTCAAGAAAAAGGTCCCTGTCCTTAGTACCTTCTATACATCCGTAACAGATACCAGATCCAGATACTTCGTCGCATATTGTTAGTCTTAATGCATCTATTATTTCACTATGTCCAGGGTAGCTAATATATGCCAATATTGACATCTGCCTGTTTTGTGATTCTTGACATATTGCGTTCATTGTTCCATCGATTTCATCAAAAAACCGATTTCTGACAAATTGGGGGAATATAGACATTCCTACCGGGAACAAGGTTCCATCCAAAAACATGGAACTAGGTGTGTCTTTAGGCAAATCCCTTATAAGGGCGGCCAAGGCTTTTAGTTCTTCAATGTGTCGTTTTATGCCTAGAACGGATCCTTGAATTCGTTGTAATCTATTGTCTCTACCCTTGATCACCATATTTTCTTCAGAAGCATATAATTTAGGCATGCTGTCGAGAGTGGCATAGGCATCGTCACCATATTTAATTAGGCAACTTCCAATGTTTATTAAAAAACATTGTGCAGCCAAATGTCTGTTTACATCAATATGAGAACCATCTACTGCTGCGACTATTAGATTGTTGGGTAATTTAGGGATAGAGAATGTTTTATAAGGAGCAACATTAATGACAATTGTCGAGCGGCCTAATTCAGATAGATTTTTTCTAATTGAATCGTACAGTTTGGTGTCAAAACCTCTGGCAACTACCTTTGCAACCTCAATTCGTTTTATGCGGTCATTTTCGCGGGCACTAATATTGGTTGCCATGCTGGCGACCTGTTTTGATGTACTTGTTAAATCTAAGCTCATTTTAATTGCTTTTCTTTTGCCTTAATATACGGGAATCTCCTATTCTCCTAGTCACTTGTTTCTGGTCTAAATGTTCCGCAAAGGCAAGCGCATATTTGCGACTTATTTTAAATAAATCTTTTATTTCGCCAATATTAATCTCTCTGTGCTTTTTTACAAAATCGATGATTTTGATCAACATAGTTTCATAAGTATCATTATCGTAAAAAATTTGATTACTGATTTTGATTATTTCTCCTCTCGCAATCAAGATGTCAGTTATGTGCGCTTCAGGAGTTGAATTAGTTGGGGGAGAGTATCTATTTTCTCTGAGCATTAATAAAAACGCTTCTGCTTCATTTTTCTCAGAACTTGATAATTTAGGTTCATGATTGGAAAGTCGTATTTGACCGTTTTCAATTACAATAGACCCCGATTTGCTTAGTGCAATTAAGATTACATCAACAATTTTGTTTGAGAAATGGAAACTTTTATTTAATTGATTCTTAGCAATCCCGGTTTTTGCTGGAAATTTGTTGTGGTAATTAGATAATTCATCTTCAATTTTACGAGTTGTATCGGTCCACTTTTGGACGGTTTGGTAATACACGTTCGGAGCAGGACCAAAATCTATGATTTGTTTTGATTCAATTAGGCTTGTCAAACCCGCCTGAATTTCTTTCCTGCTTAAATCTGTTTCTGTAGATATATGTTCAAATTTGACGGGACTAATTTTATTTGTTGCCAACAATATTAAGTCGTCAGTAGACCCTGCCTTTTTTAAATTTAACATTGAGATAGTTTTGTTATGATTTCGTCGATGTCGTTTAGCGTGTGGTTCTACAATGACGCCGCCACCTAAAGTAATTTGGTTTGCTCGGATGATGCAGTGGTCATTTTTTTGCACAACAAACTTGGAGGTGAGTTTGATTTGAGCCCAGACTTCTTCCCCGGGCTCGGCTATGTCGCGGTCTAGCAGGCGTAGCTTGCCTACTTGTTGAGCGGCTCCTAAATGTACGTTCACATACATATTATGTTTTAAATTATTTGGTATATCTTTAATTACTTTTAAATAAATGTCGAAAGCAGTGGTTGCGCTAAATATCCCGACAGGAGCAAGAACATCTCCTCTATTTACATAATCAGTTGGAATCCCGGATAAATTCGCCGCTACTCTAGTTCCTGGCATTGCCTGAGTGACTTTTGCACCATGAATTTGTAATCCTCGGATTCTTGACTGCTTTCCGGAATTGACTATTTCTACTTGTTCACCCACTTTTAGTGAACCATCACGTAAATTACCCGTCACGATCGTTCCAAATCCGGTGATGGTAAAAGCTCGGTCTATTAAGAGACGAGCTTGACTAATATCTCTTGGAGATCTTATAGAAGACAAATTTTTATTCATTGATGTTTTTAGATCGTCTACTCCCTGGCCAGTTATGCTCGAGACAGACACAATTGCTGCATTTTCCATAAAAGTTCCTTTGAGCAGGCCTTTTACATCTTCGATCACTAAATCAACCATTGCTTGGCTAACTAGATCTACCTTGGTTATTGCTACCATACCAATATTTATTTTTAGCAGCTCAAGAATTGCTACATGTTCGCGAGTTTGACGCATTACCGATTCGTCGGCTGCAACTACCAGTAAAGCCATGTCTATAGAACCGACTCCGGCTAACATATTGTTAATGAATTTTTCATGACCAGGAACGTCGACAATGCTTACGTTTTTGTGGTCAGGCAAATCAAACCAAGCATATCCTAGGTCGATTGTAAGCTCACGAAGCTTTTCTTCTTGAAGACGATCGGGATCAATGCCGGTCATGGCTTTTACTAAACTTGATTTACCGTGATCTACGTGCCCGGCAGTTCCAATTACATACATAAGAAGACAAGAATAGCAGAAGTACTCTTGTCTGTGACTAATGTCCAGCTGGCAGTACTAATGTTTATTTGGTTGATGCGGCAAAAAATCTTGACAAAACTTCATTACTAAACAATTTACCCTTTTTAGTAAGTTGTAATTGCCTATTATCCTGTTTAGTCGCATTATCAGAATTCCATCGCATCAACCCATCATCAACTGCACTTTTTATTGTGGACTCCCATTGTTCATCAAGTGAGCGCCCAAATCTAGTAAAATACTTCGCTTCAGATATACCTGTGTCTAAGCGAAGGCCCATCATTAGCGTATCTAGTATCTCTGTTCTTGTAGATAAATTTTCTAAGTTATCGATAGTGGGTACAGTGTCTTTTACGCCTTTCTTAGATGAAGATTTCAAATCGAGTGTTGTGTTTGCTAAACGATATATATACTCTCTGGGTGATTTTATATTTGAAAATCGCATATTAGGCAGATATGAATGTGCCCCTGGTCCTAATCCTAAGAAAGGCTGATTTTCCCAATAGTTAATGTTATGTTTACTTTCAAACCCTGTTTGTGCCCAGTTAGAAATTTCATAATGACGATATTGTAAATTTCCCAATTGTTCGATAGTTAGCTCATACATTTCAGCAGCTAAATCTGGGTCCGGTTTAGGCAATTCTCCTGATTTTACAGATTGCGACATAGGAGTACCTTCTTCCAGGCCTAGGCAATATATTGATAAGTGAGGCAATCCTAGGCTAGATGATTCATCTAGAGTATGTCTCCAATCTTTTAGTGTTTGATTTGGCAGCCCATACATTAGATCAATACTTACGTTATTAAATCCGACTTCGATGGTCTTTCGGACTGCCTGTATCGCTGTGTTAGCGTCATGTCTTCTGCCTAAAAGCTTTAGTAGATTGTTCTCTAAACTTTGTACGCCTATGCTGATTCGATTTATCCCGGCATTTTGGTACTCATGTAATTTGTCAATACGAATGTCCTCCGGATTTGCCTCCAGAGTTATTTCGATGTCCTTTGGAATTTGAAATGCTGAGGATATAGATTCGATTATCTTCAGTGTATGGACTGAATCTAAATATGAAGGAGTGCCGCCACCGAAAAATATTGACGATAACTGAGGTTGACTCAATTTCGCTCCCCATAGTTGAACCTCTTTGATTAAAGCACATGTATAAGAACCAATTAATTTTTCAATACCCGAATATGTATTAAAGTCACAGTACCCGCATTTCGTAGCACAAAAAGGTATATGCACATAGAGTGCTAGAGTGTTGATATGTTTACCGATCACGTCAAACATTAAATAAGAACTTCACTACGTCCCCATCCTGCATAGCATAGTTTTTGCCCTCTTGGCGAAGTAGTCCTTTATTTCGGGCTATGGACTCGTTTCCGCAATAAATTAGCTGTTCGTAAGATATTATTTCTGCTCTGATAAATCCTCGTTGCATATCAGTATGAACTTGTCCGGCAGCCATTTGGGCTTCAGTCCCTTTTTTAATAGACCATGCTCGTGTCTCGTCGGCACTAGTTGTAAAGAAAGTGATTAGTCCAAGAGAATCATAAGAGGCCCTTACAAGTCTATTGATTCCTGACTCTTTTATATTTAACTCGTTTCTAAAATCCAATTCGTCTTGGGTATTCATTTCTGAGAGCTCTGATTCCAACTTTGTACATATTGGTACAACTTTAGCATTATTTTCGATTGCGTCTGAAACTCTCTTTTCAATATCCGTAGATCGATCTATTGACGCTTCATCTATATTGACAGCGACTATTAAAGGCTTGGTTGTCAGCAGGCCAAATCCCTTTATTATTTTTGTCTCCTGTTCATTCTTTAGCACTTCATGAGCCGGTTTGCCGGCGTTTAATGATCTAGATATGCGTTCTAATAGATCCTGCTCCCTTAATATCGGTTTTTTATCTATAGCCTTTCTGCTTTTCAAGCCTTCTGTGAGCTTCGTCAACCGACGTTCTAATATGCCTTGATCGACAAATGACAGGTCCATTAATAGTTCGACCGCATCACTCGATGGGTCTAAAGTATTATTGATATGAGGCACGCTTGCATCAGAAAATTCTCGTACTACAATGATTAGTTCATCACATCCTTGTAGGTGAGCCAATAGATTGCCCTCAATACCGACATGTTTACCAAAACCTTCTTTCGGAGGGGGACTATCAAGATAAAGTATTTCAGCCGACGTCGTTTTTTTAGAGTCGTATATTTCACTTAGTTTTTCTAGCCGATTGTCATCAATTTTAGCTATGCCTCGGACGAGTTCGCCATTGCTGCCTTTTTGGACTTTTCCTCTAGTTGCCGCCATAAAAAGAGTAGTTTTGCCACTTTTAGGTAATCCAACAATTCCAATTTGCATAAGACATTTACTCTTTTTCTTCGGGAGGGCTGTCTACATGCCTGTATTTAGCTTCCAATACAGATTCGTCCTTCTTTGTTTCTTTGTTTTTACCCAAATGTTCCCGTACAACTTCAATCGGACAAGTACATATGAAAATAAGAGGGGCTAAGATCAGGCAGATGATGTCATCTATGCGACCAAACGGTAGAATCATGTCTGGTATAAGATCAATCGGTGAAAAAAAATAGATTAAAGCAATCGGAATGATTAATTTCGAACGTAATGAAACTCTCCGATCCAATAATAGTCGGATTGTTAGGCTTGGGATCTTTGTAAAATAGAGTAGGCGTAATATTGAGAACACGTATATTTTTAGCCGTTATGGTTGTTTAAAGTAAATATTGACCATTATACAAGTAAAGATATTCAACGGGTGTAAAGTTTATATGGACATAAATAGTTGATATATCTATTTCATGGAGACGACGAATTGTCGATCTCAGAGGCGATCGAACGTCTAATACAAAATGTGGGTTCAATTGAATTAAGAGATCATAATGTAGTTAGACTAGATAATACGTCTACTAGCCCGGATACACTGGCAACCCATATAACTGCGATGCCATTTTTATCTGAACGACGACTAACTATTCTTACTGATTTCCTTTCTAAATTTAAAGGAAAACGTGATGTGTCCAGTAAAGGCTGGAGTGGGATTAGGCAGTTATTGGAATCGATGCCTGAATCAAATGATCTAGTATTTAGAGAAACTGGAGAAGTGGCCAAAAATAACCCGTTATTTTCTGAAATTACGGACATAGTTTCTGTACGGCAATTTCCATTACCGCGCGGGGGTGCGCTTAATAAATGGATTCACGATCGCGTCAAAGATAAAGGTGGCGATATCGAAAATACTGCTATTTCAAAACTTGCTCATGATATAGGTTCCGATACTTGGGCCTTACATTTAGAAATTGAAAAACTTACTTTGTTTGCGATGGGTAGAAAAATAAACATAAATGACATTGAGAGTCTTACTATTGATAGTCATCAAGATAGTATCTTTATGGCAGTAGACATGGTTATAAATGGCGATTCCAATGCCATGATGTCCATAAAATCTATTTTGCAGGGATCAGAGTCACCAGGATATATTTTAGCCATGATACATCGTCAAATTCGGTTTTTGATTGTTGCGAAAATGTCTGAAGGAAACAATGTTGGCCGGGATGACCTGTCAAAGCAGTTAAATCTACGAGGCTATGCTCTGCAAAAATTATTAGAGCAAGTTAATCTATACACATTAGAACGGCTAATTTCAATTCACACTCTTTTGGCTAAGACTGATGAGAAAATAAAGTCAGGCAAACTGGCTGACATTGTTTCCTTAGAAATGTTAGTAGCCGAATTAAGTATACTTAAGAATTAATCACAGTTGATAATGGATTGTAACAAGCTACATGGTGATTTTCGTTAATTTCAGTTACAGGCGGCATTGGAGACATCCTGCATTTAGAAATGGCCCTTTCGCATCTATCAACTAAGGGGCAGCGGTCTGAATCTTGAGACTCATTAATTGAAGTGACTCTAATCGTTTTGACCTTTCGAGTTTCCATAGGTCGTAATAATTGGGATGTATAAGGATGCATTGGCTGGCTGTATATTGCTTTAACTGGAGCTTGTTCGAGCTTGCGCCCTAAGAACATAACTATCACCGTATCAGCCAGTTGCGCTAAAACTCCTGGGTCATTTGTGAGCAATATAACGGATACATCTGTACTTGAAATCTTGTTTCTAAGCTGCTCTGATAATTGTGCCTGTGCCATTATGTCTACATTTCGAGTTATTTCGTCGACAATAAGAACCTTTGGTTCCAATATAGTTGACATTGCAAGCATTACTTTTTGCGACACTCCAACGCTTAGCTCAGGAGGCCGCATTTCTATAATTTCATTAGGATTTGTGATGCCTATTTCAGTTAAACTTTTTAAGGTTAATTCAGTAGAATCTTTGTAATTTAACTCAGTGTGAATGTTAATAACTTCTCTTACTTGATCTCCGATAGACTCTAACGGATTAAACATAGAAGCAGAATTCTCGAAGGTCATAGCGATATCCTTACCTCTTATAGATCGCATTGCCGATTCTGACAAACCTGATATATTCTCTTTTTCAAGATAAATTGAACCTTTATTGATAGATCCGGGTGTATCGACGAGCCGCATTATTGATAAACCGGTAGTAGTTTTACCTGATCCGCTTTCCCCAATAATGCCCAGCACTTGATTTTTTGTTAAGGATAAAGACATATTTTGAACTGCCTTTACTATTCCATTAGGGCTATCAAAATAAGTGTGTAAGTTCTTAACTTGTAGAACGTTTTTAACAATCATACTACTTCACTACTTGCATGCGATAATCTAATTTACTTATAAATGTCTTTGATACGCAACGACTAAACTTTATTGACTAATACGCAGCATAAAGATATAATCGATCCGTAACCAGCTTGTATTTATTACAAATATAACATGTATTAAAATAACATTTTTAATTACATCATTTATTAAGGCTTATAAAACATGGTATTGCGACCAGAACAATTTACGGAGAAAGCATTAGCAGTGGTACAAAAATCTCAGGAGATACTTGCTGAATACATGCACACTCAATGGGATACAGAACACTTGTTATTAGCCATGCTGGACGACAAAGATGGCGTAGTCTTCGACTTATTTGATGAACTGGGTGTTTCTGTAGAATCGTTTAAATCATCAGTAAAACAGATACTTGAATCTGTTCCTGTTGCCAATAGTCCCGTAACACAGGTTTATATGACGCCTCGGATTGCGGCAGTTATGGAAACGGCCAAAAAAGAGTCAGAAAGGTTAAATGATGAATACATCAGTGTTGAACACTTATTACTTTCTGTTGTTAAGAATGAAGAAAATAACGGACGTGCGCTAGATAACCTTTTTAGTCAAACTAACATTACTCTCGAAAAAGTTTATCAGGCTCTACAATCTGTTAGAGGCAGCCATAGAGTAACTGACCAGCGAGCCGAATCAAGATATAGATCTCTAGAAAAATTTAGTGTTGATTTAACAGATTTAGCACGAAAAGGAAAACTTGATCCGGTTATTGGTCGTGATAAAGAAATCACCAGGGCAATGCAGACTTTAATCAGGCGTACGAAAAACAATCCTGTACTTATTGGGGCTGCTGGTGTCGGGAAGACGGCAGTAGCAGAAGGGTTAGCTCAACGGATTGTTTCTGGAGACGTGCCTGAAGAACTGAAAGATAGAAAAGTTTTGGCCCTAGAAATGGGTTCGATGGTTGCAGGCAGTAAATTCCGTGGTGAATTTGAAGAAAGGCTGAAGGCCGTACTTGATGAAATTCGTGAGGCTAGAGGAGAAATAATTTTATTTATTGATGAGATTCATACCGTAGTTGGAGCAGGCGGAGCGGATGGGGCAATAGACGCGAGCAACATGATGAAGCCTGCTTTAGCACGAGGAGAACTTCAGTGTATGGGCGCAACAACTGAGACGGAGTACCGTAAGTATATTGAAAAAGATTCAGCGCTTGAACGTCGGTTCCAAGCGATTTTAGTAGAGGAGCCTGATCGAGATACCGCAGTTGAAATGCTGTATGCTTTGCGTCCTAAATACGAGGCACATCATAAAGTGTCAATTAGTGATGAAGCAGTTAATACTGCAGTTAAGCTGAGTCAAAGATACATTACTGATCGTAATTTACCTGACAAAGCAGTCGATTTAATTGATGAAGCTGCGAGTAAGCTAAGGATTGAATCCCAGGCATTAGCTCCCAGTTTAAAAGAAATCGAGAATCAACTCCGCAGGCTAGAACATGAAGAACAGTCATCGGCTCAAAGAGGTGAATATCAAACTGCAGCTGAACTCAGGTCTGAAAGACTCCGCCTAGAAGAAGATTATAAAAACCAGAAAAGTAAATCTCAACCTACAGTTGGTGGCGATATGGTTGTAACTGCCGACCAAATTGGAAGTCTAGTGTCCAGTTGGACAGGAATACCGGTGCATAGGCTGTTGGAAGAGGAAACTGAAAGACTGCTGCATATGGAAGCACGTCTACATAATCGAATTATTGGTCAAGATAAAGCAGTGTCTGCAGTATCGGATGCAATTCGTCGTGCCAGATCGGGTTTAAAAGATCCGAATCGACCAATAGGAAGTTTTATTTTCCTGGGCCCTACGGGCGTGGGTAAAACTGAATTAGCTAGAGCTTTAACGCAATATTTGTTTGACGATGAACAGAATCTAATCCGGCTGGACATGTCTGAGTATATGGAGAAACACTCAGTATCTCGATTAATTGGAGCTCCGCCTGGATATGTAGGCTTTGATGACGGCGGACAGCTTACGGAAGCGGTCAGGAGGCGTCCATTCAGAGTAGTTCTTTTTGATGAAATTGAAAAAGCCCATCCTGATGTCTTTAATATCCTATTGCAGATATTAGAAGACGGGAGATTAACTGACAGTCATGGCCGGACAGTCGATTTTCGCAACACTCTTGTAATACTAACCAGCAATTTAGGCACTGCTGAGGCTAGCAAAGAATCAGTAGGGTTTGTAGGGCATAGTGAATCTCAACGTGAGCCTGAACGACGGTTGACTGCAATTAACGAAGCATTAAAAAATAAATTTCGGCCTGAATTTCTTAACAGAATCGATGATGTCATTGTTTTTGATCCATTGAGCACTGATGAGATTGGAAAAATTGTTGATTTAATGGTTGCTGATGTCTCCAATAGGTTAATTGAACACGGAATAAATATTAAATTAACCAAAGCATCTCGTAAGTGGTTTGTAAACCAGGGATTTGATCCAGTTTATGGTGCCAGGCCTCTGAGACGAGCTATACAGAAAAATTTGGAAAATGAATTATCTAAAAAGATTTTATCTGGCGAGCTGAATGACGGGGACTCTGTTACTGTAAATGTAAGTGATGGAGGATTGAAGTTCCGTAAGGTCAAACCAGCTGCCAAGGCTTCAAAAGAGTTGTAATTTAACTCAATCCACCCTATGAAAATCAGTATTTATGCATTTATGCTGCATATTGCAATAGAATGACCGTCTGATCAAGTTTTAAGGCAACAAACATTTGATGAAAACTTTATCCTGGGACGGTACCAGTAGATTTTTAAGTCGGGTTTATTTAGGTGGCAACCTCACTAGTAACCGATATGTCCAATTTGGGTTTTTGTTACTTGGTGTTGGATTTATTGTCGGAGCATACTTTTTACAAGATGCCGCTAGCGGATTAAGCTCCGTAGGTTATCCAGGAGTGTTTTTACTCAGCTTACTCGGCAGTGCCTCGATGGTCGTGCCAATACCTGGACTTATTTCTTTATGTACCGTTAGCGCAATTCTTAACCCATTTACTTTAGGTGTTCTTGCAGGTATTGGGGAAACCATCGGAGAGATTACAGGTTATGCAGTTGGTTTTGGCGGCAAAGGCTTGTTGGATAAAAGTCGACTCTACCGATGGCTTAAGCAGTGGATGGAAAGAAGAGGCGGTTTAGTTATATTTGTAGTGTCAATCGTTCCTAATCCCATATTTGATATAGTTGGTATAGCTGCTGGAGCTACTAGATATCCACTGAAACGATTCATGTTAATAGTTTTGGTAGGCAAAATACTTAAAGGTCTTATTGTTGCTTATTCATGTTATTACGGCATTAGACTTTTGCCTTGGGTAGAGTGATTTCCGGTGATATAATTCCCCTTCGTCATTAAGAATTTAAACTCTTAATTGAGGTGAATTTATTCCGCAGTAGCTCAGTGGTAGAGCAGTCGGCTGTTAACCGACCGGTCGTAGGTTCGAATCCTACCTGCGGAGCCAATCGCATGATTCCAGAATTCATTGGAAATGCTTTGGGAAGGTTTTAAATATTCTAAAATATTACGTTTGCATAGTTACCATAACGGCTCTGTTGATAATTGCAGGAGCCTGCTCCACTACCTCTACATCGGAAGACGTAGGTGTTGCTGCTGAAAAAGCTTCCTCTGAACAAATTGATGTTGAAGCTACAGTAGAAGCAAAAGTTGCTCAAGAATTAGGCATAACACCTGAGTCTGAAACTACTGACAGGGAACATGATCCCGAACTTGACGATATTGATGATATTTCATTGGCTCAAAAACTATATCCTTCCAATGTAACCTCTGAAGTGTTGCAAAGGCGTATCCCATGGCCAGAAGGATTTGATATTTGTTTAAGCCAGTCAATCGATATGGATTTACTAAGCGACCCTGATTCAATAACTGGAATGATGCATGACGCAGCAGCTTTGTGCCTTTTGGCTCTAAATGTTGCCCCAGAGTTATTAATACCATCAGGACCAGATGATCGAGATCGGGAAGAAGCGCCGGACGAAAGGCAGCCTGATAGAGATGATCGAGATCGGGAAGCAGCAGTAGACGATAAGGCACGGGAAGAAGCGCCGGACGAAAGACAGCCTGATAGAGATGATAAGGCACGGGAAGAAGCGCCAGACGAAGGAGGCCCCGTCAGCGATCTTGATATGAGATTAGCGCAACAGTTATATTCTTCCAACGTAACCTATGAAGTGTTGACAAGGCGTATCCCATGGCCAGAAGGATTTCAAATGTGTATAAGCCAGTCAATCGATATGGATT
>DBZU01000033.1:4623-4881 GCA_002311285.1 Dehalococcoidia bacterium UBA1152 | reverse complement strand
TGCAGGAGCAGGTTTTGATGGATCTATCCGTGACGGAGAGACAGTTAGAATATTCACCGGTGCGCCTATTCCGGAAGGTGCTAATGCCATTGTGATCCAAGAAGACACAAAAGCAAAAGGAGATAAAATAGTAATTAAATCTTCTGTTGAGGTGGGTCAGTTTGTTCGGCCGAAAGGGCTGGATTTTGAAAAAGGCCAGGTTTTGCTATCGGCTGGAACTCGTTTGAATTCACGACATGTTGCGCTGGCGTCCGCTAT
>DBZU01000033.1:3839-4564 GCA_002311285.1 Dehalococcoidia bacterium UBA1152 | reverse complement strand
ATGTTGCGCTGGCGTCCGCTATGAATATTCCTTGGTTATATGTAAGGCGAAAACCTCGTATTGCTATACTTCCGACCGGTGATGAACTAGTCATGCCGGGTGAACCCCTCAAACCTGGCCAAATTATAAGTTCAAACAGCTTGGGACTGTCGGCTTTTGTTAACGCTGCCGGGGGGGTGGGTGTAAACCTTGGCATAGCACAAGATAATTCAGATTCAATTCGTAACTTAATATCCAATGTCAAGGGAGCGGATATGCTTGTTACAATAGGTGGGGCCTCTGTTGGTGATTATGATCTTATTAAGACCGTGCTGAGTGAGGAAGGATTAAATATTACCTTTAGCCGCGTAGCCATGCGACCTGGAAAACCACTAATATTTGGACAGATCCACGGGAAGCCGATGCTTGGCTTGCCAGGTAATCCCGTCTCTGCGGGTGTAACGGCTCTTTTGTTTCTCAAACCAGCAATTGATCTTATGCTAGGCCGTCCGAACCAAAACGAGCCTAAGGAGACAGCGGTTTTGGGACTTGATTTGGAGAGTAATGATCAACGTCAAGATTATCTGCGTTCAACTCTGGTGCGGGAGAACAATGGAGAATTACATGTAATGCCATTTGAAAGACAAGATAGTTCTATGCTAGCTATTTTTACCGATGCTGATTGCCTTGTTGTTCGCAAACCTTTTGCTCAACCCGCTTTAAAAGGAGAACGTGTGCCAATCATA
>DBZU01000033.1:2740-3779 GCA_002311285.1 Dehalococcoidia bacterium UBA1152 | reverse complement strand
CCGCTTTAAAGGGTGAACGTGTGCCAATCATACGTTTGGATCCAAATGCATAAAACCCTCCCCCATTAATGGTGAAATAGCTATTCCGTTTGAGGATTACTCTCTAATAGTCGTTTAGACTTCTTTTCATTTGGTTATAACCAACCATAATAAATCTGCGCATAAAAAATTTGTCTGGCAGGTTGGTAAATTGCGGGGTTATATTCGACGATTTACTAATTCGTTAGTGGCAACCGCAGCAGAAGCCAAACTTGCGCTTTCAGAAACAAGCTTTACGTTTATGTCAAACACGGAAATTAGTAGTCGATATTTAATTTAAAACGTGCTCTTTACTAAGTATGGCTATGGAAGAAATGACATTATTTTGATCCCTATTGGTTATTTTCTAAGTGCTGCGCCACGCATGCTTTGGAATCCGTTGTTATTAAATCATTATAATTGACACATAACGGGAACCAAACTAGAACAATCGAGAACATAATTTACTTGACAGAAGAATTTTATTGAATTTATGGGTTAAGATTAATTTCAATAAGAAAAGTACTATTATCTAATATCTGATCAAATGTGGCTTATTAAACCTAAAAATGCAGATGATTAATGGGATAAAAATGTAATAAATAGTTGGGAATTAGCATGCTAACTAAAAAGCAGTATCAACTACTGATGTTCATTGATGGTCGTCTTAAAGTGGCTGGCGTTTCTCCGTCTTTCGAAGAAATGAAGGTGGCACTAAATTTAAAATCAAAGTCTGGGATACACCGATTAATTACGGGTCTTGAAGAACGCGGGTTTATCCGTCGATTACCTTACAGGGCTCGTGCACTTGAGGTGCTTAAACTTCCTGAAAATACTTCAAATTTCGGCCGAGATGTGGTTACAGAATTATATGCCTCTAGTGAAGCGAAGTTCAAAAAACACTATACTACTGAGACTGGAGTAGTTGATCTTCCCCTTTATGGAAAAATAGCTGCAGGTACACCTGTTGAGGCGCTAAGGGATCCCAGTCAAACCATCGGAGTGCCAGCGTTTATGCTAG
>DBZU01000033.1:289-2734 GCA_002311285.1 Dehalococcoidia bacterium UBA1152 | reverse complement strand
GGGGAACACTACACGCTAGAGATAGATGGAGAGTCTATGATTGATGCTGGCATAAATGACGGTGATACGGTTGTGATTGAACGGTGTGATGATGCTGAATCGGGTGCCATAGTAGTCGCCTTGGTTGACCAAACCGAGGTGACGCTGAAACGCTTGCGTAGGAAGGGAGCTTCGATTGCTTTGGAGCCTGCAAATAAGAACTATGACACGCGGATTTTCGGTCCGGATAGGGTCGACGTTCAAGGCCGCCTGGTCGGGTTACTAAGGCGGTACTAACAACCGTAGCAATAGAAATGATAGAAGTTTGTTACAGTTAACATAACAGAATATGTAAATGTACGCGTTTATACACGTTCGAGAGATTCTAAAATACCCGTAGTATAATATTATATGGATTCTGAGCTAGAGGATGATTGAAAATAGAACGGCTTTGACAAAGTGTAAAAATCAGGGCAGAGCAATAACAATAGAATTCCTAATTGGAATCATTGCAGGCTAAATATAGACGTCTGATGCAAGATTTCTAACCCTCTAACTATTTCAGCATGGGAAAATGCATTAAGCTAGATCCAAAGCATAATTCGTAGAGCATTTGGGTTGCGTGACTTCTGCATTTTCACAGTTTAAAATATCTTCAAAATAGAATAACTCAATTATTACAAAGAGTTGATATTGGAATCTGGAGTTATCACTCGTTTTGCCCCCTCCCCAACCGGATATTTACATATTGGGGGTGCAAGAACGGCACTTTTTAATTTTCTTTATGCCCGGCATATCGGCGGTAAGTTTTTATTACGGATCGAAGATACCGATCTAAAACGATCAACAAAAGAGGCTGTTGATGCCATCTTGGAAGGCTTAGAGTGGCTAGGATTGTATTGGGACGAAGAACCAATTTCTCAGGCCTCCCGTCGCCATCGCCACGTAGCACTGGTAAAAAAACTAATAGAAGAGAGTAAAGCATACTACTGTTATTGTTCGCCTGAAGAACTCGCAGAAATGAGAAACTTGGCAAAAACGGAAGGTAAATCAAAGTTTTATGATGGCCGCTGGCGGGATCGCGACCCTGCAAATAGCCCGAGTGGTGTTAAACCAGTGATAAGGTTAAAATCTCCGTTGGATGGCGAAACTACTGTTTCAGATTTAATACAAGGAGATGTTAGTGTTTCAAATGATGAAATGGATGACATGATTTTGCTTCGGGCAGATGGTTCACCCACGTATATGCTGGCAGTCGTAGTCGACGATCATGACATGAATATCAGCCACGTAATTAGAGGTGATGATCACTTAACAAACACATTTAGGCAGTTACAAATATATAAAGCTTTTGGTTGGGATCAGCCGACTTTCGCGCATATGCCCCTTTTGCATGGATTAGATGGAACAAAATTGTCAAAACGTCATGGTGCCTTAGGGCTAGGGGAGTATCGGAAAATGGGGTTACTCCCTGAGGCCATGAATAATTATTTATTGCGCCAGGCTTGGGCGCATGGAGACGATGAGATAATTTCCCTTGAACAAGCAATTGAGTGGTTTGACATAAAGGATGTGGGCCGTTCTCCTTCAAATTTCGACTTTAGCAAACTCATAAGTCTGAATAGTCATTATCTTCGGGAAGCAGATGACGGGCATTTGGTGACATTAATAACACCAATTCTTATTGAAAACTTGCATGGTAAACTTGATAATCGAGCCTTTGATCGAATAAGAAGTGGAATGTCCGGTTTAAAGGAAAGGGCAAAAAATATTGACGAACTTGCTAAAAATGCAGAGTTTTATGCTTGCCGACGTCCCATCACAGTAAGTGATAAAGCGTTAAAGGTGCTAGATGTATCAGGTAAGAGCCATCTCAATAATCTTCAGATTCAACTTGGTTCTATTGAAGATTGGTCAAGTCTTTCGCTGAATGATGCCATTGTCAAATATGCCAAGAAAAAAGATATCAAGCTTGGGGTTATAGCCCAACCATTACGAGCTGCATTAACTGGTAATACGGTTTCTCCTGGAATATTTGAAATCCTTGCAGTTCTCGGGAAAGAGCAGTCGTTAGCTCGCATAAATGATGTGTTAACCTGATTACGAGTGAGTTAGAATTTACCTTGCTAGAAGAGGATAGTACCTTAGATAAGAAAGAACACTTTGGGGTGGATTAAGATGAATTCGCAATCTAACAAAAAGACTTTCACGCTTACTGATAATTCCTCTGGAGAACAGATTGAATTACCAGTAATTGAAGGGACCGTTGGTCCTAGGGTAATTGATGTAAGGCGTCTTTATGCAGAAACAGGGTGTTTCACATATGACCCTGGCTACACTTCGACCGGAAGTTGTGAATCGCGTATAACTTACATTGATGGCGAGGAAGGGGTTCTACTTTATCGCGGATATCCAATCCAAGAGTTAGCAACAAATTGCGATTATCCCGAGGTCTGTTATCTCCTG
>DBZU01000033.1:0-218 GCA_002311285.1 Dehalococcoidia bacterium UBA1152 | reverse complement strand
GAACAGCTAAATACCTTTTATAGGGGCTTTCGCCGAGACTCTCATCCTATGGCAATCATGTGCGGCGTTGTGGGTGCGCTCTCAGCTTTTTATCATGATAGTCTTGATATCAGCGATCCTCGGCATCGTATGGTTGCGTCTTATCGCATGATAGCGAAAATACCTACCATTGCCGCACAGGCTTACAAGTATTCAATTGGTCAACCATTTGTTTATCC
>DBZU01000019.1:13093-39658 GCA_002311285.1 Dehalococcoidia bacterium UBA1152 | reverse complement strand
GGAGAGGGCGGGATTCGAACCCGCGATACGATTACCTCGCATACTAGTTTTCGAGACTAGCGCCTTAAGCCGCTCGGCCACCTCTCCGAGTAATAAAACAACCTCGAATAAAGTGTTTAAATAGAAAATTATAGCACTCACAAACGTTAGTAGCAGAGTTTAGCCAGCTTTATCTCAATACCTAACTATCCAATTTAACTAGTCACTATCAACCAGCCGCAACTTTAGCTCATCAAGCTGAATTTTCTCCACAGGGCTTGGCGAACCAAATAGAGGATCTATAGCACTCTGGGTTTTAGGAAAAGCAATAGTATCACGTATACTATCAAGTCCAGCTAAAATCATAACCAATCGATCAATTCCCGGGGCTATTCCGCCATGAGGTGGAGTGCCATAATCAAAAGCTTCAAGTAGTTGGCCAAATCGCTCGTCTATTTGTGTCTTACTATAACCAAGCACAGATAGTATTCTTTCTTGAAGATCTCTATCATGTACCCTGATACTACCACTAGCAATCTCTAGACCATTACAAACCAAATCATATGAATCTGCAATCACTGAGCCTGGGTCTTTTTCCAGTTCAGCAAAAGCCCCTGCTTTAGGCATCGTAAAAGCGTGATGCACTGCTGTCCATTCCCCTTTCTGTTCACCCGGTTCAAATAACGGAAAATCAACTATAAAGGCAAAACGTAAATCGTTAGGATCAGCTAAAGATAAGGTTTTCCCAATCTCATTTCTGATCTGCCCCAACACATTTTCTGTCACATTTTTTTTACCAGAGACTATCAATAATAAATCATTCGCTGAAGCTTTTGTCACAGATATCACTTTTGTTAATTCTTCAACAGAAATAAATTTGGCTATTGGCGATCTTATATTTTTAGTATCTAAATCCTCATCAGAAAAACCTTCTGATAGACCAATCCAAACTAAACCTTGAGCGCCAAATTCACGAGCCAACTCAACAAGACGATCAAGCTTTTTGCGTGGCATCCCTCCCTGACCAGGAACAACGATGCCTTTTACAATTCCATTGTTTTCAATTACTTTCTTGAACACCTGAAAACTACTGTTGGTAAAACAATTTGTGAGGTCTTTTAGCATTAGATCAAACCGTAAATCCGGTTTATCGGAACCATAACTTGACATGGATTCATGATATGTAAATCTAGGGAAAGGCTTTAAAACGGTTTTATCTGGAACTAATGAAGATACTAGCTCAACAAGCAATTCTTCAATTAAGTTTAATATGTCGTCTCGATGGACAAAACTCATCTCCAAATCCAATTGAGTGTGTTCGGGCTGCCTATCAGCCCTTAAATCTTCATCTCTAAAACATCTCGCTATCTGAAAATATCTTTCAAAGCCTGATGCCATTAACAACTGTTTTAACTGTTGAGGGGACTGAGGTAGTGCATAAAACATACCAGGATGTACGCGACTTGGAACAATATAATCACGGGCTCCTTCTGGAGTGCTTTTAATTAGAATAGGGGTCTCTATTTCAATAAAATTACGGCTGTCAAGAAAATCACGTATGAATTTAACTACTTTATGCCGCAAAATTAAAACATCTCTCATAAATGGACGACGAAGATCCATATATCGGTATCTCAATCTTATTGACTCATCCACTTCAGAATCTTCATTTATGTAAAAAGGAGGTGTTTTAGATCTTGCTAGAATCTCTATATCATTTGCTATAACCTCTACAGATCCTGTTGGCATATCGGGATTTTTAGTTCCTTTTGGTCTAAGAGAAACTGCTCCTTCAATTTTCACAACCCATTCATTTCGCACAGATTCGGCAATACCATGGGCATTTTGAGCATTTGTAGGATCAAAAACTACCTGTATTAGTCCCTCTCGGTCCCGTAAGTCTAAAAAGATAATATTTCCGTGATCCCGCCTCCTGTGTACCCAGCCAGCCAGTATAACTTCAGTATTTACATGGGCTTCCCGTAATGAACCGCAATCGATACTTTTATGCAATTTTTTTTCTCACATCCTTAACAGCCGAAGATGTATATCTATTTAACATTATGTTCAAGTAACAACTTATTTGAGGACAACATAAACTTTAGTAATTGGATGATGCCTCGGTCTTAATTACCCTAACCAGACTAACAAAAGTCTAAGAACTATTTTAGCGTCAATTTTGCCTATATCATATATCGTCTATCTTACTGGTGTTTTTAGTTTTTAAATCCTGTACGATATATTGTATTGTGAAACAAATAACAAGAGCGTTCTTAATGTTGTCATAAATTAAGACTGGCCTCTTAATTAAAGTCGATTAACTACCCGATTTTCTGCGCATCCAGGCTTCTCTACTAGGAACATCTCTATCCCAAACTATTCGACATAACAAAACAGCTACCAATGAATAGTTATTGGTGTCTATTTTTTCAAAATTACCGGTTAATCTTTTAAGTAAAATCAGTCCATTCATACCGATACATACATAAATATATTCTGTTGGTTGATTAAACACCCAAGCCAAAACCGGAAGGAGAATCATCGCAAACAGTGTCCAAGCACTCATGTCTCGAGACAACAATCTGCCTATTCCCCCCATTACTACAGTTAATAGTAAGATTTCCCTCCACATGAATAAACCAAATACAACACCAATAGTTGTGGCGACTCCTCTGCCTCCAGTGAATTTGAGAAAGATACTCCAATTATGTCCCGCCACTAAACAAATACTCATAGCAAGCATAATCCACGGTTCAGGATATAAATACTTAACCAAGATAATAGGTGTAGCACCTTTAACAAACGTATCAAATATACCAACAGCAATGCCTAATCTTTTACCAGAAATCTGCATAAGGTTAGAAGACCCCACATTACCTGATCCATATTCACGTATGTCAACTCCATGTAGAAGTCGACCTACAATATATGACGTGGGAATAGATCCCCATACATAGCTAAATAAGACTAACGCTATTCCAACAAACAATTTATTCCTTGCACGTGATTAACTTATCGCAATCTATCTTTCAATCTATAGAAAGTATTCATCGGAGGACCGATAGTACCTGGTTGAGGTTCTGCAGGATTACCAGAATTATGGAAATCACTACCACCGCATTCGATTAAATCATTTGCTTCAGCAATTAGCCGTAGTTTGTCAATCTGTCCACTTGTGTAATCGCCATAATAAACTTCAATGCCGGCTAAGCCTTGATCAGTGAACTCGGAAACAAGCCTAGTAAGGTTTTCGATTGGATTTCGGCTCGACTTTATTTTAGATCTCAATGGATGTGCCAAAACAGGCAACGCATTTGATTCGATTAACATTTCTATTGCGTCGTTAGGGGTTATAGTGCTGCTTGGGTAATATGCTGAATGGGCAGTTCCAAGATACAAATCAAACGCTTCTTTTGTATCTTTTACGTAACCAGCATCGACCATAGCCCTTGCTATGTGCGGTCTACCAATAACGGCTGTGCCTGCTGAATCAATCACTTTTTCAAACTCAATCTCAATTCCAATTTTTTGTAGTCTTTGAACAATCTTTTTGCTTCGTGATAGCCTGTTTTTTCTGGCTCGATCACAGTACTCACGCAGCCTGCTATCTCTTAAACTTGTAAAAAGGCCAAGAATGTGAATTTCACTTCCATTTAAATTGCAACTAATTTCAATTCCAGGAATAAGCTCAATTTTGCCCGACTGCTTAACTTGGTCGTGAGCTTCGTTAATGCCATTTAAGGTGTCGTGATCCGTTAACGCAACTACTTTGAGTCCATTTTCAACACATTTACTTATCAGTTTTGATGGACTTAAAGTGCCGTCAGATTCACTACTGTGCAGATGTAGATCTAAATCGAACATTAATGTTCACAAATATTAACAATATATAACCATTCATATAATTTGGGATTCAATGAATTGATCTCGTTTCAATCTATCAAAATCTTGTTGTTTTTGCAGCGTTACTTCGCCAACTCTATAGATATACTTTCTCTAATTACCGTAACCTTGATTTGGCCTGGATACACTAGTGTTTCTTCAATCTTATTTGCAATTTGTCTCGCTAATTTGGATGCCGTTAAATCATCCACGTCGTCTGGCTTTACCAACACTCTAACTTCTCTGCCAGCTTGAATTGCATAGCATTTCTCAACCCCATCAAACCCTGTTGCTACTTCCTCTAACGCCTCTATTCTCTCTATATAATGCTCCAGGGTATCACTACGGGCTCCAGGCCGAGCAGCACTGATTGCGTCTGCAGCCGCCACCACAAATCCTTCAACCGACCTTGGCTGATCATCGTGATGATCGGCTATACACTCACATATCGCTTTTGGCACTTTATATTTTGAAGCAATGTCAGCTCCTATCTTGGCGTGGCTACCTTCAACTTCATGGCTCAATGCTTTGCCTAAATCATGCAACAACCCACCTGTTTTTGCAGTCTTTACATTGGCACCCAATTCGGAGGCTATCATTGATGCTAAGTTACCAACTTCAATACTATGAAGTAATACATTTTCACCAAAACTATAGCGATATTTTAGCTTGCCGAGTAACTTAACAATTTCTGGATGGAGGCCCCGTACACCAGTCTCAAACACAGCATCCTCCCCACTCTTCCAAATATTAGCCCATATCTCTTTCTCAGATTGGGTGACAACATCTTCAATACGCGCAGGATGAATTCTTCCATCAGCAATCAACTTATTAAGTGCTAGTTTTGCGATTTCTCGCCGAACGGGATCAAAGCAAGAAAGCGTTACTTGCTCTGGGGTATC
This sequence comes from Dehalococcoidia bacterium UBA1152, assembly GCA_002311285.1. Classification (GTDB taxonomy): domain Bacteria; phylum Chloroflexota; class Dehalococcoidia; order Lucifugimonadales; family UBA2962; genus UBA2962. Next base: position 34,895 of record DBZU01000019.1, on the reverse strand, counting down.
ATCTATTATTAAATCTACGCCAGTCGCTTTCTCAATAGCCCTTATATTCCGTCCTTCTCTTCCAATCAATCGACCTTTCATGTCGTCTGATGGTAATGAAACAGAAGCAATCGTCATTTCTGAAACTACATCAGAGGCAAGCCGATGAATAGCCTGCCCAACTATATTTCGTGCCTTATCCTCCGCCTCTTTTCTAATGCGTTCTTCATAATCTCTATACCTTCGTGTAACTTCATGTTGAATCTCTTCTGAAGCTCGATCGAATAAAAGGGTTTCAGCTTCCTGAGCCGACATACCAGATAGACTTTCAAGTAAATCAAGTTGCTTACCGAGAACTGTTTCTACTTCAACTCTAGCTAGATCTAATTCCTTTTCCTTTTCGTACCATGTTTTTTCACGTTTTTCTAGATTATGACTCCGACGATCCAGTTGTTCTTCTCTTTTTCCTAATCTACGTTCTGAATCCTTTGTCTCAGATCGTTGTTCGCGCAATTCAGACTCAGTTGCTGTTCTCATTCTAAGGCTTTCTTCTTTAGCCTCAATAACTATGGCTCTTTTTCTATCAAGAGCCTCGGATTTTAAACGCTCAGCGTCTTCTTGCGCTTCTTGCAATCGTCTATGATTGACGATTTTTTTTCCATAGAATCCAACTACTGCTCCTGCTCCCAATCCAATCAAGACGGCGATGATCGCGATAATCATATTTGACACGCGCCTCACCTCCTTATTAAATTAACTTTTTAATCAACCTAAATTGTATTTAGACTGAAGGAAGCTCAGAAACTTGACCGAATTCTATAGTTAGCTATAGTTGATGTCAATCTTGCTAAAAAGTTCATATACCGCATGTTAGACGGCCTAAAGCAAAATCAAAAAGTCCAATTGTGTAATCAGATTTGTGAGTTAAATTGTTAGTACCCTACGATGTGTTTACAAATGCATATTTTTAATAAAAGATGTAATTGGCCTGTATATATTTTGGCTCTTTTTTGTCATTGACCCCCTAGAATCTGAGCCGTAAAATAGTGACAATAAGATCTTCTATTTAATTGTAGGTTTATATCAATGAGGTATTGACTCTAACGTGGAATACTAATTAAGCATATTATCTTCTTTAACGAGCCAATCTAATGAATCCTAGTATAAATACAAACAAGATCAGCCTTGACTCTGGCATTCATGAAGAATGTGGGATTGTTGGAGTGTATGCTCCTGGAGAGTCGGTTTCTAGAATAGCCTTTTTTGGTTTATTTGCGCTTCAACACCGTGGACAAGAAAGCGTTGGTTTTGCGTCTTGGGATGGTACGAAAATAAGACTCAAAACGGCTATGGGGCTTATTTCACAAGGCATAACAGAAGAACAAATCTCTTTATTGCCCGGCTACTCAGCAATTGGACATACGAGATACTCAACCACTGGTAGTAGTAACTCCAAAAATGCTCAGCCTATAAGATCAAAAGGCCCAAATGGTGAGATAGCGCTCGCGCACAATGGTAATGTAGTCAACTCAAAAGAACTAAGGCAGGAACTTAGCGAGTGGGGATGTGAGTTTGAAACATCAAATGATTCGGAAATCATTGCTCATATGCTTACATACTTGCCTGGTAACGATTGGGGGGAAATATGTTCATCACTAATGAGAAGGCTAAGTGGAGCATATTCCTTGACTGTTCTAACCCAAGACGGCATCTTGGCAATCCGTGATCCTCTGGGTGTCCGCCCTCTTTGTATTGGATCCTTAGAGAATGGTTGGATTATTGCATCAGAAACTTGTGCTTTAGACCATGTTGGAGCCGATTTCGTACGTGAAGTCATGCCAGGAGAAGCCGTTCTAGTGAATTCAGAAAAGGTCACTACAATTTATCAAAAGAAACTAAACAATCGCACTGCATCTTGCATATTTGAAAATATTTATTTTGCTAGACCTGACAGTTTATTGGATGGAAAATTAGTATACAGCCAAAGGATGGAAATGGGAGCTGAGTTGTCTCGGAAATACCCTGTTGAAGCTGACCTGGTTATAGGTATACCGGATAGTGCCACGGCAGCAGCTGTTGGATACTCCAGAGCTTCGGGAATTCCATATGGAGAAGGTGTTATAAAAAACCGTTATGCTGGACGCACATTTATACTGCCTGACCAAAGATTGAGGGAGCTGGGAGTAAGACTAAAACTCAACCCCCTACCAGAAATTATCAATAACAAACGATTGGTAGTTGTCGATGATTCGATTGTAAGAGGAACCACCACTCCACATGTAGTTAAATTATTAAAACGTAGTGGCGCGAAAGAAATACACTTAAGGATATGTGCTCCTCCAATTAAATGGCCTTGCCATCTCGGAGTTGACTTGGCATCAAAAAGGGAACTTATAGCCGCTAATAAATCGGTTGATGAAATCCGTGAATTTATTGGCGCAGACTCTCTTGGCTACCTAGACATTGAAAGTTTACTTAAATCAGTCAATATTCCAAAAAACAAAGTGTGCTTGGGTTGCTTTAATGGGAACCATCCTATACCTGTCCAGCTTGAAATGGACAAACTCGCCTTAGAATATTAAAGCCACCAACGAACTTAGGTTAATTTTGAGTAATAACTCATCAAATAAATATAAACTTGCCGGAGTAGATCGTGACTCCGCTGAACACTTGAAGAATTCTCTTGCCCGCATTGCAGCGTCCTCGCACGGTAATGAAGTGTTATCTGGAATAGGAGGATTTGGGGGGTCTTTTAAGCTATCCGGATATGACACTCCCATCTTAGTTTCAAGTACTGACGGCATAGGAACAAAACTGCTGTTGGGAAAATTGACAGGAAATTATCAAAGCCTTGGAATTGACCTTGTGAACGCTTGCATAAATGATGTTATTACAACTGGTGCTAGTCCGATATTTTTTTTGGATTATATTGCTTTAGGCAGAATCGATCAAAAAATCGTTAATGAGTTAGTTTCTGGAATGACGATTGCTTGCAAAAGCTCAGGCTGTGCGCTCATTGGTGGTGAAACGGCCGAGATGCCAGGGATATATGGCGAAAAGGACTTTGATATGGCTGGATTTGTGGTTGGGGTAGTTGAACAAGATGAATTATTAAACCCGTCAAAAATAATTCCGGGAGACGTACTTGTTGCTATACCCTCAAACGGCATTCATACTAATGGTTTCTCACTTGTTAGAAAGATTTTTGATATTGACCATAACCCTAGGATATTGAATGACTACAAGGACAAATTAGGCCGTTCTTTAGGAGATGAGATATCTGAACCACATCGTTCATATGTAACTGAGGCTAAACTGCTGAAAGGCAAAATTAAGTCTCTTGCGCACATCACTGGTGGAGGTTTGATCGAAAACTTGCCTAGGGCTTTGCCAAAAGGCATCGGAGCTCAACTCCGTAAACAATCATGGGAAGTACCAGAAATATTTAACTTAATTCAATCTGTGGGTGACGTGTCTTTTATTGAAATGAATCGTGTTTTTAACATGGGGCTTGGGATGATTGCAGTATGTGATCCAATTAACCTAGATGACATACTTACTGAAATCCCACATGCAATTTTAGTTGGCGAAACCATAAAGAGTTCTAAAGAATCCCAAATCATAATTTAAATATGAAAAGTTTATGAGAGCTATATTAAGCGTATATGACAAAACAGGAATAGTTGAGTTAGGTAAAAACCTAAACTCAGCTGGATTAGGTTTAATAAGTACGGGAGGAACATATAAGCAACTTCTGGATGCCAATATATCAGTTACCCCTGTACAGGAAATCAGTGATTTCCCGGAAATTCTCGATGGAAGAGTAAAAACCCTACACCCAAAAATTTATGGCGGACTATTAGCTCGAAGAGATAATGCCCATGATTTATCTGAAATAGCTAAACATGGAATATCATCAATTGATTTGGTGGCAGTGAATTTGTACCCGTTCGCCGAAGCCATAGCAATTCCAGACTCGACATTAGAAAACGCATTAGAAAACATCGATATTGGTGGCCCTTCGATGCTAAGAGCAGCAGCCAAGAATTTCAAAGATGTTGTGGTTATTGTTGATCCCAATGACTATGAATGGATAGCAAACCTTATTTCGCAAAATGGATTAAATGGAATCAGTTTTGATGACAGAAAATATTTAGCATATAAGGCTTTTGATCATGTATCCCGCTACGATCGAATCATTAGCGATTATCTGTGTGAAAACAAAAAAAATGATCAAGATGAATTAACACTGAATCTTAAAAAATTATTAACATTACGTTATGGCGAAAATCCGCATCAAAAAGCTGTTTTGTATAGACATCCTGATTCAACGACTGGAATAGCAAATGCAAAAAAGCTGCATGGGAAAGAACTGTCGTTTAATAATATATTGGATGCCGATGCTGCTTGGAGGATAGTCTCTGACTTTACAGAAAATGCTGCAGTGGTAGTAAAACACAATAATCCTTGTGGGCTTGCATTACATGAGACTCAATCAGTAGCTTACGAGCGTGCATTTCAAGGCGATCCAGTATCAGCGTACGGAGGAATATTAGGCTTTAATCAAACAGTTAATCTTAAAACAGCAAAATCATTTAAATCAGTATTCTTTGAAGTAATCGTGGCTCCGGCGTATGATCAGGATGCCCTAGAGTTTTTGACTAAAAGAAAAAATTTAAGGATTTTAAATGTTGAACCGGAAAATAACCCAACATGGTCCAAGGACATGCGAAACATTTCAGGCGGGGCTTTAATACAACAAATCGATCAAAAACAAGCAGATCCCAATACATGGAGTGTTGTTACCAAAAAGAAACCTACCAAAAAACAATTGCGGGATCTTGCTTTTGCTTGGACTGCTGTAAAACATGTAAAGTCTAACGGTATCGTGCTGGCAAAAGATAACAAATTGTTAGGTATGGGATCAGGCCAACCAAATCGTCTAAATTCTATTCATCTTGCAATACGTGCAGCTGGAAAAGACTCACTAGGCAGTGTATTAGCGTCCGATGCTTTCTTTCCCTTTGCGGATAACATTGAAATGGCATCTAATGCCGGGGTGTCCGCATTAATACAGCCAGGAGGGTCTATAAGAGATGAAGAAACCATTGAAGCTGCTAATACGCTAGGGCTAACAATGGTATTTACCCATATCCGTCATTTCAAACATTAAACTCGCATAAACCGACTTATTCTTTAATTCAAATTAAATGAACACTTCACTTGAAATTATATTGCCAGTACTGAATGAGGAGGGAATTGTTGCTGTGTCTGTTTCAGTCATTCATAACTTTCTAAAAGACCATTTTTTAGACTACAACTGGACTATAACCATAGCTGATAACGGCTCTACTGATAAAACACCCACGATATCAGAGGCTTTATCTAACAAATATGACAGAGTGAGCCATGTACAAATTGCTGAAAGAGGTAGAGGTAGAGCGTTGAAACAATGTTGGACAAACTCTAATTCAGACATCATGGCTTATATGGACATTGATTTGTCTACACAATTAGATGACCTACGTCCATTATTAGACTCCATTTCACAAAACAACTACGACATTGCTATTGGTTCACGATTAATCAATGGCTCAATTGTTGAGGGAAGATCACTAAAACGGGAACTAATCTCAAGAACATACAATAAAATCATACAGTTAACTTTTTCTGCGTCATTCAACGATGCACAATGTGGGTTTAAAGCAATCAGTCGCTCTGCAGCTGATCAATTAATACCGTTAATAAAGGATAATGGATGGTTTTTTGACACAGAATTACTTATCATTGCTGATAAAAGTAATTATCGAATAAAAGAAATTCCTGTTCGGTGGTCAGATGACCCCGATACAAGAGTCAAAGTAATTAGTACTGCACTGTATGATCTGTATGGTTTAGCCAGGCTAAAATTTGGTGGACTGAAATCTGCCCAAACATTTCTGAAGTTACTTCGCTAGAAAAGATCTCGAGCCAACAATTAACCCAATCAGTTTATTGAAATTAGATTAACATTAAATAAGTGGAGATTTGTAAAGCTTAAGTTTATAGACCAGATAAAACACAATAACCTAAGGCAAAAACTAATGATCGTCTTAGTATCAAAGGTTCTTCAATCTTAGGTTCGGAGTAAAATATGGCCAACCCAGAATTTGATATTAAACGCCCAACAATGATCGGTGATACTGCCGACATTTCATTGCAAAAAACCGTGCAAATTCTACGTAGTGAAGGAGTTAATCCAGTCGTAGTTATTGAATTTGCCCCTTCATTGCCAGGTATATTCTGTGGTTTATTAGAAGTTAAATCTTTATTTGAAAGGATCCTCCCAGATAGTGGTAGTGAAGTATGGGCAATTGAAGAGGGCAGTAGAATTGAAGCCGAAGAGGTTTCCCTTAGGGTAAAGGCTCCTTACGGTTCGATAGGATTGTATGAAACTGCTATAACGGGAATTTTATCTTCCTACACTGGTTGGGCAACCGTAGCAAGGGAATGTGTGGATGAGGCGAGTGGTATTCCGGTTTATTCAATTGGAGCTAACAACATACATCCAGATGTGTCAGCAAATATGGATTATGCTGCAATTATAGGAGGGTGTGTGTCTTGTTCTACTATTCTGGGAGCCAGGCTTTCCGGAGTCACTCCGTTCACAACAATGTCTCACTCATTATCACTGATTCTGGGAGATACGGTAAGAGCTTTGAAAGCATTCGATAAACATACTCCACAAGATGTTCCTAGAGTGGCTTTAGTTGATACTCACAGAGATGAAGCGGAAGAAGCGATCGCATCTGCAAGGGCGTTGAAAGACAGATTAAGAGGAATCCGAGTAGATACAGCAACTCAACGAGGAGGAGTGACAGTGGGTCTAGTGCGGGAAATTCGTGCCCGACTTGACTTAGCAGGCTTTCAGCACGTTGATATATCGATTTCAGGAGACATAAATCCCCCTAAAATACGTGAGTTTGTTGAGGCTAAATCGCCGATTCAAAGTTTTGGAATTGGATCATATATCGCTACTGGCTCACCAAATCCTTATACTGCAGACATACATGAGATTGATGGTAGGCCGATTGCAAGACGTGGCAGATCGCCCGGTGTAACTCAAAATACCCGGCTTGACAGGATCATATAGAAGACTGCTCTATTGCTACTAACTTCAGGGCTTCTTTCTGGTTTACATGCAGTCTTGCCCAATCTGCAATTCCACATCCTGCCACCCAAATCACACCCTTTTCGCAACACACAATTGGCAATGATTTACGTTTACTTTTAGGTATTTTTCTGTCAACAAATATATCTTGTATCTTCTTTGTTCCCTTCATCCCCAAAGGCTGCATACGATCTCCATCTTGCCATCCTCTTATCCATAACGGACCCTCAGCTAAGGATTTGTCAACTTTCACAACTTTATGATCTTGCTCAAAAAAGTTCGATTTTATAACGTTTTCAAAATATGAATCTATTCTCCAGCCAGGAATCGGTGTCTGGCCAGGAATTTTCATTGGATATTTACCGTCGATACAAATTTCAATGTTACTGTTTCCGACCGATAAAATGACTGATCCACCAACATTGACTGCGTTGATACCGTTTGGAAGATTAATTGACTTACCGAAGCCAAATTTCATTAAACTAACGATTTCATGTATATGTACCTGTCCAACATTTCGTAATCCATCATTAAATCTACGTAATGCTTGAATAATTAAACAATTAAGTATTGCTGATTTAAGCTGAATGGCTTTGTTGTTTATAGTGATACTATCTTCCTCAAAAACAACATACTGTTCAAAAACTTCATTAGTATATGACTCAATAAAATCATTTGCTTCTGCGGCATTTGAGGCCAATCGAATTAAAGAATTTTCAATGTTGAGATTGAATTCCTTTAATGCAGGTATGAGATGATTCCTTAATCTATTACGAGTAAAATCTTCTAAGTTGTTCGTAAAATCATGCCTCGGCCTTAAACCAACCTGATTACAATATTCGAGTGTCTGCGTTCTAGTTATTGTTAGCAACGGACGAAATATAGGCACCTTGATTTCTTCAATAACCCGAAACGACATCTCTTGCATTCCAGATATTCCTTTTAAACCTGCTCCTCGAATGGTGTTAAACAGTACTGTCTCTGCCTGATCTGTAGCGGTATGGCCTAATGCCACTGCATCGACTTTTTGATCAATCGCCGTATTAGATAAAAATAGGTATCTACAATCTCTGGCAGCTTCTTCGAGGGATATTTTTTTATTTTGTTTTACAGAACGAACATCTGCACTCCCTATCACACAGTCGATTTCCAATTTCTTGCCAATTTCTGATACAAATTCAGCGTCTGAATTCGAGTCTTGGTCTCTAAGCTTATGATTTAAATGAGCTATTACTAATTCAATGGACAACTCCTCCATAAGCGACCATAACGCATGAAGTAACGCTAAAGAATCCTGGCCGCCAGATACTGCCACCAATAGACGGCAACCATTCAGGTTTGCACCTAAAGTAGATCTAGAGACGGAAGAGATAATATCTAAAGAGTTTTTTGACTTCATAGGAATTAATAGCGCATTAATCTTTAGGCTTTTCACTGAAAGGCTTGATTAAACGTATTGAGTCTATTCGAAGTTTCTTCATTTCGACGACTTCAATCTTTATCCCATCATACTCGAATTGTTCTCCTGCAACCGGAATATGACCTAGATAATCAAGCACAAATCCTGCTACGGTTTCAAAATCCCCATTAGGTAAATCAATATCAAATGCTTCTTTAGCCTCATCAATGTCCATTGCTCCATCAACTTGGTAGGTAAATTCGTCAATAGCTTCATATTCTTCTTCAGGCGCTTCTCCCTCTTCTCCAACTGGGCCAGCCAATTCTGTAAGCAGTTTTTTTAGAGTCACCAATCCAGCAATCCCACCAAATTCATCAACAATAATGGCAATTTGACTACCAGACATTCTCATCTCTTGAAATAACTCACTAATCCTTTTAGTTTCGGGGAAGAACTTTGCGGGCCGGAGAGAATCTGTAATAATGACATCCAATTGGATGTCATTTGCAGAAATAGATTTAAGAATATCTTTCGAAGAAATAATACCGGTTACGTTCTCAGTTTCCCCCAAATACACAGGGAATCGTGTATGAGAGTTGTCAGAGTAAATTTTCAGGAATTGTCCCAAAGTTGATTGTTGTTTGACAAAAATAACTTCCGTCCTTGGAGTCATAACTTCTTTGGCCTGACGATCCCCAAACCTAAATACATTTTCAAGTAACTCAGCTTCTTCAGATTCAAAAGCCCCTTCTGCCTCACCGATATCAATTAATGTACGGATTTCCCCCTCAGTTATAGACGGAACCTCAGCCTCTTTTCCCTTCCTTCTTATTAAGATAGTACGACTCACGAATTGAATACCTAATATCACTGGAAAAAACAAAGTTTCGACTAGTTTCAGTGGACGGGCATAGAGAAAAGCTACCTTTTCGGGATTTCTGATAGAAAAAGATTTAGGGATTACTTCGCCGAAAATAAGTAATATAGCGGTGCCCAAAACTGTAGCGACAATAACTCCAGTTACTTGATCTTGTAAAAAGTCTAGAACCAACATAGTTACCAGGGAGGCAAACAAAATATTCACTAAATTGTTGCCTAATAGAATAGTTGCTAACAGTCGCTCGGGTTTATTTAACATTGCCTGAACTCGAACTGCTTTTGCATTACCACTACTAACTAAATGCTGAAGCCTCGGTGTATTTTGCAACGTGAGAAATGCTGATTCAGCGCTCGAGAAAAAGGCCGAAAAACATAACGATACTAAGATTAAAATAATGTTGCCGTATGGCACGTCCAACAGGGGACCCCTAAAACCGATTAACTATTCACCTTTTTTCTAAACATCTTATTATCAGAGTCTTTTTTCAGGCGATAATCATATTCTACAGCCAAATTAGCTTTCAAGGCTAATTGCGTTAGTTTTACGGCTGGAGTCCAAAGCGTTTTCAACTGAAGTTATAGCTAGCGACGATGAAAATCCTCTTCGAAGCAACCTGCCATAGAGTTTACGTTTGAAAGTATCAGGGTTGCTTTTATCAAAAGTACGCGAAATACGATCAGCTAATAACTGAGCATTTTTAGCATCATCTATATTCTTCAAAGCTTTTTCTATTAAGTTTCTATGAATTCCTTTTTCTAATAATTCTTTACGAATCATCGCTACACTTAATAATTTTTGCTTACATCGAGATTCAGTCCACCAAATCGCAAATTTCTCGTCATCTACTAGCTCATTTTCAACTAACCACACGATAATCGTTGATACTATTCCCGAATCAAATCGCTCCAGTAACCTTTGTCGAATTTCATTCACTGAACGAGGCCGATGAACTAATAATCTCATTGCAGATGACTTTGCGGCTTGATTTAGTTCTTCGGTCATTTAAAATTATTAATAAATTAAAGAGTAGAGATTGTTGGGTTGATTAAATCTTTAGTTTGATTCTTCTCGACTACCATTTTTCCTAATCATTTTTTCGATACTTTCTGCGATTTCGCTGTTGTCTCGTAAAAATGTTTTGGAGTTTTCCCTGCCTTGGCCTAACTTTGTGTCGCCAAACGAATAAAAGGATCCATTCTTTTTAACTATCCCCATATCTTCACCAATTCCAAGAAGGTCGCCTTCAAGACTAACTCCCTGACTGAACATGATGTCAAATTCTGCAACTTTGAACGGAGCTGCTACTTTATTTTTTACTACACGCGCCCTAACCCTGTTACCCACCACTTCTGTGCCTAATTTTATAGATTCTGCTCGCCTTAAATCGATCCTAACTGAGGAATAAAACTTCAATGCCCGTCCGCCCGGGGTTACCTCAGGACTTCCCCATATAACTCCCACCTTTTCTCTAATCTGATTAATAAACAACACTGCTGTATTGGACTTGCTTATTGATCCTGTGAGTTTTCGTAAGGCTTGTGACATTATCCTAGCTTGAAGTCCGACATGTGTATCTCCCATATCCCCTTCTATCTCTGCTTTAGGAACTAAAGCTGCTACGCTGTCTATAACTACAATCTCAACAGCTCCGCTTCTGACTAAATATTCACATATTTCTAAGGCTTGTTCAGCTGAGTCCGGTTGAGAAACTAATAATTGTGCAGTGTCTACTCCACACTTTCCAACGTATACAGGATCAAGCGCGTGCTCAACATCTATATACGCTGCTATTCCACCATTTTTTTGAGCGTTGGCCATAATATGGTATGCGATTGTCGACTTTCCTGATGATTCTGTACCAAATATCTCTGTTACCCGTCCATTAGGTATACCACCTATCCCTAATGCCATATCGAGAGCTAGAGATCCAGTAGAAATGCTTTCAACGGCACCGAATCCATCAGCATCGCCTAGTCTAATGACAGCTCCTTTTCCAAATTGTCTGTCAATTTGACCGATCGCCAATTCAAGTGATTTGGTACTGTCTTCGCTCATTAAGTAATCCTTAAATGAATTTCGACGATAAAAACGTCGCTAAAAATAATCGTAACACGTAACCATTTTGCTGTAAACACATTTGTTCTAATTTTGTATTATCTTATCAATAATTTAACAATGTTACAGAAGCAATTAGGTTCAATATGTTGGGGTTGGGTTGCGCTATTACACACTAAGTGGTATAGATTCACACGTATGTTGCGTATCTATTCGTTTCGAGAATAATTTACAACTATGAAAAAGATACATAAGGAGTGTTCATGAGTAACAAAGGAAAAGGTATATGCCTAAGTTTAGGTGGAATAGTTGCTTTTATCGGATGGATTCTTTATCAAGTCACGTTTATTGGTAATGCCGAGAATGACGATATTGCTGCTTTGATGGAAAATGCTGCTGGCGAAACAGTTATGGCAACGGTGGTGATTATATTAATCATAATCGGTTTGCCAATGCTCGTTGCTGGTCTAAGGGGCATCAAAGGACAAGCTGGCGGAACATTCGAAACATTGGGTATAGGATTCGTTACGTTGGGAGTGATAGTTTTTGTAGCTACAATAGGGATATTAGGCACTCACGTTACGATGGCTGATAAATTAGCTACGTATATGGCTGGCGCAGCATCTACTGACCCAGTTGTTGCCGCTCAATCAATGGACGCTGCGGCTGCAGCTCAAATATCAACTGGCGCTGTGCAAGCTTTCAATGTTGCAGCAGGCAACATAGGGTCTCTACTTTGGGGTGCAGGTTTCCTCTGTATAGGAATTGCATACACTTTAAATTCCAGTTTCAAAAGCATAATACCTGCTATTCCATTAGGCCCGCTCGCAGCAGTTGTGGGAATACTAATAATAGTTAGCGTGCTCATTATCGATCCAACAGCCGGTAGTTCAACTGCAGGTCTTGTTGGCGGTATAGGTTTCGCCATTTCAGTATTATGGGCTACTTTGGTTGGAGCAAAACTGGCTACAGCCTCTGACTAACAACCTGGATAGATAAACGGCAAACAAAATAGTTTTTCAAGTCAATGTGCTTAATTGCTTTCTAACTAGAGCAATTAAGCACATTCTTTGTATTATCTTATCAATAATTTAACAATGTTACAGAAGCAATTAAGTTCAATATGTTGGGGTTGGGTTGCGCTATTACACACTAAGTGGTATAGATTCACACGTATGTTGCGTATCTATTCTTTCGAGAATAATTTACAACTATGAAAAAGATACATAAAGGAGTTTTCGTGGATAACAAAGCAAAAGGTATATGCTTAGCTTTCGGGCCGGTAGTCGCTTTTGTCGGTTGGGTATTATGCCAAGTCACATTTGTTGGCTCTGCCGACCTAGATGATATTGGAGCCATTTTAGCAAATTCTGCCGGTGAAACAGCTATTGCTACAGTTGCAATCATATTGATCGGACTAGGTTTACCGCTATATCTCGCTGGCCTTAGAGGAATAAAAGGACAGGCTTCGGGGGCTTGGGAAACTTTAGGTATATTGTTCATAACAATAGGATCCATAGTCTTCATAGCAAATTTGGGGATTTTAGGCTCACTAGTAACTATGGCCGACAAACTAGTTACATATATGGCTGCAGCTGGATCTGCTACTGACACAGCTGAGGCGGCTAAATATGCGAATGCAGCTGCGGCAACTCAATTGGCAGCCGGCGCTGTGCAGGCAATTAACGTTACTGTAGGCTCATTAGGAACTCTATTGTTTTCAGTGGGATTCACATGTTTGGGAATAGCATACTTAAGTAGTGACTTTAAAGGTATATTGCCTTTCATACCTCTATCATACTTGGCTCTGATTGCTGGAATACTAGGAATAGTCGCTGTAATCATAATTACTCCAACAGTCAACCCTGAATTCGCAAGTATGCTTAGTGGAATCACTTTTTTGATAGGTACAATATGGGCTGTTTTAGTTGGTGCAAAGCTAGCAATAACGGATGGCTAAACTTTTATAAAAAGCCTCTAAGTAATAGACTTTGAATTAATGTGCTTAATTGGTCGCAATTAAAGCGACAAATTAAGCACATTTAGCATTAATAAAACTGCTAATCAAGCAAAGAAATATATATTCAACTTGGAAGGATTCAAAACCGTCCAAAAAACTTGGGACTTTTTTAAGATACATACTTATACATGTCTAAACCATTGATAGGAATAACTGAGAGTGAGTCAGAATATATGGCACCATTTATTGACGTAATAGAAAGATCAAATGGCGAACCATTTCCTATATATCCAGATGCCAACATTAATGTAAAAGAGACCATCGAAAAGTTAGACGGTCTATTAATTGGTGGAGGGCCAGACATCCACCCATCTGAATATGGCGAAGAAATTGATCCTAAAGCAAGTGTTTCCAGTCAAATTGATCGTGACTCCATGGAATTGCCATTGTTAAAAACTGGCTTAAAGTTAGATATGCCTATCTTGTGTGTCTGTCGTGGTATGCAAGCATTAAACGTGGTAATGGGCGGCAAATTGATCCAGGATCTTGGTACTAAATATCCCGGTCATGGCTATAGCTTAAACGAACGGGGTGATAAAACCACTTCCCGTCATCGTATTTTCATAGCCCCAGGAACTAAACTCGCATCTGCAGTTGGTTCCGGAGGTATTGTGAGAGTGAACAGCTGGCATCATCAAGGGATTAGCTCAGCTGAACAATCATCCAAGTTGCTAGCATCCGCGTATTCATTAAATGACGGACTGATAGAAGGTTTGGAAAGCCCTAATCATTCGTGGGTTTTAGGGGTTCAATTTCACCCTGAATTTAGAGGTGAATTGCCACCCCATTTCGAAAAATTATTTACCACACTCGTTACTCACTCAAAGTAACGTTTATAGGTTTAAACTGGATAGCACATATATTCTGATTCATTTTCGTACTTTATTGAAAATAAGTTTTGCTTTTTCTTATGTTACTGTTATAATCGGCTAGTCTATGTATAGCAATCAATGGGGTAAAAAAACACTTATATTACTGTCAAAAAAAGCAAATGAAGGTTGCCCTTATAATGGGCCGCGAAACGCACACCTTTTTAACCAAATAGACACAATTTATAAATCACCAGTTTCATGCGATTTATAACCGGAGAAACGTATGGTTAGTAACCCACTTATTGGCAAAGTAAAACCTACTCAACTTACACAAGAAATGCGGTCGTCATATCTAGACTATGCAATGAGCGTTATTGTATCTAGAGCTCTGCCCGATGTCAGAGACGGCTTAAAACCAGTACAACGACGCATTTTATATGCTATGAATGAACTCGGTATGCGCCCCGGCACTCCTTATAAAAAAAGCGCTCGATTAGTAGGTGAAGTACTCGGCAAATACCACCCGCATGGTGATCAAACCATATATGACGCTATGGTAAGAATGGCTCAGGATTTTTCCATGAGAATGCCGCTAGTCGATGGTCAAGGTAACTTTGGCTCGGTTGATGGAGATCCTGCCGCGGCGATGCGTTACACAGAAGCACGACTATCAAGAGTGGCAGAAGAAATGCTGGCAAACCTTGATGAAGAAACTGTAGACACTGCGGAGAATTTTGATAGTACCCTTCAAGAACCTTCTGTATTACCTGCTAGATTACCAAACTTACTAATTAATGGTGCATCAGGCATTGCTGTGGGTATGGCAACCAATATTCCTCCACACAATCCTGGTGAAGTCTGTTCGGCAATCATCAGGTTAATTGACGATCCAGAGTTAACTGTAACTGAATTAATGAGATCTGTTCGAGCCCCAGATTTCCCTACCTATGGAACAATTATGGGTAAGGAAGGAGCACTAAGTGCGTACACAACAGGTAAGGGCGGTGTTGTTGTTCGTGCTAAAGCAGAGGTTGAGGCAGATAAACGTAGCAAACGTCTTAGAATCGTTGTAACAGAACTACCTTATCAGGTAAACAAAGCATCCTTAATAGAAAAAATCGCAGATCTCAGTAAGACGAAAAGATTTGAAGCAATTACTGAAGTCAGGGACGAATCAGACCGCAAAGGGATGAGAATGGTCTTTGAGCTTCGTGGTGGAAGTCAGCCGTTGGTAGTGTTAAACAATTTATACAAATACACACCGATGCAAAGCAGTTTCTCTGCAAATATGCTGGCATTAGTAAATGGCCGGCCAAAAGTATTAGACCTAAAAACCATTTTAGTAGAGTTTATTAAATTCCGTAGAGAAATTGTTACACGTAGGTCTGTATTTGAACTTAAAAAAGCAAAGGCCAGGGCACATATACTTGAAGGCCTGAATCTTGCACTTAATGACCTTGACGCAGTTATTGAATTAATACGAGGCTCAGATAGCGCAGAGGCAGCCAAAAAAGGGTTGATAGAACAATTTTCGTTATCTGATATACAAGCACAAGCAATTCTGGACATGCAACTCAGGAGAATTGCAGCACTCGAAAGAAAACGTATTGAAGACGAATACAAACAAATAACACTAAGGATTACAGAACTTGAATCGCTACTAGCTAGTCCAGAAAAAATTGATGCAGTTATAAAAGATGAAACTCAGGAGGTAAAGAAAAAGCACGGAGATAAACGACGCACAAAAATTGAAGCCGCTGCTGAAGATTTAAATCGAGAAGACTTAGAACCACATGAATCTGTGGTAGTAACTCTCAGCCATAGCGGGTATATAAAACGCATACCGGCCACAACTTACAGAAATCAGCATCGTGGAGGCAAGGGCGTTGTCAGTATGAAAACAAAAGAGGGCGATCTTATTAGAGAATTGTTGGTGTGTGACTCTCATGACATCTTGTTGTTTTTTACTGAAAAAGGACGAGTGATTCCGTTAAAAACATACGAACTGCGCCCAGATACCAGTCGCAATACACGTGGAGTGCCCCTAATTAACGTTATTCCTTTAAAAACCGACGATAAAGTGAATGCCGTCGTTGCTGTCAGTGATTTAGATGCAGACAACACCTTCCTGGTAATGGGAACAAGGGAAGGAGCCATAAAACGTGTTTCACTATCTTCGATTAATACTCTTCATAGACGTCGTTCCGGACTCAATATCATGAATCTCCGAGATACCGACGAATTGGTTACCGCTAGAGTTGCTAAAGAATCTGATGACGTAGTGATGATAAGTCAGCAAGGAATGTCTATACGTTTTGCATTATCAGATGTTACAGCCCGGCAAAGAGGCGCAGGCGGAGTGCGAGGCATGGAAATTCGGCCTAAAAAAGTTATTAAAAAGGGAAAGCGTAGTAAAAAGCCTGTCAAAGACTACATAGTGGGCATGAGTACTATAGATAGTGAAAGTGATAATAAATTATTTGTCATCAGCAAAAAAGGATTCGGCAAACTAACTTCTTTGAAGTACTATCGCAAGCAGGCACGAGGAGGAAGAGGATTAAAAACCTTCAAGATAACTGCCAGAACAAACGTTGTGGCAGCAGCAGAAGTAGTTACTGACGATCTTGAAGTATATGTAATTTCTAAGCAAGCAAAAGTGTTACGAACAAACCTGTCAGAAATTTCGAGCATAGGTCGAATAACACAAGGTGTTACTATATTTAAACTACCTCCCGGAGACTCTGTTACCTCTATATCTGTTTGCACCGATATAGAGCCTGAGCAAGCCATTGACGTAGAAGCGTTAAATTTCCAAATTAGCGGCAATAATAAATCAAAGAAGAAGTAATGTGTTTATTTCTTCTTCTTTGATCTAATGCATTAGTATAACCGCTTCAAATAATGCTGTTTGAATATAAGTTATGATCAGAATATGTTAGTCTCCCTTGGTTATGTTTGAAAATCTCTCCAACAAATTAACCCAAACTTTAAAGATCCTTAGTAATAAAGGCCAAATTACAGAGAAAGATCTTGACACTGCTATGAGAGAAATCCGTCTCGCTATGTTGGAAGCAGATGTAAACTTCAAAGTCGTTAAAACTCTAGTGTCTAGAATAAGAGAACGTGCTATAGGATCTAATATCCTTCAAAGCTTAAATGCTCATAATCAAATCGTTAAAATCACTCATGATGAGCTCACTTCCATATTAAGTGGCAGCTCTCATGAACTTGCACAAGTACCGAATAGAAATGCATCGATTTTGTTGGTTGGACTAAATGGAGCAGGGAAAACCACCACTGCCGCGAAACTAGCGAAGAGATTAAATGACTCAGGCAAAAAGCCGTTACTAGTGCCAGCAGACTTAACTAGGCCGGCAGCTGTAGATCAACTAATAAGTCTCGGCACCAAAATGAACTTAGAGGTATATAAACCAGATCTTAATTCTGACCCAGTTACCGTATGTCAAAAGGCGATTGATGAATCAAATAGAATCGGGGCATCCTGGACGATCTTAGATACTGCAGGCAGGCTGCAAGTGGATGAAGAACTAATGAACGAACTAAAAAGTATAAAAGACAGAATCAATCCGGACGAGATTTTACTCGTAGTTGATGCTATGACTGGACAAGAATCTGTAAATGTGGCGGAATCATTTAATAAATATGTAGGAGTAACAGGTTTAATATTAAGTAAAATAGACGGTGATGCCAGAGGTGGAGCTGCTCTTTCAATAACTAACGTAACAAGTATTCCCATAAAATTTATTGGTACTGGAGAACATCAAGATTCGCTTGAACCTTTTCATCCGGAAAGGCTAGCATCCAGAATACTAGGCATGGGCGATATTGTGACTTTAGCTGAAAAAGCACAAAGGAATTTCGATCAGAGCAAAGCCTTAGAATTAGATAAGAAAATCCGTCAATCATCATTTAATTTAGAGGATTTTCTCGAGCAACTTAACAGTCTTAAATCCATGGGACCACTAAAAGACATAATCGGGCTTATGCCTGGAATGAATAAAATCAGCAGTAAATTAGATGATGCCAGCCTCAATGAACATCATATTGCTCAAGTAGAAGCAATTATTTTATCCATGACACTTGATGAAAGGCACAACCCTACTCTAATTAATGGCAGCAGGAAAAAACGTATCGCTAATGGGAGTGGCACCTCGCCACAGCAAGTTAATCAACTTTTGAATCAATTCAGTCAAACTCAAAAGCTAATGAAAAAAATGAATTCCGGCCAAGGATTTAAGGCTATGCAGCGTCTTTTACGCTAAGATTTTCGTTCAACAACCTTTAACACATTAGATACTATATCTTCATATGTTAGATGGTATTTTTTTAATAATAAGTCTGGTTTACCGGACTCCGCATACCCGGTAAGGCCAACCATTTCTAAAGGTACAGGATGGTTTGTAGCTAACAAAGTCGCTATCATGCTTCCTAAACCACCTTGTAACAGATGTTCCTCAGCGGTGACGATCGCTCCGGTATGGGTGACAGAATCCAATATTGCCTCTTTATCTAACGGAGTTACAGTTGCCATATTTATAACCGTACAAGAAATCCCTTGTGTATCCAAAGCTTCGGCAGCTTTCAAAGCTTCATTAACCATGATGCCATAAGCAACAATTGTTACATCATCACCAACCTTCATAACCTCTGCTCTTCCCACTTGAAACTTATACTTATTTTGATGTACCACCGGAGTAGCGGGTCTCGATAATCTGACATATACGGGACCATCCAATTCAACAGTTGCTCTAATTGCATGTTCAGTTTCGGGTCCATCAGCTGGCACTATTACGGTAAATGATGGCAAAGCAGACATAATGGCTATATCTTCTATTGATTGAGCAGAAACGCCGTCTTCTGCAGTAAGCAGACCACTGTGTGTAAGTATTAATTTGACATTCAACCTAGGTTGGGACACTCCAACTCGTAATTGATCAAAGGGTCGAGAAGTACCAAAAACCGCAAATGTGCTCACAATAGGAATCTTGCCGGAAGCCGCTAGGCCAGCTGCAACGCTTACCATGTTTTGTTCAGCAGGGCCAAAGTCAAAAAAACGTTCAGGGAATTCAGCTTGAAACTTGTTAGCGAAAGTGGATTTATTTAGGTCTCCACCAACTATCACCAGGTCAGGATATTCATGGCCTAATTTTACTAACATATCTCCTGCCACTTCACGCGTGGACACCGAATCTGTCATCACATATCCTCCGATCCTAGCTCTTTCAACGCTTTTAACAGTTCGTCTGGAGATGGAGCTTTCCCATGAAAGTCTGCGTTGTTTTCCATAAAACTAACTCCCTTACCCTTTAAGGTGTTAGCTATTATTGCTGAAGGGCGTCCCTTTGTTTTTTCAGCAGTTTCAAAAGCATCAATTAATTCATCAATACTGTGTCCATCAATTTCCAAAACGTGCCATCCAAATGATTTCCATTTATCCACAAAAGGCTCCAGGCTCATTACTTCATAAGTCCATCTATCATTTTGAATCCTATTTCGATCAACGATAGCAACTAAATTGTCTACTCCATGATGCGATGCAGACATAGCGGCTTCCCATATTTGGCCTTCATCGCACTCTCCATCACCTAAGAGCACGTATGTACGAGATTTACGTCCGTTTAAACGTACCGCGAGAGATACTCCTAACCCAAATGATAGGCCTTGCCCCAAAGAACCACCCGACATTTCCACCCCTGGGGTTTTGATATGAGCATGACCTTGAATTCGCGAATCTATTTGTCGAAAGGTATCTAACTCTTGTATCTCAAAGTATCCTGTCTCCGCTAAAACTGCATATAGACCGGGGCAGGCATGAGCTTTACTAAGTATAAATCTGTCGCGATCAACCCAATTCGGCTTAGAGGGATCGTGTTTCATTACTTTGCCGTATAAAACGGCGAGGATGTCCGTTTCTGATAACGACCCCCCAGGATGGCCACTGTTGGCTTTTGCAACCATATTTAGCACATCGATACGGACTCGCCTAGCTAAATCTTTAATTTCAAGCAAGCTAGAACCTTCAACAGTCATAAAAACCCTCTCATACAACACTACGTTCTTTTTAGTCACCCTAGTTATTTCAGGAACTTGAACATTATAAGTAGAGTAACCTTAACTAGCTACTTATAATTTTAAAAGTTCCATGCTTTTTACGTAAAAACATATCTTAAGTCACTGAATGCCACCATTCAGTTTGATGTGATCAACTCAATATAAGCTAAGTAATTTCTTAATATTATGGGATATCTCTTTTCTTGAACAAAACTGTTGATGTAAACAAACCGGTTAAAGCAATTAATATAAGAATCAATAAGTTAGTAAATGATGAACTTTCAGTATTCACTAACCTAGATGGATCATAATAATGGAATACCGATACAAATCCAATCCAGTCTATTGCTGGCAAACTGTCAGCCAAAAATTCAATAAAAAACATCAATACCGTCACACCTGAAGACAATGCCAGTGCTTTACCTCCTTCTGTGGAAATAGATGATATTAAATATGAAATGCCAGCTACCGACAGTGCCAAAAATAGTCCATTCAACTGGATCTGAGTCAAAATTCCGTAGTCGATATGACCTACTCCAAAAGCCATTGAACCTAGCCACGTGCCAAATATTGCAAAACATAAAAGTAATATTATTCCTAAAATAGTTGCAGCTAGTTTTGAGAACAAATATTGCTCCCTCGAAACTGGTCGAGATAATAATAGAAATATTGTACCTTTTTCAATCTCCTTTGCTATGGCATTTGAAGATGACGCAATCACAAAACTTAAAATTATTATTAGATACACTGGTTCTCTGTAAGCGATTGCTAAGTAACCCATTTCCTCCGATGAATATTCTCCACTGGCTTTAATTAACGCTCTAAATCCTTGAGGCATAGTCTCAATCATTTCCAGTAGCATGGTGCCAAATGCATCAAATGTTGCCAGCATTATCAAGGAAAACAATAAGGCTGCTATACAAAGCGCTGACAATGAAATTTTGTTGCCCTTCAAAGTTGCCCAAAATACAAGTTTCATTTAGAGACATCCATAGAATCAACTTGCTCTGCGTCTTTATAGTAGTCTAGAAAAATATCTTCTAGGCTTGGTTCTGTTATAACCAAGTCCTCAACATTATGACGGCTTAGTTCTTTAATAAGTGGATTTATATCATGATCAACCGACAGCAAAACTTCATTGTCATTACTAGTTACGACTAATGACCCTTTTACATCGAATTGTGAGGGTTTTCCATTTTTGAATCTAATTTTTGCCAATCTTCTTTTGCGTGATTTAAGTTCAATTATTTTTTCTATAACCATCAATTTGCCTTCCCGAATAATTGCAACTCTTTCACAAAGATTTTCAACTTCAGACAAAACGTGGGACGAAAAAAATATTGTGCCGCCATCTTTACTAAATGATTTTAGAATTTCAAAAAGGGCTTTCTGAGTAAGCGGGTCTAAGCCTTGAGTTGGTTCATCCATAATTAAT
>DBZU01000019.1:0-12985 GCA_002311285.1 Dehalococcoidia bacterium UBA1152 | reverse complement strand
CCATGAGAATATTGTCTGATCTTTCGGTTTAAATCTTTACGGCTAAACATAAGCGCGTCACAAAGATAGTCGATAATTATTGCTGTTGGGACGCCATGCAGGGCACCAAAATAACTGAGTAGTTCATTACCAGTGTTATTATCATAAAGAGAAGATACATCAGGAACAAAGCCAATTTTCCGACTGATGTTTACGGATTGATTCCAAGAGTTCATTCCAAAAACGAAAGCTTCTCCTTCAGTGGGCTTTAAGAATCCAGTAAGAATTCTAATTGAAGTGGTTTTTCCTGAACCATTAGGTCCCAAAAATCCGAAAATCTCACCAGCAGTAACCTGAAGGTTCATGTTCTCAAGTGCTACATGAGAGCCATATCTTTTACTAACTGATTTAAACTCTATGGGATTAGAAAGTGTCATCAATAACCTGCAATAAAATTCTGGGAGGATTTAATTTATAAATATTCAGCAAAAACACTTTTCGCACGAACGTATACTATGAATTGGCTTCAAATTCAGATACAGACTCTATATCTTTATCTCCTCTGCCACTGAGACCTAACAGAACAATTGATTTCGGCGATAATGTCGGAACAAATTTAGACATATATGCAACTGCATGAGCTGGCTCTAAAGCAGGTATTATGCCTTCAGTTCTAGTTAATAGTTTAAATCCTTCAATTGCTTCGATATCTGTCACGCTAACATATTGTGCTCTGCCTATATCTTTCAAATAGCTATGTTCAGGGCCAACCCCAGGATAATCTAAACCAGCAGAAATACTGTGTGCATGGGATACTTGGCCATTTTCATCCTGAAGCAAATAAGACATACTCCCATGCAAAACTCCAATTTCTCCCAAAGTTAAAGTCGCTGCATGTTCACCTTCTTTATTACCGAATCCACCAGCTTCTACACCAATCAATTTGACAGTTTCATCACCAATGAATTCATGAAATAAGCCGATGGCATTACTGCCGCCTCCAACACATGCAACAACATAGTTAGGCAAGCCGCCAGTCCGGTTAATAATTTGACTTTTGGCTTCCAGGCCAATCAACGTTTGAAAATCACGTACCATCTCTGGATAAGGATGAGGGCCAACTACGCTACCGATAAGATAATGAGTATCATTTACATTAGTTACCCAATCTCTTATAGCTTCATTTATAGCGTCTTTAAGTGTTCGTGTTCCAGATTTTACTGGTCTGACTTCCGCTCCCAAGAGTTCCATTCTAAAAACATTAAGACGTTGCCTTGAGATATCCTCTTCTCCCATATACACGACACATTCAAATCCCAACATTGCGCAAGCTGTAGCAGCCGCAACTCCATGTTGTCCCGCACCCGTCTCTGCTATGATCCGCGTTTTACCCATTCGTTTAGCCAATATTGCCTGACCCAAAGCATTATTTATTTTATGAGCACCAGTATGCGCCAGGTCTTCTCGCTTTATATATATTTGAGCTCCACCCAGAAAATCTGTGAGATTTTGAGCGAAATAAAGAGGTGTAGGACGGCCAACATAGTGTTTGCTCAATTCCTCGATTTGATGATTAAACTCATCATCTAATTTAGCAACTGCGTATTCTTTGGATAATTGGTCCAAAGCTTGCATTAAAGTTTCTGGTACATATTGACCACCAAAAACCCCAAACCTGCCTGTAGAACCCTGACTGTTAGTTTTACTAATGTTATTGGACATAATTTTCCTGCATTAATTATATGACCCTTACCACAGGCTTTGTAACTAATTATTAAAACTTTACCCTAAGTTTTTTTATCCAGGATGGGAATTTATAGAGGCAAAGTATTATGGACTGCAAAACTGTCGATCCAACAATCCACATGGTGGCATCAAAGAAAAAACCTTCTGGGAACATCACAAGTAAAAGATCTTTACTCGGATCCAATTGCCAAAGATTGTTATCAAAAGAGATGATGTGAAAGGCTAAGAATAGCCTATCAAACCCAATAAACGATAACAATCCCACCAATACAACCAATGCCAAAGTCAAAATCCCTGCTAGTGACAATAATTCAGCCAACATCTTTAGCCACTTGGATCTATAAAGTACAAAGCCTAATACGATAAACGCTCCTAAGAATCCTCCTGCGTATGCTTGAACATTAAAAACTCCCTGGATTAAAACTTTAACGTCAACCATATGCGCAACTTCTTTAGAGTTATATATATTCTTGAAAACGCCATGTTGTACTACTTTTACTTCTAGAACTTCTTCGTCATTATTAAAATATTGTCGAAAAGATTTTCCTGCCTTGATAAGTTCTGGGCGTTCAATACCTGTACGGGCCGCTACATCATATTTATCAAATCCGTAGGAATATAAAAAGGGAGCGTTAATTACCCAACGTAAATTTGAAGTAATAAGAAATACAGGAATACAAACAATGAAAATTGACACTAACAGAATTTTTAAAAATAACACAAGGCGATATTAGCACATGAATATTTTAGATACGAATTCAAAAGACTTGTACCCTTCGACGTTTGATGGACTATTAAAACTTGTCGATAGACTGAGAAGTCCTAACGGGTGTCCATGGGATAGGCAACAAACTCGAGAGACGTTCCGCAATCATTTTCTTGAGGAGGCTTATGAACTAATAGATGCCTTGGATTCAGGTGATAGTGAGTCAATTTGTGAAGAGTCAGGAGACGTGTTACTTCATATTGCATTTCAAATTCAATTAGCCAGAGAATCTGGCTCGTTTTCTGGAAAACAAGTTCTTGAAAACGTAATAAGTAAACTGATTAATAGACACCCTCATGTGTTTCAAAACGTTAATTTAAAAGATGAAGCTCATTTATTAAGGAATTGGGATGAAATCAAAAAGCGCGAGAAGCCAAATCGTAATTACAGTTCGATTTTAGATGGAATGCCTAAAGCTATGCCATCGCTATCTCTTTCTCAGAAAATTCAAACAAGAGTATCTAGAGCAAATTTTGATTGGGAAAATTTAGATGGAGTCTTAAATAAGATTGGAGAAGAGATAAATGAATTCAGGCAAAGTAAAACAGATAGTCAAAAAGAACATGAATTAGGAGATATTCTATTTTCGATCGTAAATTTTTGTAGATGGAACGATGTGGACGCTGAATCTGCACTTCGTAAATCTAACAACCGATTCACAAAACGTTTCAAATTTATAGAAAAAACATGTTTAGATTCAGATAAAGTTGTTAATGACCTATCAGTAAAACAACAAAATGAGCTATGGGAAAAAGCAAAGAGGGAAATTGATTGATTGTAAATTTTATAAAGTTTTAATTACTAGAATTCAATCTTCCTCTAACGAAATTTAATACTTCCGTTGAGATTTCAATTGCTTTTACTGACTCATTCTGAGAAAACACATTTGAAGAGATGCCTCCTGGTAAATGAGAAGGGTACCTAGTTACGTAATAATACTTGTCAAGTAATATAGCAACCGACTTTATCATTTCAAAACTAGTGTCAAAATTTATTGCATCTTCGCATAAATCAGCCAATGAATGCCCCCATACTTCTTCAACATTATGTGCATATAAAAAAGCAGTGAGTGCCTTCTCACTAGACTGTTGACACATAAAACATGCCCAATGATGCAGTCCTGTTTCGCTAACAATTTGCGCAGATTTAATATCTTCTTCTGCCTGGTGAAGCCATCGATCGGTTTCCGATTTGGAATTATATTTCATACAAAATTCCCTCAGGTTTTATCCTGTTATACATAGCTAAGTTTGTCGATTCCAATCCTGCAAACTCAGCGGGAGTATAGACGCACAGATCGACACCTACTGTTGGCCTAAGATGAGATACAAAGAAATCTATGCGATCAAGATATAGCTCTGTAGTTTCTTGGACAATCACTAATTCTATAATACTAGACGGGCCAATTTTCTCTGTTAATAAATCACCTACAAGAATCACTTTTAATGCTCCCAATCCTGGCAATTCACTTATTAGCCTCTCAAGTTCCTGCCTTAAAAGCTGTAATCTGTATTCAGTAAATCCAATACGAACTGGCATTAAGTCCTCATTGACCACAATTGTTAAATTAAAAATATTGTCTAATTAATAATTAATTTAGGAGAATTTCTTGGCGATTCTAATTCATGCGGCAGTAGCCTTTCAGCATCTTTTTTATACACTTGTACTCTATGAGACCCGTAGTCAGCTATCCACAACATATTATTTTTATCAATCGTGACACCCACAGGAAATCGAAGCAGTTTTTGATCATCCAATTGAGACATTTCTCGCAGTCTTAATACAACTGGATTTGTCCTAACATACTCACGAGCCATTCCTGTAAGCTGCGAATCACCCAAAAGTTTCTGTACATACCGACCATTAGAATCAAAAATAACGACACGATTATTATGTCGGTCGGCAACATAAACATCTCCATCTTGGTCAATCGCAATTCCAGCTGGTTTACTTAGGTTCAATTGATTATTAGAAAACTGCCCAAATTTACCTACAAAAGAGCCGTCTTCTGTAAAATGTTGAATTCGATTATTTTTCCAGTCAGATACGAATATATGACCATCATTCCGAATTGCTATACCCCAAGGATGGTCAAATTGACCCTCATTGGAACCATATTCACCCCACGAGGAAATGTATTCTCCGTTTTTTGTAAATTTTTGAATCCTATGATTAAAGCTATCTACTATGAGGAGATTATCATCTTTATCGAAAGCCATGCCCGAAGGCCGATTTAATTGACCTTCCTTATCTCCGGCTTCCCCAAACTTAGAGATAAATGATCCGTCTTTACTCATTACCGTGATTCTATTAAGCGCTTCGTCAGACACGATCAGATTCTCATCATTATCTAGGAGTAATTTAGTGGGCCATTCAAAGCTACCGTCTGCAGTGCCAGTCGCTCCAATGGTTCCTAAGTCTTCATCATCCCAATTCAATATACGAACACAGCATCCACCAATGGGTATATCAGCTCGAACTAAAACATATACAATATTCTCTGAACCAGGAACAACATCAACTGCGCCTGATGTTACTCGGCGCATACCTAGTGTTTTTACATAAGGGAAACCACATCTAAATAATGCATCTGCAACAGTCATGTTTTACCTCAATTCAAAAGTGTTGCTATTCAATAAATGGTTTGAGTTGTTCATAAGTTCCATTAACGATAGGAGTTGCATCAACTCCTATCCACTGATCTAGTAAAGTTGAATATACACTTCTAAAATCGATGTTATACCCCAAATCTTCTCCGTTTGCTAACTGGGCAAATTCGAGAGAAGGATATTGTCCATATAGCCCTCCCTTAACTCGATCTCCAATTAAGAATGCTCCCCCACCCGAACCATGGTCAGTTCCACTGCCGTTATCCTTGATCCTTCTGCCAAATTCGCTAAATACCAACATTACCACTTCCTCAGATGCATTATGATCTCTAAGATCTTGGAAAAAATCCATAATTGCTGTCGTCAACTCCATAAGTAATTTTGGATGAACCGCTAATTGGGTTGCATGTGTGTCATATCCCCCATGTTGAGTGTAGAAAACCCGGGTTCCAATACCAGCAGTATGAACTCTAGACACATCCCTCAAGCTTTTTGCGATTGAATTGTTGGCATATTCCACTGTTGAAGTATATTTACCAGGAACAACTCCCAGGATTTCTGCGCTGGCTAATGCATTAGTGCCAGTATGAGATAAGTAATCTGATACGACACCGGATCCGACTGCCGGGGTATACATTCGTTTAAATACCCCGAGAGCGTCTTCTCTTTGTTTATCAGCACTAATACTAGACATCACTCCGAAAGAATCTAAATCACTAACAGATGTAACTGGAACACCAGGCGAAACCATAGCCCGTGGAAGTCCTTTACCAAAGCTGACTCCTGTTACTACATTGTCTCCTTTTGGATCCAATTCTCTAATTGTTTTACCCAACCAGCCCTCGGTTACTATCTTGTCAGGTTCACATGTATGCCAAATATCCATGCCTCTAAAATGAGACCGATTATGGTTTTCATACCCTATTCCTTGAACAATTGCCACATTGCCCTGATCGTAAAGTTCTTTCAAAGGAGCCGCAACTGGATTCCAGGCCAACTCACCATTTAAGGGAAGCGTATCTTCTTCTTTAACACTCAAAGTCGGACGGGAATCATGATAAATGCCATCAGTAATAGGGATAACAGTATTCATAAAATCATTTCCACCGCTAAGCTGTACAACAACTAAAACTGGTGGAGCACTGACAGTAGTCATAATGTCTCTCCTTGTAACTAATAACTAAAATTTATGTGAATTGATATTCTGGACAAGACACTGCCAATTGCAACATCTGTCTAATTTTCTGTAAACTCTGTTGGTTTTCTTCTGCATTACGAAACTGTAGCCCTCCTACACTATTTGCGAATTCTAAAAGCCCTTGATGTGTCTTGCTATCCACTTCCATATTTCCTAATAAATCTAAACACCTATTAACAAAATCCTCAGGAGATACTTTTGTACCCATGGTTTTAATACGATGCACAATATCCTGTATTCCAATGCTGTTTATATCTCCGATATGTTCAACAGCAAAATTCACTCGATCAGTTAATGTTCCGCTATCAACCCATTCGGCACCTGTATGCCAACTTTCAACAGTCGGCGGGTCCATTAAAGTTTGACCCATTAAAGATGTTGCGGCAGCCAGATTAACTAAATCAGGCTGCGGCACAGTGTGAGTTCCGGCTATTTTTACTGTACCAACCACAAAGTCTACTGGGCTTTTAATCTTCTTAAAACGGGAGTTTTTAAAGAAATCAGAATTGAATAATACTCTGAGAACTTCCCGAATATTACCGCCAGTATCAGTAAATTTTTTGGACAGGGCCGCTACAGCCGCGGGATCTTCTGGCTCTTGAATGCTCCAAGCTGGAACTTGTGGCTCATCTGCCACAAAAAAATTGTACAAATGACGAGATATGAATTTTGCTGTGGCTGGTTGGTTAACTATAATATCGACAATATCATATCCATCAAAATTCCCAACTTGGCCCAAGAAAGTTTTTTCTCCATAATCATGGTCATCTTCGCGAAACTCGAATTCTGGTGGGTAACAACCGAATGGATATAAAGGAATATTTTGAGCAAATGTCCACCCGGTAAATGCCCTTGAAGCATTTTTGATGTCTTGTTCAGTATAGTTGCCTACTCCCATAGAAAATAATTCCATAATTTCTCGACCATAATTCTCGTTGGGGGAATCCTTATGATTTTCACTGTTATCAAGCCAAAATATCATATTAGGGTCTTTGGACAGAGCAACAAGAATCGTCTTCATATCAGAAAGACAAATAGATCGAAACATATCAATTTGTTGAGCGCAAACCATTGCACTTTCACTTTTGGTGTACCCAGTGGCAAAAAGGTGATGCCAGAATAATGTCATCCTTTCTTCCAAAGGTCTAGGAGTATTAATCATTCTGTAAATCCAGGCTGCTTGAACTTGAGCAAATGAATCGGAAGTTACTGTGCCCATCAAATGTCTAGATATTAAATCAGAGTCATATTGAGGTGAGAGATCTGGAGACAAAAGATCTTCAACAATTACCTCATATTCTTTTTCAGCATAAACTTCAACTTCTTTACGGTTAGCTCCAAATCCTGCACGTCTTAATAGATGAGAAACTAAAGCTAAATCTGTTGCAATCATGCGTTTATCCTGTCTAAACAATTAAGATAATCATTTATTATCATAAAATCAGGTTATGTGTATCATGTTTAAAAATAAAATGCATTATAAAAAACTAAATATACATGAGCAAGAGTATTTCAATTTAA
Source organism: Dehalococcoidia bacterium UBA1152 (assembly GCA_002311285.1). Lineage (GTDB taxonomy): Bacteria > Chloroflexota > Dehalococcoidia > Lucifugimonadales > UBA2962 > UBA2962. The sequence continues at coordinate 5,166 of DBZU01000019.1, read as the reverse complement.
AAGATTAATTGCTTATTAGTACCTAAAATATCCAGACCAAATTCTTCTTTCTAGCTCGGCAGCAGTCGAATCAACTAATGAAGATGCAAATGTACCTGTTACTCGCTGGAAAAAAGTTTTCTTTGGAGAAACTGTCATGACTTTTCGCTTACAATTTGCTAATTCAGCAGCCACGTCTATGGCTACATCTAGTCCTCCCAATTGATCCACCATACCGTTTTCTAGAGCTTTGGATCCCCAAAAAACTTCGCCAGTAGCCAATTCTTGAACTTTTTCCTTAGATATACTCCTGGACTTAACAATTACGTCTATAAAACGTTCATATGACTCGTTAACAAAATCTTGAAGCTTTATCTCTTCTTCGGGGCTGGAATCTCGCCAAACAGCTCCCATGTCTTTAAATGTTCCAGTCTTCGTGACATTAATATCCACGCCCAATTTATCCAGTAAAACCTCTATGACAGGTCTGATAGATATAACCCCTATGGACCCTACAACGGCAGCGGGAGATGCAATAATTTTTCTACCCGAACATGCAATAAGGTAGGCTCCAGATGCGCCTAATCCACGAATATTCGAAACGATTGGCTTTTCAGATCCAAATCTACATAAGTCATGATATATGTATTCCGAATCAGTTACTGTCCCTCCTGGAGAATCGATATCCAAAACCAAAGCTTTACATGATTTATCTTTCCTAAGACGATCAAATAATTTTTCGTAAACTGGAGATCTTATTTGGCCTCCAATCCTCCCGAAAAGTTCTACTACTGCTATTTTTTCTGATCTTAAACTAACTTTAATGCCCATAATCATGATTCTATAGCACAGATTATCAAAACAAGTAATTTATGAACTCGTTGACCAATCTGTACAACAAAAATTAAACTTTGTTAAAAGTACGGGTTTTGAAAATTGACTTCTGATAATGAATTAGAGTTAGAAAAAATTGAAAAAGAACTTAAAGCTTTAATTAACAAGGCTGGACTAACTTTGCTCGACTATTTTGGCAAACCTTTAAAAGTCGAATATAAAGATGCACATAATACAGATCCTGTAACAGAAGTTGATAGGAGTGTTCAAGATTTCTTAAAAAAATCAATCAAGGAAGTATTCCCTGATCACTCAGTAATAGGCGAAGAGGATTCGGATATCTCTGATGAACCATTGTCCAAATTTATATGGGTAATAGATCCGTTAGATGGAACGAGGAATTTTTCTCAGGGATTACCCATTTTTGCATGCTCCATTGGGGTCCTGAAAGAGGGCAAACCTGTAGCCGGCGCAATATTCATACCTGCCAGCAATACTGACGGCAACATACTCCATGCAGTGCATGGGAAAGGCGCATACATAAATAATAGCCGAATTAAAATTTCTAAAAAAAACAAACCAAAAGCTGGAAGTTTAGCCGGGCTGCCAGGCTCTTTTAACAATAAATATTGGTTTTCAACTAAATTAGACAGGATAAAAGGAGAAACTAGGGTCCTGGGAAGTATCGCATATGAACTGGCAATGGTCGCGTCAGGTGTGCTTCAGTATTCTGCTCTACTAGGATCACTGGCGATTTGGGATGTAGCAGCAGGTTCAATCATAATTCAAGAATCTGGTGGCTCTATTTTAGTTGGGAATAAAGGCAAATCCAAAACGGAATGGACGAAATTCGAATCCTTCTACACTGAGTTTAACAATCAGAAAATTAATTCCAAGAATCTTCGGCAATGGCGAAAGCCTATGATTTTCGGTTCTGATGGTATTGTTGACTTTATTTCCAAGAATATTAAAGTTCAACCTTACTGGAAACGCCAATTAAGGCATCTTATCGGTCTTTAAGGCCATCATAAAAGAGCTTATATTAGTGGCCAAGGAACATCCAAGTGAGGATATAAAGTAGGATAAATTGGATTATTAAGAATTGATTGTAATCGATACATCAAAGCATCCATTTCTCGTGAATTAATACATTGGGACAATATTTCATGCATTTCCCCTCCAACATCCAGTTTCGTTCCAACTCTCTCAACGTCTTTTAAAAGATGCCTTGGGAATGGCAATCCTCCATACTCCAACATAACCGATCGTAATCTAGGCTCATGATGAAAAGTGAGCCCGTGATCAATGCTCCACAAGTTCCCTGAAGAGTCCTGTAAAAAATGTCCACCTTTCCGATCTCCATTATTAACTAAAACATCGAAAACAGCGAAGGTGGCCAAATCTTTCAACCTTCTATCTCGAAGATGAAAATAATTAATATTTGGATCAAAATCTACAAGGCATTGCATAGAACCCAATCCATATGGACCATTCCTGATTACCGTCACAGGGATGTCAGGCCAACCCAGGAGCTGGGACAAAGAGTAGCTTGCGTATTCTCGCAAATACAAAGTTTCGGATGGATAATCAATCAACGGTTTTTCTCCATCTTTGGGTTTATAAATAGCTGGCATAATGTTTCCATCACCAGCATCAAGATTTACTAAAAATTTGTGATTTGTACCCAAAATTAATGGAGTACATGCAATAATGTCTGCAGACTCCAAGATCTGTTTAGCTTTATCCGGAGCAGGGTTCACTATATTGTTTCGCTTAGTTTAATCGACATTGCTTGAGTTTTTTTTGCATAAGTAAACAAATTCCGGTACTCATTACAAAAACCTAAATTTTTTGAATTTCATCTGTTGTATGATTGCCGTTTCTCCTTGGGCATCGATGCCCGCCTTCTTCAGGAGGATCAACGGGTGCTCCACAAAGATTGCATAAAGGTCGCCCTGCAGAGCAGATTTTCATTGCCTGATCTGAAAACAACTCTGCCTGGTATCGATTTATCCATATCCTAAGATCAGGAATGATACTTTGGTCATCGATATCCTGAACGCCTTCAACATCATTGAACTCAATCAAGAACATTCCATATGATTGATCGTGTTTCAAAGACAACTTACCAGCTTTGAAATCTAACTTTGTCATATCAGGCGCTTCAAGTTCATTCGGTGAACTTGAAGAAACTGCTGCGTCTTCACCTTCAATAATAGTCGCTAATAATTGTTTTATAGATAAAGACAATTGCAATAAGTCTTCCTTTTCAATCCAGATGGATGCAACACTGCTTTGACTTTCTGTCACAATCCGGAATGTGCGTTTGCCTGGATTGCCTAAAGATTCAACATCAAGCCGAGATATGTTTGTAAATTCGAATTTAGAGTATGACATCTGAGCCTATATTAACACTGCCTTAATAAATGTAAGTGTGTTGGGTTTTGATTACGGTTTAAACAGGGATTAGCTTAATACAGACATCCTATTATTACAAAAAAAGCAATGAAATCCGCCTTGTATTGGCTTTTTTATTGGCTTTTTTATAATTACCCCCGTTGTGTAGGCATTATTTATCGAATTTACTCAATAACCCTATCTTCAAAAAAAGGTTCGATCTTGAGAAACTGGACTAACTAACCGTTTCAACCGACATCCACACCATAATACAAGCAAGTAAGACAAGGACTCCCAATACTCCAGCGATAATCCAGATTAATTTCCTGTTAAACATCTTCATACTTATTCCCTGTCTTTTAATAACTGAGGGATATTTAATTGTTTACTCGGTTCAATGTATTTAGTTAACAATCGAAGAAACATAACTTCTTCTGGAGTAATAGCAGACCACGACATAGTCCAAACACCCTTCTTAGGATTATCAATGAATCCTCTTCTCTTGAGTGATTGAAGTCGGTCATTAACATAATCCTCTAGGCTCTCTTTGTACCATCGAGGATATAACTCCATCCATGATGTACCAGTAGGGTAGGGTCTTTCCAATGCTTCTCTAACAGAATTGGTTATTTCAGCTCTGGTTTTATCTCTGATCCTTTCATAATCCCAACATCGAAGTATGGCTGCATCAATAATAGATGCTGGAACGCCTGTATGTTTCTTATTCTTGCCGCGGGTTACTTTTACTCCCAACAGCTTAGCTATAGCTTCCCCATAGCTCTTACTGCCAGTGGCAATCTGATGCTTATCTAATGCTGCTTTAGTTTCTGCTGCTATTTGGATTGGATATCTTTTCTTGCCGCCCATGCTCAAATAATAACATTTCAGTATGGATTTAAGGTAATTCAGGGCGTGTTTTAATGTGGTCTGAGAGCTTGCAGGCTTGCCATAGAGCGATGTTTTTAAGGAGTCACTTAAATGCTAACTAGGATTTTAACAATTTAGAAAATCAAGCTTAAAATCAGTACCCCCCCGGTTGTGCCTTTTCCATCTATTAGTTATATCAATAACCCTATCTTCTAAAAAAAAGTTCGATCTGAATAATTGGGATTCAGTCTAGTTGTCATCATCATTTGATTTTGCAATACTATCATTCAATTTATAAATAATTATATTGGAGGCAAAATTGAATTCTAAAGTTATTGGAAGCTTTTTAATACTCGGACCGCTGTTATTAGTTATTCCATGGTTCACGCTTGGAGTTGATGCGTCTGGCATGTCGCCTACTGAACACATTGCTGCTGTCTTAGAAAAATCAACTCAATCACAAGCCAGCGGAATCCTCAATGTTTTTGGTGCAATATTTCTGTTTACCGGGCTTTATTACCTAGCAAAATCATTGAAGAGCGATGATAGTAGTAGCTGTTGCATCGTCACCAGTAACTCCTTAGCTGCAATTGGTGGATTATTATTAATACTTTGTTTACCACTGTTTGTCACGCTAGTTGGCGCAGAGTTAATCGCTATAGATGCAGCTAAAGAGTTCGGAAATGATGTTGGTGCAACAATCTTAGCAGCTTCTACAGGGTTACAAATGTGTGGCTTTTTAATGATCATTGGATTATTTCTAGTTGGTGCCTCACTTACGCTGAAAAAGAAGTATAAAGGCATTGTTGGCGCATTGTTTATGATTGTGACAATACTGGCTTTTATCGACATAATATCTGGAGAGGCGACTGGTGAAGTCGTTTCAATCATCGGTTGGATGGGAATGTTTCTTATGACCCTTATAACTGGAATATTAACTATCGTAACTACGCTGCAAAAGGAAAATCAAAGCTAAGTATCAACTATTGATTATCTCTTTTCCTAAGATTGATTGCCAATATGGAATCAATCTTAGGAAAGGATACCCCCCCGTTGTACCTTTTTCATCTATTAGTTATATCAATAACC
>DBZU01000070.1:16246-51600 GCA_002311285.1 Dehalococcoidia bacterium UBA1152 | reverse complement strand
TGTTTACGAAACAGCTGCTCTGCCGCCTGAGCTACGTTGGCTTAAAATGAACTAGAAAATTTGTAATTATTTGCTTAAATAAAAGCTGAACTTTAACTAAAATTAGCTTATAAGGCATTAATTACAAATTTGAATATATGGTTTGAGGTTTCATAGGTAAGCTTCTCAATCTAATACCAAGGGCATCATGTATAGCATTAGCTATCGCTGCTAATGGCGATGAAATACTAGCTTCACCTACTCCCTTAACTCCATAAGGATGATTAGGATTCGGAACTTCCACAAGAACCGCCTCAATTGTCGGTAAATCTAAAGTAATGGGCATTCGATAATCCAGTAATGAATTATTTTTCATGATCCCATTATCATCAAAAAAATATTCTTCATTTAAAGCCCATCCAATTCCTTGAGCAATTCCACCCTGGATCTGCCCTTCAACGTAACTCGGGTGAATAGCAGTTCCGACATCCTGAAACGCAGTAAGTCTTAATAGATCGACTTTACCTGTTTCTGAATCAACTTGGACGTCAGCAATCAATGCTGAATAAGATCCTGCTGAACCTCCAGGATTAACATGCGCCTTGCCGATTATAGGTTCCCCAGTCTCATTTATTTGTGAGGCAATCTGTTTAAAGCTCATATTGAGTTCAGGGTCTGAAGTGTGTTTAACATAGCCATCTGAGTACTCAATTTCTGCTTCATCAGCATCCCAGATAATTGCCGCTCTTTTTATGATTTGTTTTTTTATATCAACAGCTGCATCGTATGCGGCCCAGCCAGACTTATAAACTACTCCACTCCCTCCAGTAACCGAAGTAAATCCTATGGACTCGGTGTCTCCTACTTGAGGCACCACATCTTCCGCTTTTATTCCAAGAACCTCAGCAAACATTTGCGCAATAGCTGTTCTGCTTCCGCCTATATCTACAGATCCCTCAGTTAAAGTTACAGTGCCATCCGATAAAACACTGGCAACTAAGCTTGCTGGTCCAGAACCGTTTCTACAAAACCCAAGACTAACTCCTCTACCAACATTCACTCCTTTTTTCTCCGACAAATAATGTGGATGGGATTTGATAGTTTGTAAAGTCTCTATAACGCCAATACTTCCATTCATCACTCCATCTGCTCTACGGTCTCCTTTTCTTGCTGCATTAATTAGACGCAATTCGATAGGATCAATTTTCATTTCGGTGGCCGCTTGATCCATTACTGATTCGGTGGCAAACGCTACAATGGGAGCTCCAGGTGCTCGATAAGGAGCTACTTTTGGTTTATTTACAGCAATGTCAAAACAATCTATTTTGACGTTGTCGATCCTGTAGGGAGCAAAAATAGCGGCGGCGGCGGCAGTTATTGGAGATGGAGGAAAAGCTCCAGCCTCAAAGGCCACATATGCATAAGCGGCTGTTATTTGCCGACTCGCATTAAAGCCCATTTTTATACGAATCAAACTACCAGAAGTAGGGCCAGTCGCTTCAAAAACTTCGGATCTCGACATCGTCAATTTGACAGGTCTACCGCTTTTCCGTGAAAGTACAGCAGCTAGAGGTTCCAAGTAAGCAGGTAGTTTTCCTCCAAACCCTCCTCCAATCTCCATAGGAATCACTTTAATATTAGCAATGGAGACTCCAAGTATCCGGCCTAGTTGATCTCGTATTCCAAAATGTCCTTGACTCGAGGACCAAACAGTTAATTTACCATCTTCGGACCAAGAGGCCGTGCCGTTCTGGGGCTCAATATAGCCTTGATGTACAGTGCTAGTCTTAAACTCCTCTTCAAATACCAACTCTGCTTGATCAAACCCTTTATTAATATCGCCTAATTCATATATTTCATGGCCTAGCACGTTCGACTGACTATAGTCTGTCGAACCTAGAGAATAGGCTTTTGTATTCTCATGCAATATAGGGGCGGATTGTGAAATTGCTGCTTCGACATCAAAAACTCCCGGCAACTTCTCATATATTACTTTTATCAATTTAACAGCTTGCTGAGCAACTATGTTGCTTGTGGATGCTACTGCAGCTACTGGATGGCCTTTGTAAAAAACCTTATCTCTGGCCATTACATTTTCACTGCGGTTCTGGGCAAGAAATACAGTCTGAACGGTAGGTCCTGGAATTAAATCTTCTGCTGTCATAACAGCATATACATCAGGGTTTGATTCTGCTGCGCTAGTATCTATAGATACAATCCGTGCGTGAGCATGTGGGCTGCGCAAAACTGCACCATAAAGCATTCCAGGCAAATGTATATCTGCGCCAAATTTGGCTCGACCAGTTACTTTGTCAACGCCATCATGCCTAATAGGTCGTTTACCGACAACTTGGTATTCTGATCTTTCATCCATATCGCAATCCCCCTATCTAATTAAGTAATAACTATTAATCAATACTGCGCCAATGACGTCCAATTGTTTCATAACGTCTATGCAATTCTTCCACGTATTTGCGAGAAATGGGCAACTGGTGATTAACCATGTCTATGTTTAATCGCATGTGTTGAGGGTTTCGACTTCCTACAATTGCTGTATGTATCTGTGAATGGTGAAGCACAAATCCTAAAGCAGACAAAATATGATTTTCAGGTTCAGTTGCTATTTCTCCAAACTCTTGCATTTTTTCTGCCCTTACTCGCAGGCTTTTTGCAACAGTATCTTCATAATGATCAGATTTCTTAAAAACGCGCCCCCACATGCCATTACCAATTGGCCTTTTTGCTATTACACCCATACCAGCTTTGGATGCTTCATCAAAGATACCGAATAAAGCTCTTTGGTCCATGATATTAAAGGCTGTTTGAATAGTATCAAAAAGACCGCTCTGTATCGCCCACATTGCCTCTTCGTTTTCTTGGCTATATCCAATATATCGAGTTTTACCATCACGTTTAGCATCAAGAAAAACTTGTACGATTTCGTCCGGCGGTTCACCAAATATGTCATATGCGTGCATTTGCAATATATCAACATAGTCTGTTTTAAGCCTCAGAAGACTTCTATCTATGCTTTTTTTTAAGGTGTCCACATGCCATCGAACACCCTCGGTTCCAAAAGATGGGTGACCAGCTTTGGTGGCAAGCACAAATTGATCTCGCTTGTGTGATAAAGCCTCCCCAATTAGATCTTCGCTAATACCATAACACTCAGCAGTATCAAAAAAGTTTATACCGCCATCCAGGGCTGTATTTAATAAATTGTCTGCTTGATCCCGGTTCCTTCGCGTTAATTGCAACCCAATTTCTACTAATCCTACCCCAAGCCGACTGACTTTAAGTTCGGTATTTCCAAGCTGAACCATCTCCATTATTTCTTACTCCTAATCACCATCTTTTTTCATGCCCTAGTTTAACTTTTAAATTAAAGATTGTTCCATACATATTGTCACTCCATAAAATCAAAAAATGTTTAGTTTACCCAAGCTCCTATATAGTAAAATAAACCTCAAATTCGCTTGCCTACTCTGTGTTATAGAGTAATACTGGATATACTGCAATATAAACCCTATATTAAAACAGGAAAATAAGTGGATTTACGTCAATCTTTTAGCGATTTAATTGCATGGGAATCACTGATCGCAATAGCAATATTTGTAGCGTTTTTAGTTGGTGCTATTGTAATAAGCCTCATTATTAAAGCTAGTGCAAATCACATAGAAAAACGATCACCTGATCATATTGTCCCGCAACTGTTGAAGGCTGCTAGAGGACCCGCACTACTATTCACTGTAATACTTGGTTTATATTTATCTATTTTGGCTCTTCCAATCGAAGGCACTGAATGGAGGCAGGGAGTCACTAAAGCTTGGAATATTGGAGTTGTAATCTCTCTAATGCAAGCCGCCGCGAGTGGAACGCGGTTTTTCATTAATTGGTATTTAAAAGTGGTTGCCCCCAAGACGGCTACTCCTTTAGACGACAAGTTGCTTCCACAGGTGCGCAGAATTGTCATTTTGATTATCTACGCAACCGGTCTTTTAATAATTTTGGAGACCGTGGGAATTTCTATAAGTCCGCTATTAGGAGGCTTAGGAATAACCGGCCTAGCAGTAGCGCTTGCATTGCAACCGACTCTAGGGAATTTCTTTGCCGGCACCTATGTTACAGCCGACGGAGCAATAAATATTGGGGATTTTATAGAACTAAACGGAGGTCCATCGGGAAATGTTATAGATGTTGGGTGGCGAAGTACCAAGATAAGGACCATATACAACAATCTTGTAATAATACCTAATTCTGTTCTAGCTGACACAATCGTAACAAATTATCAATCCCCAAATGACTCAATGAGTGTAATAGTTGGCTGTGGAGTGAGCTATGACAGTGATTTAGTAGAGGTGGAAAGAATAGCGCTAGATACTGCCAGAGAAGTTACATCAGCCAGCCCATATGCTTCTGACTTTGATCCAATTGTAAATTTTAAAAGTTTTGGCGACTCCAACGTTGATTTCTACATATTTGCCCGAGCTATTGACCGAGGCTCTTCATTTAAACTTACAAGTGAGATCATTAAAGCTATACATGTTGAATTTACTAAGCAAAACATCGAGATCAATTACCCTGTCAGGAAACTAATCTATGAATCTGCAGAACGTTTACCAGGAATTCCTCAAGAAGATTATATAGAATAAATTTCTGTTAAAAACATCCCGGCGTTAGGCTAAGGACAAAATATTGTCGCCGCCCTGAATTTGTTGACCTGGCTGCACATGAATTTCATTAACTATTCCAGTCCATTCAGCGCGAAGTGTCTGCTGCATCTTCATAGCCTCTAAGATGCATATTTCATCACCCGGTACAACTTGATCGCCTACGCTTACAGATATGGATATAATCATTCCGGGCATTGGAGCTGTAAATACTTTGATGGGACCGGCAACTTTAACTGGTGTAGAGGGTTCAGGAACATTTAAATCATCGTTGTTAACTTCATCGATAAGAGTTTCGGAATCTATTGATACTTTTTGTTGAATAGTATCTTTTTCATGCTCGTTACCCAGACTGACTGAAACACTGTCTCCATCTACGATCATCTCAATAGGATCCGCGTTTATATCAATGATTTCAACCGAATGCCAGTTGTCGTCTATTTTAATTCTTACTTTGCGTCCCATTAAATAAATTTATCCAATTAAACTAAGAAATACGCCTGCAACTACCGCTGAGCCTATCACACCCGCAATGTTTGGACCCAAAGCATGATGTAATAAGAAATTATTAGGATTTTCTTGCTGGCCCATATGATGTGAGATTCTCGCGGCCATCGGCACAGCTGATACGCCAGCTGAACCAATCAATGGGTTAATTTTATCCTTTAGAAACAAATTCATAATCTTTGCAAATAAAATTCCACCAGTAGTTCCAGCAGCAAACGCAACCAGACCTAATACCATTATTATTACCGTGTCTAGCCTAAAAACAAGATCCGCTCTAAGTTGAGTGCCAACTGTAAGCATAAGTAATATTGTAGCGATATTTAACAACTCGTTAGATGCAGCACTTGTCAGTCTTGGTACAACTCCACTTTCTTTGAAAAGATTTCCTACAATTAACATTGAAATGAGGGGGGCTGCACGGGGCACTATCAACAATATAATTATCAATACGATAATTGGAAATACTAATTTTTCCGTCTTTGAAACTTCTCGCGCTGGCTTCATTACAATAGATCGTTCTTTCTTGGTAGTTAGAAGTTTCATAATAGGAGGCTGTATAAATGGCACCGCTGCCATATAGGTATATGCAATTACAGCAGTAATCCCTAAAATACCAGGAGCCAAATTAGCTGATAAGAAAATAGTAGTAGGCCCATCTGCTCCTCCAATTATTCCGATGGAAGCAGCTTCACCGAGTGTGAACCGATCTTCTCCGAGAAAGTTCACGCCTAAAGCTCCCCAGAAAGCAACAAATATTCCGACCTGTGCCGCCGCTCCTAAAAGTAATGTCTTAGGATTTGAAATTAACGGGCCAAAATCAGTTAATGCTCCAATTCCAAGAAATATTATAGGAGGAAGGATATTCCAAAAAGATAATCCATAATGAAAGATAACACCAAATATACCAGCGCCTTGAGTGCCGCCTGACTCAGAAGGTCCAATAGCGATTCCAGTCAATGGTAAATTCACTATCAGTATCCCTAGACCTATTGGCAGTAATTCGTAAGGCTCCCATTGCTTATTTATTGCAAGATAAACGAAAACAATACCAATTCCCAACATTATTAGGTCACGCCAATCAATGTTTAACAAACCTGTCGAATTAAAAAAACTTATTAATTCACTCACTTTGAGAATCCTGAATCATAAAATCAGCCTCCTGCCTGGTCAGAAGTGTCTTGAGAAGACTTCAATACACTAGCGGCTATGACAGCTGCCATTGCACGATTCTTATCAATTTTGTCTGTGCTGTGCCCTTTTCCACCCAGGAACTTCATGTAACTCCATTTATTGAATACCCAGCCCAAAATAAACGAAGTGACCATTAACACGATAAGAAGGCCAAGTGTTGTACCTGCGCCTATGGCGGTTGTAATTAAAGATTGATTAATAAGTGTTTCTGAAATGACGCAATTGCTCCGAACTTCAAATTGTTAAAATTCCGGCGACTAGCGACGGGAAATCAAAGTAATATTTAATCCTTCATCAATAATGAGGCAAGGTCAATTTTACACTAGTAATATAATCAGTATCCAGTTTTTCGTATCCATATTATTTGGTTTTAGCCACCTATAAATATAGTATAGGTAGCTCAAGGGCAATATAATTTGTTAACTAACAGGAGATCAAATTGAACCCTAAAGCAAAAAATAAAGTTGATTTCAATAGTGATATTGGAGAGAGTTTCGGTCAATATAAACTAGGTCGGCATGAAGAGATTATCCAATCTATTAGTTCAGCTAACATTGCCTGCGGTTTTCATGCAGGTGATCCAAACTGGATGAAAAAAACAGTGCGAATTGCTGAACAACATAAAGTTGGTATTGGAGCACATCCATCATATCCAGATTTAAGAGGTTTCGGCCGACGTGACATTACGATTGATCCCGAAGAGGTGCAAAATGATGTGATATATCAAATCGGAGCACTCACTGCATTCACATCAAATAATAAACTTCAGCACGTAAAACCCCATGGTGCTATGTACAATAAAGCCGTAAATGATGAAAAATTGGCTGAAGCAATATGCAACGCGATTCTTGAGGTTGACTCAGAATTGATCCTGCTTGCACTTTCAGGATCAAAATGGATACATATCGCCAAAGAAATGGGATTAAGAGTGGCTCAAGAGGTTTTTGCTGATCGTGCAATTAATAGTGACGGGACTCTAGTCTCTAGATCAATTGATGGATCGGTAATCCACGATGCAAATATAATCGCTCAAAGAACTTTAAAAATGGTTCAGGAGGGCTACATTACATCTATAACCGGAGACGAAGTGCCAATTGAAGCAGACAGCATATGTATGCACGGAGATACTCCTGGTTCTGTTCAAATTGCAAAAAAAGTAAAAACTGTTTTAGAAAGTTCAGGAATTAATATAGTGCCTTTATCCGAACTGATTTGACCATTATGTACGAAACACCACAATTCATTAATTCAGGAGACCAGGCAATATTGGTCGAATTTGGTGACTCAATTAATCCTGACATTAATGATAGAGTCCAAAACTTGATGATTCAGCTTGAGAAAACAGACAAGCCATGGCTTGTCGACTTGGTGCCATCATATAAATCATTGTTAGTAATATTCGACCCGACTATTGAATCCAGAAAAAATATACAAAATGAAATTTTTGCCGATTCGTCAAAATTAAAAGACCTCGATAAACATAGCGCAAAAGTTATTCAAATTCCAACACTTTATGGCGGAGAATTTGGCCAAGACCTGGAGTTCGTAGCTAAACATTCTGGCCTTAGTGAAAACGACGTCGTATCATTACATTCAAAGCCTTATTATCGAGTGTATATGATCGGTTTCGCACCTGGGTTTCCATATTTGGGTGGGCTTGATAAAAAATTGGCTACCCCAAGACTAGAAAGTCCCAGGATTAGAATACCATCAGGTTCAGTCGGTATTGCAGAGTCTCAGACTGGGATATACCCGAACGACAGTCCTGGCGGATGGCAACTAATAGGCAGAACTCCATTAAGCCTCTTCGATCCTATGAGAGAAAACCCATCTCTATTGGTTACTGGTAATTACATAAAATTTCAGCCTTTAGAGAACCTTGAGGCATATTTAGACGTTAGAAGTAATGTTGAATCGAATTCGTACAAGCCTGAAATTGAAATCCTAGATGATGAAGAAATAAACAGATCTGTCTCATGAATAATAAATCCATAGAAATATTAGAATCCGGTATGTTATCCAGCATTCAAGATACAGGAAGGTATCGCTACCAAAAATTTGGAGTCCCTGTATCAGGAGCTATGGATAATTTTGCTTTAAGAGCCGCTAATGTTCTGATTGGGAATGATATGAATTCCGCTGGTATCGAAATGACTGTAGTCGGCCCTTCTATTAGGTTTAATTCCGCGGTGTTAATATCAATTACCGGTGGTGATTTGTCTATCAAACTGAACGGACGGGCCGTAGACAGGTGGACGGCTATCAATGTTGACGAAGGGTCTGTTATGACATCTGATGGAGTCCAGGATGGAATGAGGGCTTACTTAGCTATTAATGGTGGCATCGACGTGCCTTTAATTATGGGAAGTAGGTCCACATACATACCGGCATCGTTCGGAGGCTATAAAGGGAGAGCATTGAAAACAGGTGATTTGTTATCTGTAGGCAAACTTAATCCGGCTACCGTGCATGAAGAAAGGCGTTTGCCTGAAGATCTGGAGCCCGTTAATTATGGACATTCTCATATCATCAGGGTCGTATTGGGGCCTCAAAACGATAGATTCACGTCCTCGGCAATAAATACTTTTCTTGACAGTAGATATGTCGTATCAAATAATTGTGATCGAACTGGCTATAGGCTTTCAGGGCCTCATTTGCAACATGAAACTGGCCCGGACATTATTTCAGACGGAACTCAGATTGGAAATATACAAGTGCCTGCTGACGGGAACCCTATTATTCTGATGTCTGATAGAGGACCTACTGGCGGCTATGCAAAAATTGGAACAGTTATCTCAACTGACATAGGACTAGTCGCTCAGTCAAGACCCGGCGACAACATAGTTTTCAGGCAAGTAAGTGTTAAGGAAGCTGAATTAGCTTTCATACAACAAGAAAGTGTTCTTTACTCGATGGATCGAAATCTTTTCCCGGCTGCATCCAAAGAAATCATAGATGCATTGACACGTAATAGCAGTAACTTGTCACCATGCCTAAGCGAAAACAGAGCGGATTCGAAACCCACTACAGCCACAGCTAGAATAAAAGGTAAAACTTATAAATTTAAAATTTCGATTGAGAGTAATTAACACCATTGGGACTTCAACATGATTTAGCTCAATGGATTCTTAGTTTTTCAGAAAGTCCATGGGCATTAATAACATTAGCTCTTTCATCATTCACTGAATCAATATTCAACCCCATACCTCCAGACGCATTATTAATTGCCATGAGTTTGATAGACACACAAAATGCAATATGGTTTGCAATTTTAGTAGCTGCAACTTCAGTATTGGGTGCATTATTAGGTCATTTCATCGGAAAAAAATTTGGAAGACCGATCTTATATTTTAAAATACGAGGCACTCGTTTGATTTCAGATAAAGTTATCGATAAAGCTGATGCCTTATTCAATAAATATGGCGTGTGGGCAGTGATTATAGCCGCATTTACTCCAATCCCGTACAAAGTGTTTGCTATCGGGTCAGGAGTTTTGAATTTTGATCGTAAGGCTTTTGTGATAGCTTCACTGATAGGTAGAAGTTGCAGGTTCTTGTTAATCGGTTTCTTAATATTTTTTTATGGAGAAAGAATTAACGAGTTTGTCGAAAATTACCTGGGTATACTAACCTGGATAATCGGAGCCGGGTTAATAATATTAATAATTGGATTAATATGTTACAGAGTGTTTATGACTAAAATCCAAATAAAGTAGTTAACCATTAGACAAGAGGAGCATATTAAATTGGACATTAATTCCATACCTACCGAAGAACAAGTAATTAAATGGATGACTGAGTTGAGCAACTGGAATCGCTGGGGCGAAAATGATGAAATAGGCGCTCTCAATTTAATCACCAATAACAAAATTAAACAGGCGGCCTCTCTAGTTACTGATGGTGTTTCCGTTAGCTGTGCAAGACCATTAGATACTAATATGGATGCTGAAGTTTACAGACCTACCCAACGTCTTATGTTGGAAAGTGGAGAAGGATGGCAATATCATGAAAAAAATACTGAGTTCCAGGTTCAAGCCGCATTGGAACATTTATCCATGGTGTACCATGGATATCACATAACCCATATAGATTCACCTGCACACTTCTTCTGGAATGGAAAGATGTACAATAACAGGCCATCTTATTTAGTTTCTACAAACCTGGGTGCTACCGTAAACTCAGTTGACAACGCAAAAAATGGAATTGTTAGCAGAGGAGTATTGGTAGACGTTCCCTTGATTAGGGGCATCAAATGGCTTGATAGAAATGAAGGCGTAATGCCTCAAGACATAATAAACGCTACAAAAAGCTGTAGATTTGAAATTCAACCAGGAGATGTTCTATTTATTAGAACCGGTCAATTAAAAAGAACATTAACCGAGGGACCATTTAGCCCAAAGGATGACGGTTCTACTGCATGCCAAGCAGCATGTCTTCCACTATTAAAAGAAAGAGATGTAGCTGTCTTAGGCACAGACACCGCAAATGACTTAATACCTAGTGGATACAAAAAGGTGCCTAATCCTATACATCAGATTGGGTTGGTTCAAATGGGAATATGGATTGTTGATAACGCCAATCTTGAAGAACTTAGTCAGATATGTAAAGAAAAAAATAGATGGGAATTCATGATAAATATCGGCCCTTTAAGAATAATCGGAGGCACTGGAAGCCCAGTTAATCCGATTGCTTTATTTTAACTAATTTTAAATTTATCTTTAAATCTGGCTTGTATTTACTGAGCAGTTAGCCCGCCATCGACCAACAATTCAGCTCCTGTAACGTAACTGGATTCATCTGAAGCCAAATACAGTATTGGATATGCAACTTCCAATGGAGCCCCTAATCTTCCCAGTGGCACTCTAGATTCAGATAATGCTCGACTTTTAGGATCAGAAATATTCTCAGCAATCATATCTGTTTCAATCGGCCCGGGAATAACGGCATTTGCTCTAATCCCATACTCAGCATTTTGAATAGCTGTATGTTTAGTTAAGGAGAGCAATGCGGCCTTCGAAGCGCCGTATGCTCCTCCCCGACAGCTACCAACTAAAGCAGTGGTTGAGGCAACATTAATTATTGATCCCCTTTTCATCAAGCGCATTGGTTCAACAACGGCCCGAGTGCCTAAAAAGGCTCCTTTTGAATTTATTGATAGTACCTGATCCCAATTTTCTGCTGTTTCATCTTGAATGGGTTCAGTATTATAAATTCCGGCATTATTAACCAATACATCAATCTTTCGAAATCGCTCAAGGGTTGCACTCACTGCAGCCTCCCAATCAGATTCGGACGATACATCTAAATCTACAAATAGAGCAAATCCTCCCTCTCTAGATATCTCATCGGCCAACTTAACTCCCCTGTGTCTTTTAATATCAGTTATAACCAATTTAGCTTGCTCCTTGGCAAACAGACGGCATTGCGCTGATCCAATGTCTCCTCCCGCTCCTGTTATCATCACTACCTTGTCTAACAGCCTCATTATACGAAGCTACCTCCATAACTATAAAAACTAAAATAATCTAGTGATCAAGATTATTTAATAAATTAATTATGCTTTGTTTAATAATAATTTATACTCTCTTGTCACGATATCATTATAATCTCTAAAGCAATATAATTCCTTTTGTTCCGAGATCCATTCTATTTGGCCATATTATGGCAAATTCAGGGATAGAAACATCACAGTTCTACTTTAGACTTGACGCGAACACTTGTTCTGTTCTAAACTTGTTCTAAATATTTAATATTAGGAATCATTGATTGAATTATAATTACCCAAGCCAATTACAATTACCGGGACTAGGAAATATCAGATATCAGGATGTTTCTCCAAAAACTATTTGTCCTGGACAAAAAGTGGTTTATGTCGGAAGAATTAATGGAGACCCAGGATACGGATCCATTGGTAGCGTACTTGAAATTAGACGACACAAGGCAATAGTAGAACTTAAACGACCCACCGGACAAAATGCAAAGATATGGCACATTCCATATCACTTGCTTGCATCACCTCAGAAAGCTGCTTAAAACAGTAATTGTTATATTAAATTTTAATGGAATAGATGAGTTTGAATTTTTTCAAAAAACAACCGTACTTCTTTACTTATGAGTTTTTTATATCTTCTCCCCACCCATTTTTATTTGATATCGAACATAGTTCTTCTTTAAACGGGCGGTAAATTAGAGTCATTGTATAACAGCAAATGTACCCACATAGTCAGCTGGGTCAATATCTTCGCCTTCAACGGGAAATGGTTCTAGCGAGATAAATACGGCTGAGTACTTGCCTAACTTCTTGATAGATGGTCCAACTTGACCATCTTCAAGTGTCAAAGTAGTTGAACCAAGTGAAGACCGGTGACCGCCAACTTTTACCGATACAGTCGCTCTTCCTGAAGTAGAACATTCAGTGTTTTCAGGGCATCTAGTATCTTCAATTATCTCCAAAAATTCAATTCCCAATCCACTCAACAGGCTAGGGCTAGAAAGCTTTTGACCAATTCGAAGGGATACTGGCACTAGCAACGGCACCTCGGTTAAACGTTCCCCTTCCGCTGCAATGACTGTTTCGCCAAACTCTAAATTAACTTCTTCAATAACCGGCTCTTCAGTTGGTTCTACTGTCGGTTCTACTGTCGGTTCTTCGAGAGTCTCCAAATACGCTTCATGGCTCTCGCTTAAAGTCATAGATTCTTGTTCCTCAAGAAGGACGTCGTTAACAGCAACCGTTGGCGTAGACCCTGCGTCTGCAACAAATGTAAACTCATAATCATCATCACCATGCATTTCTCTTTCTGAACCACCACAGCCTACGACAAAACCAGTAATACTAATTACTAGAACTACAATGGTTAACTTATATCTAATTCCTAGAATTTTTATGATTTTCATATATTGCTCCAACCAAATTTATATTGAAAACCGAGTAAACTATTAAATCATTTAATTACTGCAATTACTGCAACATATTCGGATGGGTCAATAGTTTCTCCCTCTACAGGATGTGGTTCAAGTGAGATAAATACTGCAGAATATCTGGTTATTTTTTTAACAGTTGGACCAGCCTGGCCTTCTTCAAGTTCCAAGATAATCTGTCCCAGTTCAGTCACATTCGACCAACTCTCCGTTCTTATGACCGCTTTACCTTTAGTTGGGCACTCTGCTCCAACAGGACATCTAGAGTCTTCAAGAACTTCTGCAAAGAGAATCGTAAGGCCGCCTGGCATCGTTGGACTAGCAATTCTTTGTCCAATTCTTAGTGCTACCGGCGTAAATAAAGGTTCTTCGGTGGTACGCTTTCCTTCAATAGCAACCACAGTATCTAGAAAAATTATTTCTTCTTGTTCAGCGGGCTCTTCAGTCGGTTCTACAGCAGAGTTAATCATGTTCCCTTCTTCATCGAAAAGAACTACAGAAGAATCGGCAATTGAATGTACGTCAGCAGTAGTGCCAGTAGTGGCATCAGATTCAGAAACAGGTATCTCAGATTTTTCAACTGCCGGTCCATCCTGAGATTCTGAGCACGCAGTTGTGATAAAAACGGCCAGTATTCCTATCAGAAAGATAGTAAATAATCTGGGTTGCATTGTTACTCCTGTTTCAGTGCCGAATATTGCTGTTTATAACTTCACATTAAGATAAGTTAGATTTGATATTGCCACAACATACGTTGTTATTGCAAGACCTTCGTTATATTGGTTACCAGTGTATAGTTTTTATACTGCTATACAGGAAAATCATTACTGTTCATGGCAAAATATAGGGCCGCTACGCTTTTAGAGTCTTGAATTTGCCTGTTAGCCATCATAATCTCAACTTCCGTCAAAGAAAATTTACATATAGAGATCATCTCATCTGAATCAGGTTCAAGTCGACTTGGAAACAATTCTAGCGCCAGAAACACGTGTAAATATTCTGTAAGAAACCCAGGCGCTGACCAAAAACCTCCTAAATTCAATAATTTTTTAGACCCAAAGCCGGTTTCTTCCCTTAACTCTCTTTGAGCGCATTCTTCCGGAGTCTCGTCTTTATCTAACCCGCCAGCAGGAAATTCTAATATTCGTTTATTTATTGCATATCGATATTGGCTAACCATAATGAGATTATTGCTTTTATCAACTGGAACTATAACTACCGCTGGAACATGAAAAACAACCTCTCGAGTTGTTTCACTACCGTCAGGGAGAACTACTCGGTCAACTTTAACTTCTATAATCTGGCCACTGTATATTAGTTTTGAATCTATTCGAAATTCACGTTCAAAACTTTTGGAATTAGATAACTTCAAAGTAATTAAGATCTATCTTGAATACCGAGCCGGCTGGTCAAGTTTGAGTAAAATGCTTCTTTACTCCCTAATCTAACAAATAATGCTTTATAACGGCTACTTTTGATAACCACATAGTCTCCGGGTTCTAATGATTCATCGACTGCAAAGCCGTCTCCACTAATGAAAGCTTCCGCATCATTTAAGATATTTAACTTGATGATGGTATCCCCACAAAGCACTAAGCCAGTATCTAGGCACATATGCCCCGCTATTGGCAACAAAACCATGTCAGTCGACCTAGGAGTAATGATTGGACCTCCTGCTGCCATTGCGTATCCGGTACTGCCAGTAGAAGTCGAAACTAATACACCATCAGCTCTATACGTGGTTAATTTAGTGCCATTAACTAACGCCTCAACATGCAAAAGCCTAGCATTTTGCCCTCTGCTAATTACAATTTCATTTAGAGCAAAGGTTTTTGCGTACACCTGGCCATTTTTCCTAAAAGCTTCAGCATCAATCATCATGCGTTCATCTATCCAATGGCTATCAAGATTTTCTTCAACATAACTCCTAATACCAGATAAAGCAGAACCTACTTCTAATTCTGACATAAACCCGACCCTTCCTAAATTTATGCTAAGCATAGGTATCTCATGTGGTGCTAATATCCGGAGAGTCCTCAAAATGGTTCCGTCACCACCCAAGATAATTATTAAAGACGTTTCCTTTAATTCATCTTTCTTCTCAGCTATTTGATCGGCAGAAGTGGACCAAGCTCTCTCAGATAAATTGAGATCCTTGATCACAGATTGACACAAATCAACCGCCTCAGAAACTTGAGAATTGTAGATAAATCCTATTTGTTTTATTGAGGATTTCATATCGTAACACCATTCATAATAGTCTTATCATCGCTCATTAGTTTATAAACTTAACTATTTAATAGATCAATAAGAATTCTACAGCAACTGTGGCGGCTTTGATTAAAGGAGTAGGATAAATGCCAAATACAACGATAGCCAATGAGGTGATCGTCAAAGCCGCGAGAGTAAGGGGATCTGCTTTAATACGAACATTTTCTAGTGGATCATAAAGGTACATGATCTTAATCACTCGCAAGTAATAATAAGCAGAAACTACGCTACTAAGGGTTCCAGCCATTACCAGCCACCAAAGGCCTCCGTTAAAAGCACTAGTAAAAACATTCAGTTTTGCCATAAACCCAACCGTAGGCGGTATTCCAGTTAAGGATATTAAACTGGCAGCCAAGCAAAAAGCTATAAAAGGGGATCTTCTTCCTATGCCAGCAAAATCTTCTATCAAGTAGCTTCCAGTCCTGTTAGATATTGCTATTACTGCAACAAACGCCGCTAAATTAGTGGCTGCATAGCCTATCAAGTAAAACACTACACTAGAAGCACCTTCAAGTGAAAAAACTTCCATTCTCCCAGACACTACCGTAAGGCCCATCATAATGTATCCGGCATGAGCTATTGTGCTATACGCCAATAACCTTTTCATATTCTTTTGGGCAATTGCGACAAAGTTACCAATTACCATTGACAATATCGCCATAACAGCAAATATCATGCTCCATTCAAGCGATAAAACTTCATTGGAAAATGACCCATAAAACACTCTAAGAATAACTGCAAATCCAGCAGCTTTACTGGCTACAGACAGAAACGCTGTTACTGGGGTTGGTGCACCTTCATACACATCAGGCACCCACATATGAAACGGAACACTGGATATTTTAAAACCAAAACCAGCAATCATAAGTATTACACCTAACAAAATCCCATAGTTTCCGAATGGCACCGTAGATGATGATTCAGTTGATCCTGTAATTAGAGCTACAGACTTGAAAATCTCAACTAGGTCTGTAGTGCCAGTCAAGCCATATATCCAAACCATGCCGTATATCAATAAAGCTGAACTTACCGCACTTAAAATCAGGAACTTAATTCCGGCTTCTGAAGATAGTCGAGTACCTGGAATGGCTATGAGCAAAGCCATTGGTAATGCAGTAAGCTCCAAAGATATGTAGAGTGTTATCAACTCTGTAGTTGAAACCAACATCATCATGCCAACTGTCGAGAAAATAAGCAGACTGAAATACTCTATTTTGATTTTTTCAAAACGGTGAACATAACTAAGTGAACTAATTATCACTATAGCCAATATTCCTATTAGTAGAAATTTAAACAATAAAGTAAATCTGTCCACTACTAGAGTGTTAAAAATGCCTAATGTTTGTATTCCTGCATCAAAATCTCCTCCAAGACCAACTCCATTCCAAAGTAACACCGAAAAAATAACTGGCAATACTAAACCAATACCAATTAGGCATTGAGTTATCAACTTCTGTTTAACAAAAATATCCAAAATGACAATCGCTAAAGCCAATCCAATCAAGCTAATTTCTGGTGAAAGTAAATATATGTCTTGTTGAGTCAAAGTTTTACTACCTACTAAGAATTTCTGCCGAACCACTGCTCATCGTGACTATGGGTTCCACACCCATGGTAAATAGATCAGTAAGAAAAGAAGGATATATTCCAAAAACAAAAATAGCGCCAATTAGTAACGCAATTGGAATCAGTTCTAATTTAGACGCGTCTGTCAGGCTAGACCAGCGATCATTAATTGGGCCGAATAAAGTTCGTTGCCCCATCCACAAAATGTATCCAGCTGTAATAACAACCCCAAAAACAGCAAGTGCTGTTGGCCATGCCCAAACAGAAAAGGCTCCCAAAAATATCAGTATCTCTGCTGCAAACCCAATCGTTCCAGGAAGCCCCAAAGAGGCAAGGCCTGCAATCAAAAATGCTGTCGCAATAATGGGTGTTTTAGTTGATAGGCCGCCCAGATCCGGTATATACCTCGTGTGAGTACGGTCATAAATAAGACCCACAGTGAGGAACATTAATCCTGTAATGGTTCCGTGGGCGAACATTTGCATTGATGCTCCTGTTAAGCCAACCGTTGCCGCATCTGCACTCTTGGATGCAATGGCTGATAGACCGATCAAAACATAACCCATATGACTGATAGAGCTGAATGCGACGAGGCGTTTTAAATCAGTTTGTCTAATAGTTATCACCGCTCCATACAAAACATTAATCACTCCAGCAGCCACTAATAGCCACGACAGATCTGACATCACGTCAGGTAATATTGATGCCGTAACTCTAATCATGCCATATCCACCCATTTTCAAAAGGACTCCGGCCAACATCACACTGACAGCCGTGGGAGCATCCGTGTGTGCATCTGGAAGCCATGTGTGTAATGGCCAAACTGGCAATTTTACGGCAAATCCAACAAAGAGAAGCCCGAATATTGCTCCTGCCGGCAGAACTAGTTTAAGGCCTCCTTGCAACATCGCTGGCAATGCAGTCATATCAAATGTCCCTGCTGACAAATACAACGCTAATATGCCCAACAGCATGAACGCGCTACCCAAGAAGGTGAATATTATGAATTTCATTGCAGAGTATTCTTTTCTTCCGCTTCCCCAAACAGAAATTAAAAAGAACATTGGTATTAGTTCAAGCTCCCAAAACAGAAAGAACATAATGAAATCTAATGCCGTGAATACACCAAAAACAGTACCTTGTAGTACAAGAATCAAGACAAAATATTGTTTTACTCGATGAGTAATTCCCATTGAAGCAAGCACGGCAACCATACCTAACAAGCCTGTCAACAAAACCATAGGAACACTTAATCCGTCGACAGCAAGAAAGTACTCAACCCTAAACGTATCTATCGGTATCCAACTGTTGAAACGGTCAATCAATTGAAAGCCTGATTCACTCCGATTATATGCCGCGAATACAACTATGCTGAGGATTAATGAAACCAGTCCAGACACACAAGCAACAAATCTAACTTGTGTATCATTTTTAGGGAAAACACTAATCAGTAATGCAAATACAAATGGCAAAAACACTAAAGCAGTTAGCAATCCACTGAATCCATTATGTTGGGTCAATCCATCCAATTACATATCACCTAAAAATAAGATAAATCCCGAATATAAGTAACACTCCAAAAGACGTAACAATACCGTAACCTTGCAATTGTCCAGTTTGCATTTGAGCAATTAATCTACCGACATTTCGTCCCACCCTATCAATCGTACGAACAATCCCATCGATAAAGTTTTTGTCTATCAAATCAAGAGAGGCAGCTAGTTTTGAATAGAAAACCTGCCTCGTAATTACATCTTCGTAAAGTTCATCAAAGTAATATTTGGCTAGCAGTAACGTATAAATACCGCTTGTGACTTGTTGAAACTTTAGTATTAATTTGTACTTTGATACATACAATAAATAGGCTAACAGTATGCCTGACAAAGCTATTAAGCTAGACACAATAGCCAAAATCCTGTTGAACGCCAAGACTTCTTCGTGCCCACTCCCTACACGTATGAATTCAGCGAACCAATGAATAGGTATAGCGCCTAAATCTGTTAATGGATTCACTACCCATCCCACGGTTAACGTAGCTATAGCAAGAATAATTATTGGGACAACCATCAGTCTAGGTGATTCATGCGGGACAACTTCTTCGACAACGTCCATATCCGGATCTGACTTAGCTCCTCCTTTATAAGTTCCTTCAAATATCATAAACACGGCCCTAAACATATAGAAAGCTGTCATAAACACTGCGACAAGAGCCAACCAGAAAACTACCTGTGAGATTACTTCATTAGAATGCCAGGCATGATTTAAAATTTCATCTTTGCTCCAAAAACCAGCCATTGGAAATATACCGGATAGGCTCAATCCACCTATCAGCACTGCTCCATAAGTCCATGGCATCAAACGCCTTAATCCTCCCATATATCGCATATCGAAGGTTCCACCAACTGAATGGCCAACGTTTCCTGCAGCCAAGAACAGTAAAGCTTTGAAAAAAGCGTGTGTAAATAGATGGAAGATAGCCGCACTGTAGGCGCCTACACCAAGAGCTAACATCATATATCCCAACTGACTAATCGTTGAGTATGCCAATACTCTTTTGATGTCATTTTGAACCAGCCCAATGGAGGCTGCGAATATAGCTGTCACCCCTCCTACTAGAGCGACAACCATCATGGCTTCCTTAGATGCTTCAAATAACGGGAAAAATCGCGCTACCAAAAAAACTCCAGCTGCAACCATAGTCGCTGCATGAATCAAAGCGCTAACTGGGGTAGGGCCCTCCATCGCATCAGGCAACCATGTATGGAAAGGAAATTGCGCTGACTTACCCATTGCACCGGCAAACATCCCTACTGCGACCCAGCCAGCCACACTACTTGATATAACTCCAACTGTGACTGCATTATTTATATCCATGACATCGAAGGGATTGAGTCCATTCGCTAAGAAAGAATCGGCATTAAAAAACAGATACAGTATTGCTAATAGGAAACCAAAGTCGCCTAACCTGGTTATTATGAAGGCCTTTTTTGCTGCCGCCGCTGCAGCTGGTTTGTTAAACCAAAACCCAATTAATAAATAAGACGATGCTCCAACTAATTCCCAAAACACGAACATCTGAATTAAGTTACTCGCTAAAACCAACCCAATCATTGATGCCGTAAAAAGCGACATATAGGCAAAGTAACGAGAATATCCTCCGTCCCCTTTCATGTAAACAGTTGAATAAATCTGAATAAGTAAACTTACAGAGCTGACCACTATCAACATAATGGTAGTTAAACCATCCAAAACAATCCCAACATTAATTTCCATGCCTCGGATGCTGACCCAATTGTGGGATTCAAAGTTTATAGAATGGCCATTTTCGATAACACTTGCAAGAGCCCAAATCGAAAAAATGGTGGAAACTGATATTGCTGCGATAGTGATATAACCGGAGATTTTGCTTTGTTTACCGATAAAAGGCCACACCACAGCACCAATGATTACAAACGCTAAAATAGGGCAAAAGAAAATAAACCAGGATGCTAATTCACTGATCATTTATAGTTTCCTTAATATTTCATCTGCAACGTGTTCCCTTCCTTTTGGAACCATAACCCGATAATGAACTCTTTCACTCCACTCAAGTATGTTACCCAAAGGAATAATTTTTACAGGCAAGCCCTCAGCTTCAATTGCTGCCTTCCACATTTCAGCCGTGATTAGGTTTGAGGCCTTACGATAATCAGTAAACATTAATACTTAAGCTCGCTTGCATCACTGACAAAAACGCTTTTAAAGTTACGCACCAACACGATCACTATGGCTAATCCAACGGTAATTTCAGCAGCCGCAATTGTTATTATAAATATAGAAAATACTTGGCCAGTTAATATACTCTCCTCAATCCCCGATCCATTTACACTTGAGTATGGAATTAAATAACGTGACATAGCAACCGCAGTCAAGTTAACGGCATTAAACATTAATTCAATACACATCAAAACCACTATAGTATTACGTTTGGTGAATGAACCAAACAATCCAATAAAAAAGATTATCGCTCCAATGATAAGAAATTGCTGTAACCCCATGTTTATCTCCTTCTAACCAACGCCAGGGCTCCAATTACAGCACCAAGCAATACAACGGATACTGCCTCAAAGGCTAGTACATATTTTGTAATTAAAAGGCCAGCTATGTTCCCCAACACACTGGTCTCAGAAAAGATTGCAGTCATTTGTTCTCTAGTCATGTCGGCTGAGGACACGTTCCAATCGGTATTCGTTATTACAAAAATCACGCCTGCAAGTATTAATCCAGAAACAAATAACACTGGCACCAAATAGGAGTTAAATGGACTGCCTTGTTCGACGTCTCGCGTAAGGACGACTGCAAACAAAATCAACACTGATATGGCGCCTACATATAATAGAATTTGCACCATAGCTAGGAATTCCGCCCGGAGTAACAAAAACATACCAGCTATTCCAAAAAATGTTACTACAAGAAACAATGCTGATCTGAAAACATCTTTTAAAACAACAACGGCTATTGCTGAGACTATAGTGCATACAGCAATAACCCAGAAAACGATATCAATAATTAACGCAGTATCAGTTTCCATTTATATACTTAACAAAGCCGTATTATTTAGTTTAAAAATCAACGTTTAACCCAATTGTCTTGTTGTTCTTGTAGACTAGGTTTTTCATGTCTACCGGCACTATCCCATTTAATGTTTTTATCTGTATGCGGATCATAGTTCTTGGATGAAAGTTGAGGCCGGAACCAAGTACTGGGTTTCTTTTTTGCTCCTAATAATTGACGTTTTGTGATCACCAAATCTTTTCGGCTATACTGACCTTCTTCAAAGCCACTGCCCATATGTAAAGCATCATATGGACAAGCTTCTACGCACAAACCACAAAACATGCAACGTCCTATATCAATGTCAAATTTGTCCAAGTTATATTTCTGACCTTCCTGAACCTGATCACCACTTTCGCTTGTAACAATTTCGATGATGCCAAGCGGACAGTACTTGGCACACGAAGCGCAACCGGTACATCTTTGTTCATACCAAACAAATTCTTCGCCGCGAAAACTCGGATGTTGAGGAACGCTTGCTTTCACAACCATCAACCCTAATATTGCTTTAACACAAGACAGCGGATCTTTTAAGATCAACGATATTACTGGCATACCTGTTGATTCAGATAATCCTAATAACCCCACTTTACGGTCGGGATATTGAATAGTCATTAGCCGCGATGGCAACAACAGATTTTTTGCCGTAACTACTAAACCTTTAGCCAGTCCTAATCCATACATATTAATCAGCCTCCATTACATCAGATACATTATTAACTACATTAGTATTTGCATACATATTTGCTAATGGGGATACCACAGGTTCTGGGCGTTTTAACCGATTTTGACCCAAAACGAAAAAAATGACATAAATAGAAATAATTGTTATAGCCCAATTAATAGCAGCCATTATCCACAGATCTCTAGTGGATAACCCGGCTTCTCCAGGATTAAATATGAATACTTCGATCGCCACTGCAAATAAATTTATTATTGCCAGTGGCAATAAACCTTTCCACGCTAATCCCATTATCTGATCCACTCTGAGGCGCGGCCAACTAGCGCGAATCCACACGAATCCAAATAGCACCACGAAGGTCTTTATAACAAACCATATGGGACCAGGAATCGGGCCATATCCCCGCCACCCGCTAAGAAAAAATGTAGTGACTAACGCAGCAACTATTATAGGAGCCATAAATTCACTAAGCTGTAGAATCGCAAATTTTGCTCCACTGTACTCAGTATGATATCCAGCTCCCAGCTCAGAATCCGATTCGATCAAATCAAATGGAGTTCTGCTCATCTCTGCTGAAGCAGCTGTTACAAAGACTAAGAAGCCTAGTGGCATAACTAACAGATATGGTACGTCTTGCGCCAATACAACGTTCGATAACCCCAATGTTTGTGCAGCAATTGCGATAGTAATCACAGCTATACCCATTGGTATTTCATAGCTTACCAACATAGCTACCGCTCTCATAGCTCCAAACATCGCATATTTATTTACTGACGACCAGCCAGCCATAAATACCGCCAATGTATTTATAGATGTAATAGCAATTACAAATATCAGCCCGATGTTCAGGCGTCCCATAAAACTACCGCCATGTAGAGGTATTACAGAAAACACTATCAGCGCCGGAACCAGGAAAACTACTGGGGCAAGTGTGAATATAGGTTTATCAGCCTCATCGGGAACGGTATCTTCTTTAGTTAATAGTTTAACCAAGTCAGCAATTGGCTGTAAAACGCCAAACGGGCCCCATCTGTTAGGACCTAGTCTGGATTGAAACCTTCCTAACAAACGTCTTTCAAACCAAGTATAGATGGCTGTAGACAGAACCAGGGCATTTATTATTACGATTCCTAAAATCAAAGATGTTATAAGGAATGACAGCCAGTCTAAATTTTCTGGCATAAAACCATTAATAAATTGGTAGATAGTATGAAAATCAAATCCACTTTGCATAATGTTCGGTTCCATTATCGATCCACCTCTCCCACAACAATGTCTATGCTGCCAAATATGACAATAAGGTCAGCTATTTTCCATCCGATTAATAATTCCCTTAAAACCGTTAGGTTTATAAATGAAGGCGCCCGTATGTGCATGCGATACGGCGATATACCCCCGTCCCCCACAATGTAAAACCCTAGTTCACCTTTAGGGGATTCAGTTCCAACATATGCTTCAGTCGAATCGGGGCGTATAAAAAACGGTGTTTTAGATCGTATTGGACCTGGTTCAATTTGTTCAACGCACTGTTGGATTATACGAAGACTTTGCCTCATCTCCTGAACACGAACTAAATAACGGTCATACGTATCTCCAACAGAACCTATTGGTATATCAAAATCTAGCCTGTCATAAACTTCGTGCGGCTCGGCTTTACGTAAATCCCACTGAACCCCGGTTGCTCTAAGCACAGGTCCGGTAATTGATGCATCTATCGCGTCTTGTGCAGACAATATACCCAAATTTCGGGTTCTTACTAAAACTATTTCATTTTCAGTAATTAATCCTTCAAGTTCATCGAGATAGCCTGGCATTGATGTCAAAAAGTCGTCTAGTCGAGGCCAAAAGTCCAATGGCGCGTCTTGAAAAACTCCCCCAGGACGCATATAACTCACTGTGATTCTAGCTCCACATAACATCTCAAACATGTCAAGAATCCGCTCTCGCTCTCTAAAGCAATAAATGAGAGGAGTGTGAAAAGCTCCTAGCTCGTCTAATAGGAATCCAGTTGCAATAAGATGGCTCGCTATTCTCTGTAATTCTGCGCTTATTACCCGCAAGTACATGCCGCGTTCGGGAACTTCTATCCCTGCTAAAGATTCTACGGTACGAACATATGCAAGGTTGTTAGTCATAGCTGCTACATAATCCAGTCGATCTGTTAAAGTAACAATCTGAACATAGTTGCGCTCTTCCGCCAATTTTTCAGTACCTCTATGCAGATATCCAAAAACAGGCTCAACATCAATCACTTGCTCGCCATCAAAGGTGACTCTCAATCTAAAAACACCATGAGTAGAAGGATGTTGAGGTCCAAGATTGATTGTTACCGGTTGAGTATTAATCGGCATTTCTTATAAACACTTCTTCGTTAATTCAGCAGGCAAATCGTAATATGTCAATATCTCACGCGATTTCACCTAATAAAATCCTTACGTAGCGGATGTCCTGGAAATCCTTCCCATAGCAATATTCTCTTCATATTAGGATGTTCCAAAAATTTGATGCCCATAAGATCCCAAACTTCCCGCTCTTGTAATTCGGCACCCTTCCACACTGAGGTTAGACTATGTACATTGAGTTCTTCGCGCCCATAACATTTAGTTTTTAGTACCAACGTTGTATTGTTTCTTAAAGAGCGCAGATGATAAACAAGTTCAAAATATTCTATATAGTCGACCGCTGATAGACTGTTCAAAAACTGCATGTCCAATTCCTTATCATTCTTAAGAAATTTAGCAACCGATAGCAATTTCTCAGGTTCAACCCAAATGTTTGTTTCATCAAAACTTATAACCGAGTTAGGTACGTTGTGATTGATTTTTTCTGCAGCAAATTCACCGGTTACAGGAATAGACATTATGGCCTCAATGACGGATGAGATATTGAATATCGCTTAATTTTTTCATGAAGTTGCATGATTCCATATACTAATGCGTCTGGACGAGGTGGACATCCTGGCACATAGACATCTACAGGAATAATATGGTTGACTCCCGGCACAACACTGTATGATTCGTAGTAAGGCCCTCCACTGGTAGCACAAACACCCATCGAAATCACCCATCTAGGTTCAGCCATTTGCTTATATACACGCTCTATGGCTGGAGCCATTTTCCACGTTACAGTGCCTGCAACAATCATAAGGTCTGCTTGTCGAGGAGAAGCTCTAAAAACCTCCATTCCAAATCTTGCTATATCAAACCGAGACATAGCACTTGCCATCATTTCAAATGCACAACATGCCAGGCCAAAGGTAAGTGGCCAAACAGACGATTTTCGACCCCAATTCATCAAAGCATCAACGGAAGTTATAGCTAAGTTTCGTTTCAAATCATCTGGTACTTCTATTAACGGCTCAGCCAATGGCTTAGTACTAGAAGCTTTTAATCGGTTGACGTAGTCTCCTTCTTGAGCATCTAATTCCCATGTAGCTGAATACAATGGAAATTTACCCTCCTCTAAACCAGAGTGTTCTGAGTTCTCAGGGCCATTGATCATGTCCATTCTAGATCTCCTTTTCGCAAAGCATATAGCCATCCAACTACCAGTATTGCCACAAACACAAGCATTTCAATTAGCACAAAAGACCCAAACTTAGCAGACATATAACCAAATTCTGCAGCCCAGGGAAACAGAAATACTACTTCAACATCAAAAACAACGAAAATCAACGCAATAGCATAAAACCTGCTATTAAAACCACTCCATCTTGTCGACAGGGTTTCAAAACCACACTCGTATATTGCATTTTTAATTCTGTCAGGTTTATTTGGCCTAATACCTATCAAAGATAATGCTGAAGATGCCAATAGCATGCCTACAGGTATAGCTACCGCTATCACTGCGAAGATTGTTATAAGTCCGTAATGGCGAAAATAGTCGTCAATCATACCGGGTTTTGACCGTAAATACCCACTGCAAGCGTGTGGCGACTATAGCACAACGGGAAAAATATTTGCAAGTAAAAAAACACATTTATATAATCAGCAGTCAATTGACACTTTCTTAAAGGCAATGCTAGGATTTTCCACTAGATTTTATAACATTTTCCTGCGATTTGACCACTATATAATGAGAAACCCGGTAAACTTAAAGTCGCCAATTAACTCCTTATAAACTAACTATCTTCAATAATTAACAAGGCAGAACCCAAGAAAGTCATATGGTTGATCAACTACCATCTATATTCGATCAATATAGAGCATGCATACAAGATAATTTACAGTTGGGATTGGAACAAAAATCTGGACCAATGCCCAAAGATGCTAAACCTAATGTCTACACCATATTAGGTTATGGAATGGGATGGACAGACAAATTTGGCAAACCAGTCAACAAAAGCACAAGTAAGCTGTTGCGTCCTACTTTATGTCTATTTGCAGCAGAAGCTACAGGTGGCGATATAAATAAAGCCATTAAAACTGCCATTGCTTTGGAATATATGCACAATTTTTCTCTATTGCATGAT
This sequence comes from Dehalococcoidia bacterium UBA1152, assembly GCA_002311285.1. Lineage (GTDB taxonomy): Bacteria > Chloroflexota > Dehalococcoidia > Lucifugimonadales > UBA2962 > UBA2962. The sequence continues at coordinate 24,750 of DBZU01000070.1, read as the reverse complement.
GATATACAAGATCGAGATGAAATAAGACATCACAGGCCAACCGTATGGTATGTGTGGGGAGAACCAAAGGCGATTACTGCAGGCAATGTTCTCAGATCAATAGCTGACGTAACTCTTTCTGGATTACTTACCGAACCAAGTGATGCCCTGACTATTAGCAGAACAATGACAGGAGGTTGTCTTGAAATGATTGAAGGACAATTTCTAGACATCTCTTATGAAAGCCGAAAGAACATCGCCGTGAAAGAATATCTTGACATGATTAGCCGTAAAACAGGTGCTCTTATTAGATGCTCAATGGAATTAGGGGCACATATAGGTTCCAGTGACTTGGATATCGTAAATTCTTTTAGAGAGTCTGGTAAAGCTTTAGGTTGCTTGTTTCAAATCACAGATGATCTGTTAGGGGTATGGGGAGATGAGGCAAAAACTGGAAAACCAGTAGGGCAGGACATAACTAGGCGAAAAAATTCTCTGCCTGTGGTTCATGCAATGTCAAACTCAAGTGGAAAACAATCTGAAATATTGAAAACAATCTATTCAAAAAATAAACTAGGTGAAAATGATGTAGATACAGTGCTTAGCATTATGGACAATATCGGCACCAAATCATATATCAGAAATATGGCTAACGAATATTCGGATATCGCATTACAATCGTTTTATTCAGCTAATATTGATTCGAAACATGTAAGCAAGTTTGAGGAATTGGTGCAATTCCTACTCATAAGGAACCACTAGCAAGTGTGTTGGATAGTGTATAAAGGGTTATTATATTGTCTAATTACGAATTAAGACTAAACAAATTTGACTTATGCAAAATACGTTGAGGATGTAAGGAAATGACTAGACCCATAGAATTGGCAGTTAAACTCGGATGGTACATGATAAAAAATAGATACGTTATGGGACGAAAAAAGTTTCCTCTAGTTACCATGTTAGAGCCTCTGGAAGCTTGCAACCTGGCGTGTGAAGGTTGTGGCAGAATCAGAGAATACGAGTCTGTCATTGACCGATTAATGACAGTAGACCAATGTTTAGATGCAGTAAATGCTTCAGATGCTCCAATCGTATCAATTGCTGGCGGAGAGCCAACTATGCATCCAAATATAGATGAAATAGTATCTAAGATAATCGCACAGAAACGTTTTGTTTATATGTGCACTAACGCACTATTAATGGAACGAGTTATGAAAAAGATACCTCCGTCAAAGTATTTTTGCTTTGTAGTCCACATGGATGGAATGGAGGAGGCCCATGATATTTCCGTCTTCAGAAAAGGTGTTTGGAAAATTGCTATTCGCGCAATGAAGACAGCAATCAAAAATGGCTACAGAGTTACCTCAAACACAACGATATTTAATGGCGTTAACGAGGATGACATGCTGGAAATGTTTAAAATGTTGACCAACATGGGAATTGAAGGATGTATGGTGTCCCCAGGATATCAATTTGATTCCGTACCAAATCAAGATTTATTTATTTCACGGCGAAAAGCTAGAAATGTATTCACAAGAATTCTTGATCCAAAGCATGGAATACGATTCTATAATAATCCACTATATCTCGACTTTTTGAGAGGTGAAACAGAATATAATTGTACGGCCTGGTCAAACCCAACCTATACGGTATCCGGATGGAGAGAGCCGTGTTACTTATTAGGTGACAGGCACACTGAAAACTTTAATGATCTTATGTCTGATGATTTGTGGAGCCGGTATGGCCCGGGTAAAGATCCAAGATGCGCCAATTGCCTAATGCACTGTGGTTTTGAATCGGCATCAATTTATGATGCTATTAAAAACCCTGTGTCTGCTGCAAAAATGGTTATTGGCGGTGCAATCAGTAAAAGCGGGGTAGGCGCGGGATAGTGATAGCNNATTGTTGTTGCTATTAGAGAGGAACTCAGCACATTCGTCTCAAGAAACAAATTCGTCCCTGCTGAACAGATCGATATCAATCAATGTATTTTTCAATCTGAGTTAATTCCTGATGTGGTTTTAATGGAGAGTGGGATTGGTAAGTCTAACGCAGAAAATGCCACTAAGATAATACTTGATAGGTATAAACCAAGCTTATTAATCTCTGCTGGGTTTGCCGGATCGGTTAAACAGTCCATAGAACCAGGTACTATATATTTATGTAATAGCCTATGGGTTATCGAAGGAACTCCTGCTTTTTGGTCAACCGAATTAGCTACTCAGTCAACATCGTTAGACCAAACTACAGCACTCAAGTTCCAAACCTCTATCAATGATATGAGTTTCAGTTGCAAGTTGGGATCTTGCATGACTGTAGATCAATTCGTTTATAATCGCGACCTAAAATTATGGATTGGAGAAAATTTTGCAGTTGACGTAATCGACATGGAAAGTTTTTGGGTAAGTAAAATAGCGACTGAAAGCGATATACCAAACATAGTTTTAAGAGTGGTTTTAGACCCCGTGGGACAAAAACTGCCTCCGTTTGTAGTTGAAGCAGCAAAAAATAAAAAATCACGCGGGGTTTTGAAAGGATTGCGACACATGGCGTTAAACCCAGGCGATATTAAGACAATTTATAAGTTATCACTACAAGTTAGAAGATCTAGAAAAATACTTGCAGAAAACCTGCAAGCGATTATTGAAGCCCAGCAAACTGCCGACATTGAATCTTCCACTGTGCGTTAAATATCAAATAAATGACTCAAAATACAACACAGCAACTTAATAAAGACCTCAACAGAGCCATTGAGAGAACTCAAAATTACCTATTTAAAGAACAGTACAGTGAAGGGTTCTGGTGGGGAGAACTTGAGTCTAACCCAACTATGGAAGCGGAATTTTTGATGTTGCATTTTATTTTAGGAATAAAAGATGATGAGAAATTCCTTAAGTTGTCTAATCACATAATAAGTCAACAAAGAGAAGATGGTACTTGGGGTCAATATTATGGATCTCCAGGAGATTTATCCACTAGTGTAGAGTGTTACGTTGCTTTAAAACTAAGTGGCTATTCAGAGAACAACAGTTCAATGGCTAAGGCAAAAGATTTCATACGTAGCAAAGGAGGTATCGAAAAAACTAGAGTCTTCACCAAAATATGGCTCGCTCTAATCGGGCAATGGAAGTGGGAAGGCGTTCCTATAATGCCGGCTGAGTTAATCTTACTGCCCAACTGGTCTCCAATAAATATATATGAGTTTTCGAGTTGGGCAAGATCGACAATCGTTCCATTACTAATCCTTATGGACAAAAAGCCAGTTCGTCAATTACCCGAAAATGCTAGAGTTGATGAACTTTTTGTAGACGGGATAGATAATGTAGACTTCTCGATTAAGTCCCCTACCAATCAGATTGGCTGGGAAACATTTTTCTATGCTGCCGACCAAGTTCTTAGAATATTGGATAAGCTCCCAATAAAGCCGACCAGAGAGCTAGCTCTGAAAAAGTGTGAGGAGTGGATTCTGGATCATCAAGAAGCTGATGGAAGCTGGGGTGGGATTCAGCCTCCATGGGTATACTCAATAATGGCTCTATCTGCTTGTGGGTACGATTTAGACAATCCTGTTATTGCAAAGGCTTTAAACGGATTTAAAGCCTTTGCAATAGAAGATAAACAAACTTTAAGGGTACAAGCTTGTTTATCTCCAATATGGGACACTGGGCTAGCCATAATCTCACTTCTGGACTCAGGAATAAAGCCAAATGATAGTCGGTTACGAAAAGCTGGTAACTGGTTACTAAATAAACAAATTAAAAGTGATGGTGATTGGCGGGTCAAAGCTGATAATGTCCGTGCTGGAGGATGGGCTTTTGAATTCGACAACACAAACTATCCTGATATTGATGATGCAGCAGTGGTAGCAACTGCACTACACAGAATTGACTTAACGGATAAAGAAACAAAACGAAGGTCAATTGACAGATGTGTACAGTGGATAAATGGCATGCAAAGTAGGAACGGGGGTTGGGCATCTTTTGACAAGGATAATATGCGTTCATTCATAGCCAGAATACCATTCTCTGATTTTGGCGAAACAATTGATCCGCCAAGTGTTGATGTCACGGCTCATGTTTTAGAGCTACTCGGCACATTAGGTAAAGAGCCCTACTCCAAAGTGATAGACAAGGCTTTGAAATATGTATTTTCAGAGCAAGAACCTGATGGCTCATGGTTCGGGAGATGGGGAGTTAACTACATCTATGGCATCGGTTCCGTTTTACCTGCCTTGCGTTCAATAGGAATCAAACCCAAACACGATGCTATGGTAAAAGCAACATCCTGGTTAGCGGATCATCAAAATGATGATGGAGGCTGGGGCGAAACACCTGGATCTTATGTAGACGCGTCTCTACATGGCAAAGGTCCGAGCACCGCATCTCAAACAGCATGGTCTCTAATATCACTTATTGCGGCTGACCAAGGTGATACAGATACCGTATTACAAGGCATACAATATCTATTGAGCACCCAAAACGAAGATGGTGCTTGGAACGAACCTCAATTTACAGGAACAGGGTTCCCTGGATACGGGATCGGAATGAGGGTCGATCATACCGAAAGAAAAAATGATCACAACTTACACGACACAGCGCTACCAGCAGGTTTTATGATTAATTACCATATGTATAGAATATACTGGCCTTTATGTGCTTTAGGCAGATTTAGCCAATGGAATCTAAAAAAATCACTAAGTAATAAGCCTTAACATTGTATTCGACATATGAAATATACATCGTTACACTATGTAAATAATTATTGAAACAATTCGCTACGATATGTTAGGGTTCAAAGTTCAAAACGCATCAAAAGTATTAAGGAATTATCCCGCAGGAAATATAAGTTTGAGAAACTAGATAATAATGAATATTGAAACCAAAGCTGACAAGGCAACGTTCAATACTAATTTTTCTGTATTGAAAGTACAAACATCAGACTCGCCAAAGTTTTTTGATATAACTGATCAGGTAACTGAACTGGTGGATTCATCCAAAGTTTCAAACGGTATTGCTTGCATATTTTCACAACACACTACTGCTGCTGTTGTTATACAGGAACATGAACCATTATTGATGACGGACTTATGTTCATTTATAGAAAGATTAGCTCCAAAGGGAGCTCATTACAGACATAATGACTTTCATGTCAGAACTGTTAATATGCATGAAGATGAATGTCCAAATGGACATTCGCATTGTCAAACTCTGCTGTTAGGGACAAGCGAAACTATACCAATATCTAATAAAAAAATGGTGCTTGGGACGTGGCAAAGGATTTTTGTAATTGAATTAGATTCAGACAAAGCCAATAAAATAGCCCACAGGAACATCGCAGTGCAAATTATGGGCATTTAACGTACCCCATAAACACACATCCAAAAACTTATCCATTAAAAGCATCTAACTATAAACTAGTGTAATCGCTCGTTTAACAGTGATTGATAATCTGCAGGTTTAATTCCATGGAAACTAATCTTCAATATTCATATAAAATATGCGCGCAGATTACGAAATCGAAAGCTAAGAATTTCTACTACGCATTTTTAACTTTGCCAGCAACAAAACGTAGGGCTATATACGCGGTATATGCTTTTTGTAGATATTGTGACGATATATCAGATGACTTCAAAACCGAAGATAAATATCAACGGTTTATTGACCTCAAGAACGAGATTAATGAGAGTATTGGCGGAACTTTTTCATCAAATCCAATAATGCCTGCTTTAATTGACACGATCCATAGATTCGAAATACCAAATAACTACTTCTTCGAATTGATTGAGGGAGTTGAAATGGATTTAAGTAAATCTAGATTCCAAGACTTCAATGAACTAAAAGAATATTGTTATAAAGTAGCCTCTATTGTAGGACTAATAAGTATTAATATTTTTGGATATAAACACTCGAAAGCAAAGGAATACGCTATTGATTTGGGTATGGCTATGCAATTAACAAATATTTTGCGAGATCTTAGAGAGGATGCTGAACGAGATCGAATATACCTCCCTCAAGATGAGTTAAATCAATTCGGATACACAGAAAATGACATGATTAATACAGTGATAAACAACAATTTCCATGAACTTATGGTCTTTCAAGTTAAACGAGCACGGGCATATTTTGATTCAGGAATAATGTTGTTAAATTTATTACACCACGATGCACAAGGATGTACAGCGATCTTGCATCAATTGTATTCAAGAATATTGGACCGGATTGAAAATAGAAAATATGATGTTTTTGCTAGTCGCGTCTCACTTTCAGTTATTGAAAAACTGAGCATTATGGCAAAGTTTTTTTTAATTTCGCTAATAAGTAAAACATATAAAACAAACAGAAAGTAGAAACTTTACAATATGACTAAGCCACATGTTTTAATACTTGCTCCATTTTCTGAGATCCATATAAATCGGCTTAGACAACACATGAAAGTGACTCACATAAACTGGCTAGAGAGCATGAAGCTACAAGATCCGGAAGAAATGGCTAATCTCATCAACTCACATAAATCCTTAGCAGTTTTAATTGAATCGGATTTTATTTTTGCTGAAACGTTAAGCCGAGTTAAAAGCTTGAAGTTCATTGGCATATGTAGATCAGCGATTAATCACGTAGATATTGCTGCTGCCACACAGCATAATATAGTCGTAGCAAATACCCCGGCGAGAAACGCACGTGCTGTAGCCGAGTACGTTTTATCCGTAATTTTAAGCATAGCTCGTAAAACTATTCCGGCTAATCAATATGTACAAGCTGGCATGTGGCAAAACCCAACGGAACCATACACTGAATTTAGAGGTACTGAATTACAGGGGAAAACAATGGGTCTGCTAGGCATGGGAGCGATCGGTAAAGAAATAGCAGGCATAATGTACAAACTTGACATGAAAGTTATAGCACACGATCCATATATAGAAAAAGCGCCAGAATACGTGAAGCTAGTAGCCATAGATGAACTACTAGAGAAATCAGATGTTCTGGCAACCGTTGCTCCGTTGAATGAAGAAACGTTTGGATTTCTTAACTCCTCACGTCTGTCTCAGATGAAAGAAAAATCCATACTTGTAACAGTTTCAGGCGTATCAATAACTGACCAAACTGCACTAATTGAGTTGTTAAATTCAGGACACTTTACAGGGGCAGCAGTTGATGTTTGTGATACTCATCCAATTGCTCCAGATAGTATATTATTTCAAACGGATCGCTTAATTTTGACTCCCCATATCGGAGGAGCAACTTACGAAACAATAGAACGTCATTCAGACATGATTACTAACGACCTGATACGATTCTTGGACAAACTCGCTCCAGTTAACATAATAAATCCAGAGGTTATGAACCATCTCTAATTTTTCTGTCTTAATCTTAGACGCCGGCACAAGCAGTATACGATGTCATATCATTGACAAGGACGGGGCGGCCTTGGCTTACAATCAAGCTGATTGGCCAAAATCAATGGTAAACGAAAATCTGCCTTTAGCAAGACAATTTGACCCTAAGTCAACACTCGAAGTTATCTGCTCTATTATCCGCAAGGCTGTTTCCTCAACTGATGTTGAGATTAAAGCTATCGCAGTAACCAGTATGCGCCAGGCTGTTGTGTTTCTTGATCACAATGATTCTGAGTTATACATAGGTTCAAACATTGACTTACGCGCTATTTTTGAGGGCGCAGAAATAGATTCAAAATATCAGCATGACATATACAGGATCACTGGACATCTTCCATCATTTCTGTTTGCTACAGCAAAACTTGAATGGATGAAGCGGAACTCTCCTAATTTGTACAGTAATATTGCCAAGGTTATTACGTTGGGAGACTGGATCATGTGGCGCCTCACCGGTGAAATTAACTCCGAATTCACACTGGCAGGAGAAGCAGGATTATTGAACGTGTCCACCAAACAATGGGCAACAGAACTGTCAAAAATGCTAGATGTACCGATAAGCGATACTATCCCTCTTTTAAGCATAGGAGAACGATCAGGTTTAGTAACAAAAAAGGCGTCTGATAAAACGAACTTGCCTTGTGGCATACCTGTTACATCTGGTGGTGCTGATACACAATGCGGCTCATTAGGAGTTGGTGCTATATCTCAAAACGATGTTTCAATCATTTCGGGCTGGAGTTGTCCCATACAGTGGGTTACATCAACTCCGTTTTACATAGAGGACGCATCTAGCTGGTTTGGGTGTCATGCTGTAAATAAATACTGGACCAGTGAGTTAACAGCCGGCGATACGGGTCACTCATATAGCTGGCTAGCGAATACTCTACGTCAAAACTTTACAAATCTCGACTTGCTAGCAAGCAGGACTCCACCAGGGGCTGAAGGTACATCTATGATTTTTACTCAGCAGACAATTAACATGAGTAAAATAGGAATCACCACTGGAGCGATTCTTTTGCCAGCTCCTATTACAATGAATGAACGCGGTGATGGCCATTTAGCCCGAGCGGCTTTAGAATCAACTGCGTACACTGTTAAAGCTAGATTAGCTCAACTCGAACAGAATATCGGC
>DBZU01000070.1:0-16194 GCA_002311285.1 Dehalococcoidia bacterium UBA1152 | reverse complement strand
TCAACTCGAACAGAATATCGGCATTGAACCTAAAAACGTGTATCTAGGCGGAGGAATGGCTAAATCTAAGACTTTCGCAAAAATACTTGTTAATGTACTTGATAGAGAGATAAGTATTGCTAGCACTACAAATGCGAACGCGACCGGAGGCTTTATAGCAGCAATGACAACTATAAACGAATATGGATCCCTTGCTGAAGGAGCAAGTCAAGCGAAATTGCTCCTTGACACTAACATCCCCAATGCAATTGAAGCGCTACAGTACCAAGAATTCTATGAGATATGGAAGATAAAATCTGCAAACCTAGCTTCTATAAATAACTAACACCGATGATGTAATGAATACTGAAATTTTTGCAAACGAAAAATCTCAAGTGGCAGATGTAGCGCGGGAAATGTCTCGCTTAGGACTCGTATCCGGCTCAAGTGGCAATGTTAGTATGAGAATTTCTTCAGATAAACCTGGATTCATGGCTATAACTCCGATGGGTGTGAATTACTCAGAACTTAGGAATGAAGACATAGTCATTGTTAACTCTGAATTGGACTCTATAGGCAAAAGCGGTGTTCCGTCTTCAGAATCGCTATTACATTTAAGCATATACACAGACAGGCCAGATGTTAATGCGGTAGTTCACACACACGCTACGTTTTCATCAGTAGCATCCCTGAGCTCAAAGGGAATTCCACCCATTTTAGACGAAATGGTTATTTATATAGGGGGATCAATAGATGTTTCTAAATATGCGTTTCCAGGTACCGAAGAATTAGCCCAGAGAGTATGCGAAGCATTAAGTGATAAAAATGCAGTTCTAATTAGTAACCATGGAGCAGTGGGAGTAGGCAACAATTTGCGAGAGGCCATCAATGTTAGTATTCTGACAGAAAGAATAGCTAAAATATATGCGTTCTCACGCTTAGACAATCAAATCAAACCACTACCTTCCAGCGCGGTAGAGAAAGAACGTGCTATATTTGAAATGAAGAGGAAGTTTTTATAAATTCCGGAGGTAATAATAATGGTAAGCGTCCCCAGTTTTCTTTTAAGAAAACTGTACCTTAAAGGAAGTTTGAAAAACAATGACACTGGATTTGAGTTCCAATTAAGAAATTCTCTTGGATCAGGTTACGCGCATAAAATGTCTCCTTTGGAACTGGATGATGAAGTCATACCAATACAATTTTGTTTCTTCTGGCAGAATAATGAACTAAAGTGTTTCTCTGAAGTTTCACAATCCAATACATTTACTCTGGCAATGAATAGAGATATTACAATACAAGTTGACAACAAAAATTTAGACTCTAAACCACATAAGGTCACTATGTCTTTCGATGTTCCTGGGCTAGGTACGTTAAAATTTGATTTCACGGACCAAATTGACGAGGGCTAACTGAAACATGAAAGTAGCGATTACCGGAGGATCAGGCTATATTGGATCATGTTTAATCAAGAAACTTGAACAACAACCTTGGATCAAATCGGTACTGTCGATAGATGTTAAACTCTCAAATGTCCAACTTGGCAATAAAGTCAATCACATAACACACGATGTAACACTACCGTTCGATGACCTATTGACTGAATTCAAGCCAGATGTGTTAATACATTTATCCTTTGTTCTAAATCCCTCGCACAATAAAGATCAAACACATAAAATAAATCTATCTGGCCTTACTAATGCCTTACAAGCGGTTGTAAAAGCTAACGTTAAATATGTAATTTATTTTAGTAGCACCACAATATATGGAGCACACTCGGATAATCCCGAATGGCTTAACGAAAAATCAGTCATAAGGCCTAAGGATGATTTTCAATACGCCTTAGATAAAGCAGAATCAGAAGCACTAATTAAAGATTTTAACTCAAATAATAAAACTATTAAGACATTAATTTTAAGAGGCTGTCCAGTCATGGGACCAAACGTAGACAACTTCATTTCAAGGGCATTTCAGAAACCGGTTTTAATTGGCATAAAAAACTATAATCCCCCATTGCAATTTATCCATGAAGACGATGTAGTTGAGCTAATGGAATTGTGTATGCAAAAAAAGTTCACTGGAACCTACAATATAGCTGGGAACGGAACAATGAAATGGTCTGAAATGGCTGAACTAATTCAAGCACGAATGATTAAATTACCATCTTTTTTATTGTATTTTTTAACTGAATTCACCTGGCAAAGTCGATTGCAATCCGAGTCAAACAGTGCGGGGTTAGATTTTATAAAGTACCGGTGGACAGTTTCAACACAGAAAATCAAGGCAAAGCTTAATTATCAATTTCGATACTCAACTCAAGATGTATGGCGTATATTTTGTGAACAAAGAACATAAGTCGACAATTTCTATATTTAATTACGATGCTATCTAACCTTTAATTTTTAACAGACTACAGGTCCAACATTAATTATTCGAAATATGAATATAAACCTAAATAAGATTCACCTAGCGAATATATTATTAATTAATGTAAAATTATTGATATCAAAGTTGCTTTTCTATTTCGACTCTAAGTAAACCATATATACAAAAAGCAATCTGAAGCAAAATGACTAATAAACCAAACACAATATCAAGAAAGTCAGAAATTGAAACCGACTATAAATGGGGGTTTACAACTGACGTTGAATCTGAGACTTTGCCAAAAGGTTTAACAGAAGCGACAGTTAGATTCATTTCCAACAAGAAAGATGAGCCTGAATTTATGTTGCAATGGAGGCTCAAAGCTTTTCACCATTTCATGGATCTTTTGGACAATGAGAGTGAACCAGATTGGGCTATGATTGAATATCCAAAAATAGATTTTCAAGATATGCATTACTACTCAGCTCCAGTAAAAAAAGATAGCCTCAAAAGCATGGATGAAGTAGACCCTGAGCTAGTAGAGGCGTTTAATAAACTCGGCATACCATTGCATGAGCAAAAAACGATGTTTGGAGTAGTTGAAGAGCAAAAATCCGATATAGCCGTGGATGCTGTATTTGACTCTGTTTCGGTTGTAACAACCTATAAAGATACATTAGAGAAAGCTGGTGTGATTTTTTGTTCAGTCAGTGAAGCGGTACAAAAATACCCTGAATTAGTCGAAAAATATCTCGGGTCAGTTGTTCCGTATACAGACAATTTCTATGCCAGCCTGAATGCAGCCGTTTTCAGTGACGGCTCTTTCGTTTATGTGCCTCCAGGAGTTAGGTGTCCGATTGAATTGATGACATATTTTCGAATAAATACCGAAGAGTCAGGACAATTTGAACGAACATTGATAATAGCTGATAAAGGAAGTTATGTTAGCTACTTAGAAGGGTGTACAGCTCCTATGCGTAAAACGTCCCAGCTCCACGCTGCTGTTGTTGAGTTAATAACATTAGACGATGCTGAAATAAAATATTCAACGCTACAGAACTGGTATCCAGGGGATAAAGATGGAAAAGGTGGCGTGTATAACTTTGTCACTAAGCGAGGTAAAGCACTAGGTAATAGGTCAAAAATCTCCTGGACACAGGTGGAAACTGGATCTGCAATTACGTGGAAATACCCTTCGGTGATCCTGCAAGGAGACGATTCAACAGGAGAATTTTATTCCGTAGCACTCGTTAATAACCGTCAACAAGCGGACACTGGCACCAAGATGATTCATATGGGTAAAAACACTAAAAGCACAATCGTTGCCAAAGGGATATCAGCAGGACACGGCCAAAGTACATATCGTGGAATGGTACAAATTCTACCTAAAGCAGATAATGCAACCAATTTCACACAATGTGATTCATTGCTTATCGGAGATACATGTGGTGCACATACTGTTCCATATATTGAAGTCAGAAATCCAACTGCTAGGATGGAGCATGAGGCATCCACTTCGAAAGTTAGTGATTCAAAGCTTTTTTATGCAATGCAACGAGGGCTAAACGAAGAAGAAGCCCATTACATGATAATAAATGGTTTTTGCAGGGGAATATTCAAAGAATTACCTTTTGAATTTGCTATGGAGGCCTCCCAATTATTAAAAGTAAGCTTGGAAGGGGCAGTCGGATAAATAACTAATGATTCTACGACAGAGTCCCCAACGAACCATAGAATAAAACACTAATAAAGTACACCAACTATGCTTAAAATCACCAACCTTTACGCAATAGCATCCGAGAAACAGATTGAGATTTTAAAAGGAGTCAATCTTTCGGTAAAAGCAGGAGAGGTTCATGCAATTATGGGACCAAATGGTAGCGGTAAAAGCACATTGGCAAACGTGTTGGCCGGACAGCCAGACTATGCAGTTACTCAAGGCTCAGTGATGTTCAACCAAGATGATATTTTGCAATTACCACCTAACGAACGAGCGTTAAAGGGATTATTTTTAGCTTTCCAATATCCGATGGAACTCCCTGGAGTACGTACCTGGCAATTTATAAAAGCAGCTATAGATGCAAGAAGAAGACAAAACGGGGAAAAAGAATTGTCTGCGAGGGAATTCGACAAACAGTTTAAGGATACAATCGAAAGCATGGATATGAGCCATGATTTAATGCGTCGCTCTGTGAATGAAGGATTTTCCGGCGGGGAGAAGAAAAGGTCTGAAATGATACAGATGTTGATGTTAAATCCAAAATTGGCAGTGCTAGATGAAACCGATTCTGGTTTAGACATAGATGCTCTAAAAACCGTCGCAGATGGAATTAACAAACATAGAAATAAAGAAAATGCAATTATTCTAATTACACATTATCAACGACTACTAAATTATGTAAAACCAGATTATGTCCACGTACTAATAAACGGCAAGATTGCCAAATCTGGTGGTCCAGAACTAGCTAAAGAGTTAGAGTCGAAAGGTTATGACTGGATTAAAGGCTATCCGAATAACGGTAATTCTGAAAAAACAAAATAGTGCCAAAACAAAAAACTGTTAAAAGCGGCCGTTACTCTAGATACCTGAATCAATATTCAGAACTATTAAGCTACCTATCAAATCAGGGTAATTCTATCGATCTTTCTCTGCGCAATGAAGCCATTCAAGAATTTAACAAGACAGGATTTCCTACATCGCTTCGCGGAAACGAAGCATGGAAGTTTACCAATGTTAACCCAATAGCAAATCATGATTTTGAGTTCAGTTTCAAAGAAAACCACCATGAAATTAGTTTAGAAATACTTCAAAGCATAGCACCCTGGTCTGACGATTGGGATACGATAACTTTTGTTAATGGTCAATTTTGTCAACAGTTGTCAAAGAATCAAAATCCGAAAATAGTAATTAAAAACATTGCATCTGATAAAACGCACTCTTCCCTGGGGAAGCATGCTGATTTTAAAACAAATGGATTTATTGCCGCAAATACTGCGTTTTTAAATCAGGGTGCTGAGGTAATTTTGCCAAAAAATTATGAGGCCAAAACACCCATCAATATAGTTAATGTAAGTGTCTGCCAAAATCCAGCACTGGTTGTATACCCACGTACATTAATAATTATGGAACCAAATAGTTCTGCATCAATTATTGAAAGCTATGTTTCTACTAATACGGACACCCAGTTTACAAATGCAGTGTCAGAGATTTCAGTCGAGCGAGGATCAAAGCTTTATCATCATCGTCTGCTACTAGAGAATTCTTCAACATTTCATATTGGGTCCACAGTGGTAGATCAAAAACAGGATTCTTTTTTTCAAACCATCTCATATTCTGAAGGAGCCAAAGTGGCTCGTAACGACTTGTTAGTAAGATTAAACGAACCTGGTGCAAGATGTGATGTTCGTGGGCTTTATTTTACAGAACAAAACCGACATATCGACAACCACATAGATGTAGATCACGCATCTCATCATACCTATAGTAAACAACACTTCAAGGGAATACTTGCTGACAAATCCAGGGCGGTTTTTAGTGGCAGGACACTTATCCAGCAACATGCTCAAAAGTCAGAAGCTCTGCAATCGGATAAAAACTTGATCCTGTCTAAAGGAGCAAGGATAAACACAAAACCGAGCCTTGAAATCTATGCGGATGATATTCAAGCCGCGCACGGAGCTACAGCCGGTGCGATCCCTGATGATCAAATTATGTACATGCTAGCGAGAGGTTTGGATATGGAAACAGCTACTTCCTTTCTAATTCAAGGGTTTGCTAATGAAATAATAGATTCCATAAGTCTCGAGGGATTCAAACAATATCTCCTTAATCACTTTGAATCCTCTATGCCTAAATTTCGGTTCCAAGGATTTGGAAAAGGCAAAGTGTTTGGAGGTCCCGCTGATCGTGTTTAACTCACCGAACTGGATATTTTTATGGTTTCCTCTGGATTAGATGATCTATATCAGGAAGTAGTAATGGATCATGGATCCAGCCCAAGAAACATGTGTAAACTAAAAAATCCTGACACAACTGCCCACGGTTTCAACCCATTTTGTGGAGACATAGTAGATGTTGAATTACAACTTGCTAAAACGGAAGAGGAGAAAATATCTAATATAGGTTTCTATGGAAAGGGATGTGCAATATCAATGGCATCGGCGTCAATGATGACAGAAGCGGTCATGGGTGTGTCTGTATCTCAAGCCAAAAATATTTTTGCAGATTTTCATTCTATGGTGACAAATAAAAGCATCAAGATTGACAGTTATCAAAATCTAGGGGACCTTGAAGCGCTGTCCGGGGTAGCAAACTACCCAACAAGAATTAAATGTGCGATGCTGAGTTGGCATACTTTAGTGGCTGCACTAAAAAAAGATTCGGCTACTGTTAAGACAGAATAAATAGCTAGATCTTAGAGCTTTTTGGTTATATTAGCGCCTTAGGAAATGGAAGACGACTTTCTCCAATACCTTTAATATTCAATATAGAATTAACGTACAGCGAAAACTTTTGGAGGTAATCATGGCATATGTAAAGCTTGGCAAAGTGAATGAAATTCCTGAAGGATCTGGAAAGATGTATGAGATTGACGATCGTTGGATAGGCGTCTTTAATGTAAACGGTGAACTCAACGCCATTGACGATATTTGTTCTCATCAAGAGGCATTTCTACACGAAGGAGAGCTAGACAACTACGAAATTGAATGCAATGCTCATGGCGCGAAGTTTGATATAAGAACCGGTAAAGTCTGTAATGGACCCGCTGTTACTCCAATCCAGTCCTATTCGGTTCGAATAGTGAAGGGATCATTTGAGGTAAATATTTAACAATATGCCCGTAGGTCTAGATGTAAATACAATCCGAAAAGACTTCCCAATCCTTAACCGAAAAGTCAATGGTATTGAGTTGGCTTATCTGGATAATGCTGCCACTTCACAAAAGCCCACGTCGGTGATTAAAAGCCTGGTGGAATATTATGAAAACTATAATTCTAATGTCCATCGAGGCGTCCATACACTTAGTATGGAAGCTACAGAGCTATACGAAGCAGCCAGAGCTAAAGTTGCCAATTTTATTGGAGTTACGGATCCGAATACCATTATTTGGACCAGAAACACTACTGAAGCTATCAATTTGGTTGCATACTCATGGGCATACGAAAACATACTGCCGGGAGATGCGATTGTCGTAAGTCAAATGGAACATCATTCCAATTTAGTAACATGGCAATTAGTTGCTAACCGACAAAAAGCTGACTTAAGAATCATACCCTTAACGAAACAGGGCACATTAGATATGTCTGTTTGCAACGAGTATATTGATGACAAAGTCAAATTAGTATCTATATGCCACGCATCCAACTCATTAGGGACAATTAATCCTGTTAAAGAGATTATAGTCAAGGCGCATAATGTTGGAGCGAAGGTATTACTTGACGGGGCTCAAAGTGTACCTCATATGCCTGTGAATGTAGTTGATCTAGATTGTGATTTCCTAGCATTTTCTGGACATAAAATGTTAGGTCCTATGGGAATAGGAGTCCTTTATGCAAAGAGGGAAATATTGGAAACAATGGAGCCGTTTTTGCGAGGCGGGGATATGGTATTGGAAGTGTGGAATGATAAGGCTACATGGAATGAAGTACCTCACAAGTTTGAAGCAGGAACGCCTAACGTAGCAGATGCAATAGCTTTGGGCGCCGCAGTCGACTATTTAAACCGTATTGGTATGAGCAACGTTCGTTCACATGAAATTGAATTGACCAAATATGGCCTGGAACAATTCAAGCAGTTCGAAGAGCTAGACATATATGGTCCGATGGATCTCAAAATTCGAGGAGGTGTTATTTCTTTCCATAGCGAGACAGTTCATCCACATGACATAGGAACATTGCTAGACAGAGCTGGAATTGCAATCAGAACCGGTCATCACTGTACCATGCCATTAATGCGATCTTTAGGCATATCAGCAACTGCCAGAGCCAGCTTCTATATCTACAACACTGAACAGGAAATTGATCGTTTGGTAGATACTACCAAGCAAATTCTTGAATATTTTTCTAATGGAAAAAAATAAATCGCAAAATAATAATTCAAAAAGGGAACTGTACCATGAAGAGATACTTAAACATGCAAAGATCCCAAATTATAACGACAAACTCGAACATGTGGATGCAACAGGATACGCTGTGAACCAATTCTGTGGAGATGAAGTAAAGGTGGATTTGTCAATAAATAATGGCATTATTACTGATATATGTGTTGATAGTTTAGGTTGCTCAATTAATGTCGCGTCATCGTCGCTGATAGCAGGAACAATAAATAATGTAAAGCCAGAAAAAGCAGTTAGCTTAATCAATATTTACCGCAAATTAATGCAGGATACTTATGTGAGCACTTACGATAAAAATCTTTTGGGATCTCTGACAGTTATGGAAAGCGTAAAGAAATTCCCGATAAGGATAAAATGCGCTCTTTTAGCGACTCAAGCTATAGACGACGCGATATTGCAGATTACTGCTTAATCCAAGATTCGCTCAAATAATTGTATTCAAATCCTGCTGAAGTTGGATAAAAGTTTTCCAGCCAATCCTGAACAAGCCAAATGGATTTTCTTGTAACAGGCATGAAGCGAGTAAAAGACTCCCAAATTAATTTCTGTATACGCTGATGCTGCAATCGTCTTTTTGTATGGTCATATTCTCCAGATTGGATCTCAATCGCCAAATCAAGTTCCTGAACTAGTGGATTCCCATGATGCCATAATCCTTCAGAATGGATAACCGAAAAAAGATAAATATTTGGAGAATTAACATAAGGTGCTGGTCCAATAAAAATTTGATAATCGCCACCCTTCCACACGTTATCGACAAAATCAATTCGACTAACTTCTTCAATCTCTACATCAAATCCCACATTGGTTAAGTCTTTTTTAAGCATCTCGGCGTGCTCAATATAATTAGCGCCAAATTTTCCGACTTTAATCTTTACTGGATCAATTGATAGTCGATCCAGTAAAGATTTGGCATTGGAGATATTATTAAAATATTTGGACGTTTCATTTACATCAATAAGCCAATCATTGTTAATCATAGGCATCCCCAACGACACATATCCTGCATCAGACCATATCCCACTAATATAAGACCATGGGTCAATAGCAGACAACACTGCTTTTCGTACATCAATATCATCGAATGGTTTTGTGTTGGGGTTTAACGAAATCTCCACCCCCATCCCGGTTTCGGGTACAAACAAGTAATCCGCAACATCAAAATTAGATTCAAACTGACGCAATTGCGTATCGTTCAAGTGAATAGCATCTAGTTGTCCAACTACGAAAGAGGTTTCTCTCGTCATTTCATCAGGAATTAAATACAGGTTTAGTCCATCAGCGTATGGAAAATCGCTCTCAAAATAAAACTGATTCTTTTCAAACTTATGGACTCCTTGTCTACTATCAGCCGATAATTTCCACGGTCCAGTTCCTACCATTGAGCTGTTCGTTAAATAACCGTTGTTATCGACTACTTCACTATTAAGTATTTTAGATCTGGCATCTGCAAGGCCCATTATGAAATCTGCATCAGGAAATTTTAAATCTATAACAAATTCTAAGTCGTTAACCACTGAAATCTCACTGATTGATCCAAGTAACACAGAATTTGGCCCGGTTAGCTGACGAGATAAACTGTAAACAACGTCTTGTGAACTTAAGATTCTATTGTTAAGTGCATCCTCATTATGCCAACGAACGCCATCACGAAGTTTAAATTTAAAACTCGTAGGAGTGGTCATCTGCCAAGATTCACACACATCACACTCAATATCGAGGCTCGGCTGGCTTACATCAGGCCCCGTTGTGAATCTTAATACTCGACTATATATGATGCCTGGCCCAAAACTAGCTAACGTCGGAGAAACTTCGAAATGAACATCTTGATTTAGGTCCTCATATTCGCTGGCAAATCTTAAGACTCCTCCATAAACACCTTTAGGAATACTTTCAGTTACTATTGAAGTAACATTTATTTCTAGATCTGTTTCGCCAATCTCAGGGTCAGAAAATTCCGGAGTTGTCGAAGTGTCTAAATCAATGTCTGAATCTCGAGAAGTTGACCCTTCAGCAGTTTCTACAGTATTAAGTAATACATCATCTGTAGAATCGAATTCCTTTTCATTTACATAAACGTTAGAGTCTAACGAGTTGACAGTTGACAGATTCGCAATGACTGTTTCTGCTTCATTGTTATCACTCGAACATGCTAAAAACATAGTGAAACCGATTAAGGCAATAATAACAACAAGTTTTTTTTTAGATAATAAGGCTCTACTCAATCCATATTCCATGATATTAACGATAACTGAACACATCATTGACTGAAATCATATATAGGATACACATAAATTGATATGAAATTAATAGACTGTCATTCACATTTAAATGACTTTAGTGACACGGAAATTCCACAAATTCTTAAAAGGGCGACTCAATCCGGTGTCGTAGCGATTGTAACTGTCGGGACAACAATTGAATCATCAGAAAAGGCGATAAATCTATCGAAAAAATACGATCAGGTTTTTCCGGGGGTGGGGATCCATCCAAATGAACTTAATAACAGCTTTAGTAAAGAAACGGCCAATCGAATATTAGAATTAGCCAGTCTAGATGAGGTGATTATGATAAGTGAAATTGGCTTAGACTTCATGGAAAATAGTCCCGACCGGGCCATTCAATATAAAGCGTTTAGAAGGCAAATCGGAATAGCTAGGGAACTATCGCTACCCATAGTTTTTCATTGCAGAGAAGCCTACCAAGACTCAGTTAGAGTTCTAAAAGAGGAACGTGCTTTTGAAGTTGGTGGAGCTATGCATTATTTCCAAGGGGATGAAACGACAGCGAATCAACTAATCGACCTCGGCTTTTACATTTCTTTAGGTAGGCCTTTAATTCGAATCCTTGACCTGCAAAAAGTGGCACTCAACATTCCCATTAACCGCATTCTTCTCGAGACAGATTCGTTTC
The DNA here is from genome assembly GCA_002311285.1 of Dehalococcoidia bacterium UBA1152. Classification (GTDB taxonomy): domain Bacteria; phylum Chloroflexota; class Dehalococcoidia; order Lucifugimonadales; family UBA2962; genus UBA2962. The sequence continues at coordinate 4,822 of DBZU01000070.1, read as the reverse complement.
CACAGCCGTTTAAAAAATACAGGGAAAATTGGACAGAGCCTCGACACACACTGGATGTAGCCAATGAAATTGGGCGTATCAAAGATATTGATGTTGGAGAGGTCGCTAAAATTACTTCTGATAATGCCTTGCGCATGCTTGAAAATGCGGCAATGCTAAAAGCGCATTTTGAAAGTGTGTCTCACCATTCGAAAACATGATTGCTGTCAATACAATAAGTTGTGATTAAATAGCTATTATTGATTTCTAAGGGACAACATTGAAAAACAAAAACCACGCTATAAACCCAGTCAAACTTCCAGGTATATAACCATAAATTCCTTTGTATCCTGCGGTCTCTTTAACTGCCTGAGCCCCTGCTACAAACACCCAAAGTTTTGCAAACAATAACAGTCCTTCTCCTAAAGTCCCACTGATAGCCGGCACGTCAATTGGAGCTAAAAAGAAAAGTATCCCCGGAGCATAAGCGATTCCAATAGACCTGAACATATCAATTAAGGAACCTGTACTCTTAAAAGCCCATTTAGTCGATAACCATGCTATTATCGACCAAATGTTCCAACTCAAGATAATGGATCCCATCCTAGTAACCATTGCAAATCTTTCGTCACCCATGAAGGATAAAAATGTTGGAGTGGGGATATCTAACGGTTCGTTATTTAGTCCATACCCGTAGGCAATGCCAGTTATACAAACTAAAATCAATGCGAATAACACTGCTTTGGGCTGCTCATTGATGGACTTGTAAATACTCCCATCTAAAAAAACTGCTCTTAGTACAAGTGAAGTGAAGTTCAATTTATCTTGCGGGTCTTTATTTTTATTATTTAATTTTGATCGTTTCAAATTGTTTGAATTCCGTTGATTAATTTAATTTGTAAATTCTTATAATTAATTTATTTGTCTTATTTATTTTATTCCCAATTAATAGCTAATTATAGTTTCTATAAGTTAAAATAACATTTTATTATTTTTGAATTTATAAGCAGAATACACCTTAGCTAAGCTACAAATTTATGATTTATCTTTTACCACCATCAAGTTCATTTGCATTAAAAGAATGGGCCACTGCATGTCTTATTTTAAAAGAAGGCCGGCAAATAGTGATTATTCGTAAAGGCGGCATTGATAAAGCAGACCGAGATTTTACATCAGAACTGTCAGTAGATTCAGAATTTCTATTGTTTCCTACATATGAACATCAAAATAAAGCTTTAATTAAAAATCAGTTTCACTCTGATTTATTAAATACTATAGAAGACAATGACGTCCCTGGATTAATTAACCTTTCAGCTTTTGCTAAAGTTACACACAAATTTGAAGTAACTTCTACACAAACATTAAATACGATTTCAAACTTTCACATGTGGAATGAGGAGTATACAAATAAGCGGGTAAACTGGAGGCCAAACAAGCCTGCAATAGTGGCGCTCCTGAGAGTTTATCCTTTATTACAACCTCAAGCTTTACCTATACTTTCAGAATACGGAAGTTGTAAATCATGGGTTGATCTTGGTCAAGACGTGCCAATGGGAGAACTCGAGCCTGTAATACCTGACGTTAAGTACAACAATATTTGTGAAAAGATACATACGTTGCTATCCAATTAATCAAATCGATATTCAATCAGCAGATTTCGGAAGAGTAACAACTAAGAATTTTGAATTCGTTTTATTTCCCCTTCTATGAACCTGAAATCTTTTTGTGGCAACAAATGTAAGTCCTCTATAAAAGCTAATTGCCAAAGCTCCAGCGGCCAACGTTTAAGATACTTTAGCGTAGGTGCAACTAAAGATGCGTCTACATATTGATCTGTTTTCAAAATGATTTTAGGGTTCATTTTGACTCGATACCTGAAATCTTCTCCCCGACTCTGAGTTATCCAAACCGGACTAGTGTCTTCAAATGCTGATGATTCAATTTCACTAACAGCGCACCATTTCATTTTGTCTCTTAGGTAATATATGACTTCGTCGCCCGCATTCATACGATCAGTTCGCCGTTTATACTTTTTGCCAAATCCATGTAAATTTAAACCCATCTTTGACGAAATTAGAAAGTTTTCTTCAGTGGTAGCAAACATCCAGTAATTTTTGGTCATATTAAAGTGCTGTAAGTTCAGATAATTGGAATCTTATCACCGTTACAATTGCTTATGAATTTTCTTTGGCCATGTGGAATAAAAGCTTTCAAGGACAGACAGAAATGCTTTTACTGTTGAATCGGTTTTTTCTGATCTATGAATCAAGACACACGTTGAAATTACCATACGTGAAGTAGGCCCCATGGGTATTTCACACAACGTGCCATTTTCAAGCTCTTTCTTTATCGAAGATCGAGGCACAAATGACACTCCTAAACCTATCTCTACCATACTTTTTATAGAATCGACACTATCAACCCTGATTTCTACATTAGGAGTAATTCCGGCTTCATTACATACCTCTTCGATCAACAGAAAATATGAAGATTGAGCATTATATAAAATTAACGGTTCTCTAGCTACTTCATTGATGGTTACATTTCCATGGACTACAAATTCGTGCGAAGGATTAGTAATTAGCACCAAATCTTCATCGAACAGACGTCTAGTGTCTATATCAGGATGCACCAACCCTCTCGATAATCCGATTTGGACATGTTTGTTCACAACCAAATCTAACACTTCCTTTGATCTGGCTATGTTTATATGCGTCCTGATATCAGGGTATTCATCCTTCAATCGACTCAATATCGCGGGCACAGTATATGTGCCTAAAACGCGCGTGGACGCTATTGTAAGCAAGCTTCGGCCTGAAACACGATTAGTCGGAACTACCTGTTTAGCTTCATTTAACGTGTAAAGGGCTCTTGTAGCATATGGCAAAAATGTTCTGCCAGCATCTGTTAAGATTACTCCGTTCCTGAACCGTCTAAACAGCTCAACTCCCAACTCCGTTTCCAACAATTTAATACGATTACTAATTGCTGACTGAGATACAAAGAGCTCTTTGGCAGCTTTACGAAAACTACCTTTCCTCTCAGCCTCTACAAAAGATTGTATTTGTGAAAACTCCATGGCTTCAGGCTCGAGTCAATATTTTTTCAATCATTAAAGACATATTAACTGTCTATGTATACTAAATCATCTTATTCATCAACAAATTTTGTAAAAACCGCGGAGATATAAAATAATTATCAATTGTATAATTTTGATATAAAAAGAAATTTAGGAAAATGACAAAAAACGCGACTGGATTGATTATAGCGGCAGGCTCTTCTACTCGAATGGATGGTATTGATAAGATCTTCACTCCCATTTTCAAGCGACCTGTAATTTCTTATTCAATACAGGCAATGCAAGACTGTAACGCTATCAAATCGATAATATTAGTATTTTCCGCTGAGAACCTACATAAAGGGAATTCATTAGTAAAACAGGAGGACTGGTCTAAAGTTAAGTCAATTATCGCAGGAGGTGAAAGGCGACAAGACTCAGTGAAGCTGGGGCTGTCACACGTCAAAGACGCAGTCTGGACCGTTATACATGATGGATCGAGACCATGTGTTACAACAAAAATCCTCGATAACAGTTTAAGGCATGCTTCAACCATGGGCTCAGCCGTTGCAGCAGTGAGAGTTAAAGATACTATAAAAATTGCAGACAAATCTTTAACCGTTACTCAAACTCCAAAAAGAAATTCTCTATGGATGGTACAAACACCTCAAGTTTTTAAAACAAAAATCCTGAAACTTGCACATGAGAAAATTACAAAAGATGTTACAGACGACGCTTCTATGATTGAAGCCTTAGGAGGGAAAGTGTCCTTATTTGTGAGCGAGTACAGTAATATTAAAATCACAACTTCGGAAGATATAAATGTCGTTAAAGCTTTCATAAACGATCAACAGGGACAGAATTTGTAAATGAATTATAGAACTGGAATAGGAATGGATGTCCATCCATTAGTAACCAATCAGAAACTAATATTAGGGGGGGTTGAAATCCCTCATAATATGGGACTAGCAGGAAATTCTGACGGAGATGTAATAACTCATGCCATAATTGATGCCATGCTCGGGGCTGCAGGCTTGGGCGATATCGGACAGCATTTCCCAGAAACTAGCCCCAAGTATCACAACGTGTCTTCAATGCATTTACTCCAAAAAACTGTAATTAAGTTGAAAGAGACAGGATGGAAGACTATATACGTCGATGCTACAATTCTTGCTCAGGAACCTTTGTTGCGACCGCATATATTTAATATGGAATCATGTATTTCAAAGTCAGCCGGCATAAACACCTCTGATATTAATCTGAAAGCGACAACAACAGATAAACTTGGGTTTATCGGAGAGGGTAAAGGTATAGGAGCTTTGGCAATAGCTACAATAGAAAAACTTACTTGACGAAAACTAACTGAACGATATCAAAATTAGTTAATGAAAATACACAATACTTTAACTGGAAAAACAGAATCTATTAATTCTTTCGGAGACACCATCTCCATGTACGTTTGTGGAATAACACCTTACTCCCCTGCTCACGTTGGTCATGCTATGAGATCTGTTGTTTTTGATGTATTTAGAAGGTATCTAGAATACAAAGGTTTCAAGGTTCGGCACGTTGAAAATTTTACTGACATAGATGACAAAATGATTGATGGGGCTGGTAAACAAGGTGTCTCTGTATCAGAACTGGCTGAATCAAATATATCTAGTTATTTTAAAGAAATGGATATGTTAGGCGTATTAAGAGCACATTTGTATCCAAGAGCTACGGCTGAGATCGACACTATTATAAACATGGTATCTGGGCTGATAGAAAAAAATTTCGCATACG
>DBZU01000055.1:3131-3480 GCA_002311285.1 Dehalococcoidia bacterium UBA1152 | reverse complement strand
AGATATAACCGCTTTATTGAGAAATTAAGGCGGGATATTCAACTTCAATTGCCAAATAACTGAAACAACACCCACACAGTGCATATTATGAGAAAATTTTCACTGCAGAATCAATAGTGAACCTTTTAACCACTAATGAATAGAAACATAACCGATTGATTCCGAAATTCCTCCATCGACTGAAGCCAACAACTGTCTCGGTTGAACATGCAATTGACAATATTGGGGTTATTTCGATAACCATTATCACGAATAATGACTAATCTCAATAATTTTCAAATTTGTCTTCCAAACGACCGAAGAGCATCAATTACTCTATCTATATTTTCAAGCGGTTGACCTGGTCCAC
>DBZU01000055.1:2027-3101 GCA_002311285.1 Dehalococcoidia bacterium UBA1152 | reverse complement strand
GTCCACATGGAAGGCATATCCCCTGATTACCAAATATTTCTGAATTTGGGAAACGCTCAGTGTTACCGAAATACTCTGCCGTATTTAGATCAGGTGCAAATGGTCTGGCTTGTATATTTTTTCTCTCTAGATATTGGATAAGCTTTTCCCGTTGAGGACAAAGAACTTCGTTATAGATTGGAATACCCCCTGCCTCTACGTCGACTGGCAGAAGTGTAAGAAATGATAAGTCCTGCGTAGCGTTCAAATATTTTTCGTGGATTTTGTTAACCCTGGCAATACTTGCCGGTAACTTGTCTAATTGTGCGAGTCCAATCGAAGCATGAATATCAGTAAACTTAAAATTAAAACCAGGTCGGGTGTTATGAGTAACGTCGATTACATCAGTCAATCCATGACTACGCATCGCTTTTAGAGTTTTGTATGTAGATTCATCGTTAGTAACGACAAAACCACCCTGCCCAGTTGAAATAAGCTTTCCAAGCGCCATCGAAAAACAGCCTGCGAATGACTGCGTACCCAGATAACCAGTGCTGTTCCTTGAATAAAACGCTTGGGCAGCATCTTCTATAGCTGTTAAACCATATTTTCTACCAAGTCCATTAATTGCATCCATGCCCGCTGACCGTCCATTTAAATGGACAGGGAGGATGACTTTTGTACGCGGAGTAATTTTTTTTTCAATTGTTTCCGGATCGATGCGAGTACTGTCAGATTCAACATCAACAAGAGCGACGCGCGCGCCCAGTATTAACGGTGCATGAGCTGTAGCAATCCAACTCCTGTTAGGCACTATAACTTCGTCATCGGGTCCAACTCCCGCCGCGATAAGCGCCATCAGTAATGCTGTACTTCCATTAGTAGTTGCAACCACATATGGGACATTAAGCAATTCAGCTACTCGTTGCTCAAACTCCATCGCAACTGAACCCTGACTTATATGTCCCTGGTTAATGGCATTTGTTAACCTATAAGCCTCATCGCCACTAAAATCAGTCCACCACCAAGAAATATCCTTCATTAGAGATTCCCTATAAATTCTAGATTTGGCAACGGCACAATAAAGCGACCGCC
>DBZU01000055.1:590-1962 GCA_002311285.1 Dehalococcoidia bacterium UBA1152 | reverse complement strand
CCGGCGTTAATAAACTCTTTATGTCTATTTTTTATCTGCTCTAGGTACCGCCATGCTAAAACCAACACATAATTTGGCTTCCGCTCATATAAGATCTCTGATGGATATACTGGAATATGAAACCCAGGACTAAGTAAATTATGTTTTGCAGTATTGTCGTCCACTATATAAGTAATATATTTGTCCAATTCAAACTGAGACAACAAAGTCGTTGAGGTAGCAGACGCACCGTACGCAGCTATTGTGCAGCCCTTTATTGATTGTAAATAATCTAGAAGTTCGTTTTTTACACCTTCAATTCTCATCCAGAATTTGTCGAATGTAGTGGGTCCTACATTCAGGAATTGTTCTTTTTCTATCAAGTCTTTGACCAGTGAATGAACATTCCAAGGTGATTCTTTCCGTGCCCAAAAATAGCGCAAGGAACCTCCTTTTGTTGCCACTTTATGTAAGCGGATTAGCTTTAAACCAAACTTATCAAAAAACTTAACTAGAGGCAGAATTTAAAACAATGCAAGGTGTTCATGATAGATAAAGTCAAACACCATGTTGTCAATCATATCAATCAAATAGGAAGATTCTATTACCAGCACACCATTGTCATCTAACAAGATATCTAAACCTTTAGTAAAATCATTCAAATGATCTACATTTGCAAATAAGTTATTAATCGTAATTATTTCTGCCCTGCCATATCTAGTTACAATCTCGCTCGCTTTTTTTTCATCAAAAAACTCTGGCAGGGTATTGATTCCTCTCTTAGTAGCAGCTATCGCGATCTGTGTGGCTGGTTCAATCCCAAGAACATTGTGATTATTTACTTTAAAATATTCCAATAGAGTTCCATCATTGCTACCTATATCTACGGTTAAGCGGGAACCATATTTGTTCAGCGTTTCACAAACTTGATTAGCATAATGTTGAAAATGTTCACTCAGCCCGTGAGAACTTGTGGTCTCATATAAATAATTTCGATATACATACTTTGGATCAATGATCGTATTAATTTGAACAAAACTACATTGTTCGCATAGATATACACTCAAGTCGTAACTACTTTGGTCTTCTTGCGTCTCAATGTAGTCGTCGCATAACGGGCTGTTACTAAGCGGCAACACAAGCCGTAGGTCTCGACTATCACAAAGGCGACAGGTTTCTCGGGTATAGTATTGTGTCATTTAACTACATTGACTTGCCTGCCAGACACCGCTATCAAGAACTATCAGCATTGGCAAGCGATTGGAGAAATCTATCTACTGCACTTACATCGTCAGGATTTGGGGCCCAAGGTGCGACTATATTATCTTCACGAACAAACGGACCCTGAGTCGTCTCTATAAACACTAGCTCTTCCGATCTAATTAACATTGAG
>DBZU01000055.1:0-540 GCA_002311285.1 Dehalococcoidia bacterium UBA1152 | reverse complement strand
CCGATCTAATTAACATTGAGTGATACTTAGGTTCAGTCACCCTGAAGAAAAAGCACTTCTTGGAATGTTGGTCTCCTAGTTCAATTTTTTCAGTAACGTTACCGTTATTATCAAAAAGAAAATAATCGGCTTTACCTCGTAACACTAAGAGAGACTCAGGCTTACCCATGTGTTTATGTGGCGGCACGTAGGCCCAACGTGGATGTACTATCAGCATCTCCTGCTGTTTCTCCATCGAATCTCTATGAATACACAAACGAAACCTACCTCGACCCGACTTTCTCGCCATTGCGCATACCTCATCAACCACACTGTCATCCAGGCCAAAATTCAAAACTTGGGCAGATATAACTTCGTCCCCGGTCTGGATAGCAGTTTTTACCAAATCAATAATCACCTAATCTACACTCAGATAGTTATAGTTTTTTTTGCAAGAAAACTATGGATAGAGTGTGAAACATTTGGCTACTGAGCCCCATGCCACGTTCAAGATTTACTCGTTTTTCTCTGCTCTGATCTGCTTCGTTAGGCATTTTTCAA
>DBZU01000049.1:5401-7551 GCA_002311285.1 Dehalococcoidia bacterium UBA1152 | reverse complement strand
ACTATTAAGACCATTCTTGATTTTGTTCGCATCCTCACCTGAAATAATTCCATTTTTGGCTAGCATGTCCACATGTACGACCGAACCCCTGATGTCATATGCATACAATCGTTTATCGTAGTCAATTGAAACAGTAAAATTAGATTTGCCTTTCTTCATCATTTGATTAGACTCCATCCGGCCTGACAGGCACTAAAAACCTTCGTTTTAAATTAATTATTTTTTCGTCTTTTTGATTTAAACCTATGGTTTCCATAAAAATAATTCCCCGTTTCTTACTACGAGTCAGGTCACAAGCTAGAATCTGACTTTCAGAATATATGGTATCCCCAATGAATACAGGCCCGAAATGTTTAATCGATTCATATTCCAAATTAGCAACTGCCTTACCTGAGGTATCTGAAACACTCATCCCAACCACCAAGCTCAAAACTAAAGGGCCACAGACTAGAATCTGCCCATGTTGATGGCCTAGCATATAGTTCTCATCAATATGCAAAGGACTAGTATTCATTGTAATAAGTGAGAACAAATGATTGTCGGACTCTGTAATAGTTTTACCAGGCCAATGTTTATATACATCACCGACTGAAAAATCTTCAAAATAACCACCAAAATTATCTTTGCTGTCGTAAATTCTTTTTCCCATATTTAACTCTGTTTAATTAAGAAAATCATAACCTATATTCATCTAGCAACCGACGGGCTATTAATAAACTAAGTATTTCATTAGTACCTTCTCCGATGATCATTAAAGGAGCATCACGATAATATCTTTCTATAGGCAGATCTTTAATATACCCATATCCACCGTGTATACGCATTGATTCCATAGCAACATAGGCACACATCTCACTGGCGTACAGCTTCGCCATTCCAGATTGCAGATCTACACGTTTACCGAGTTCTTTATCTTTAGCCGCTTCATATGTAAGTAATCTAGCTGCTTGAATTCTCGTAGCCATGTCTGCAAGCTTTAATTGTATTGCTTGGTGGGATGATATTGGTTTTCCAAAAGTTACACGGGTTTGACTATAACGAATAGCAGATTCAAAAGCAGCTTGAGCAACTCCAACAGCTCTTGCCGCAACATTAATTCTCCCAGATTCCAGAGCCGACATCACTTGTGGAAATCCTTCTCCTTCAACTTCACCTATAAGATTTTCACTTGGGACTATAGCATTTTCAAATATAAGTTCACATGTTCCAACACCTCTATAGCCTAATTTATTGAGTTTGCGGCCAACGGAAAATCCTGGTGTGTCTTTATTAATAATAAAACAGCTCATACCTTTATATGGCGGAATAGCCTCGGTATCTGTCTTGGCTAAGACAGCAAAAGCGTGACCACGATCTCCATTTGTTATAAACATTTTAGAGCCTGTAATTAAATAGTGGTCTCCATCTTTTATCGCTTTAGTTTGAATCGACTGTATATCGCTACCGCCACTAGCTTCAGTCAATCCTAAACCGCCGCGTATCTCTCCTGAAGCCATCTTAGGCAACCATCTCGTTTTTTGTCTTGATGTGCCAGAATTAAAAATGATTGAGGCCATAACATGATGAGTTCCTATTGGACCTGTCAAACTCATCCATCCCTTGGAGAGTTCTTCAAAAACCATAGCAAAAGTTATGTGGTCCAAACCCATCCCTCCAAATTGTTCAGGGATTGTAATTCCAAATAACCCGAACTCAGCCATCTGATCGACTAAACCTTCAGGATAGGTGTCATTCTCTTCCATTTCTTGCACTACCGGCATAACATCCCGACGAACAAAATCATTTACAAGAGAGAGTATTTGAGATCGTGTCTCTTCAGCAATCTGGGACAAAATTATCTCCCAGTTTCATTATACTGACGATTACCGAAGTTTTTGGCAGATAGACCATATATCTTTAAAAACCCTTCAGCATCTAGGTGATTATAATCTCCTATTGCTTCCATGGAAGAGTCATCGGTATACAAAGAATGTGGCATCTTCTCTGATACAGCATCAGCAGATTCAAATGATACATTTCCTTTATATAAACGCACCGTTATAGAGCCTGTTGTTAAATGCATTATTGGATCAAGAGCAGATAATGCCGAAGTTGTAGCCAGGTCTAGCCAGTATCCCTGATATACCTGTGCGGCTATCATCTGGGAAATC
>DBZU01000049.1:5016-5373 GCA_002311285.1 Dehalococcoidia bacterium UBA1152 | reverse complement strand
CTGATCATAAAATTCTCTGGCCCTTCTGTCTAAAATAAACTCTAGTAAAAACTCTAAGGACTGAGCTAAAACTTCTATCCCGGGTGCTTCATAAACTCCCCTGGATTTGATACCAACAAATCTGTTTTCTACAGCATGTGTATTAATACCAATTCCATTCCTTCCTCCAATTTTGTTACATTCAAAAAACATTTGCGTTAAGTCAAAAGATTTACCATTTATTTTTATAGGCCTGCCTTGATGCCAGTCAATAGTAACAATTTCGGGTTTATCCAGTGCATCTTCTGGGTTTACGCCCATTACCGGTTTAACAAAACTCATCGGCAAAGATACATCCTCTAAATCACCAGCTTCATG
>DBZU01000049.1:0-4824 GCA_002311285.1 Dehalococcoidia bacterium UBA1152 | reverse complement strand
CCAATTCAAATCTTACTTGGTCATTACCTCTTCCAGTAGCACCATGGAAGAAAACATCGATTTTTCGATCAGTCATTACTGGAAGAATAGTTGAAACAATCACAGGTCTAGCAATTCCAGTAGTGTTCCAGTACCCGCCTTCATACCGAGCCTGAGATTGCAGAACTTTTAGAGCTGATTCCGCCAGCACATCTTTCCCATCCAGCATGTCAACTTCATCAGCTCCGCAAGCTGCCATTCTATCTGCAATCAAATTAACATTTTCTTCATCCGGCTGGCCCAAATCAACTGTGAACGAATGTACTTTTATGCCTCTTTCATGAAGCCAGTGCGTTATAGTACAGCTGTCTAATCCACCAGACATTGCTCCGGCGAAAACTGACGATCCTTTTTGTTTTAATTCTTTCCAATTCAATGATTTATACCTTCGCAATATCCAACGCTTTATCGAATTTTTCAATAGCCTCGTCTACTTCTTGTTTAGTCACTGTTAGCGGAGGCATCCATCTAACCAGGTTAGTGCCGGTAACATTTAGCAATAGTCCATTATCATTGCATGCAGATAGCAACTTGGCAGCTATGTCAGCAGAAAATTCAACTCCTATCAAACAACCAATACCTCTCACATCCGAAATAATTTCATGCTTTAGTCTAAGATTGTCCAATTGAGCTTTCATGTATCCACCAACAGTTTCCGCATTAGCGGGTACATTATTATCGATGATGAATCTTGTTGAAGCTTCAGAAGCAGCACAAGTTAATGCATTACCGCCAAATGTTGATCCATGATCACCAGGTTCCAATACGTTCGCGCGTTCATTGCATAAGAATGCTCCTATTGGAACGCCTCCTCCTAATCCTTTTGCAAGAGTTATTACATCAGGTTCAACATCGAAAAGTTGGTATCCAAATAATTTACCCAACCTTCCCAATCCTGTTGAGACTTCGTCAAGTATTAGAAGAAGATTATTTTGATCACACCAGGATTTAACCATTTTAAGATAGTCAGATGACGGTATATTCACTCCTCCTTCACTCTGCACAGGCTCAAGCATAATAGCCACTGTGTCCTCATTCGTTGCTTCCTTGATCTGGGATATATCATCAAAATCAACATGAATAAATCCTGTGGGAATTGGAGCCCATGCCTCTTGATACTTAGGCTGCGCTGTTGCAGCTACCATATTCATGGTTCTACCATGAAAAGACTTGTAAGCAGTTATAATTTGTCCAGGTCCTTGCCTATTTATTTTCCCCCACTTACGGGTTAGTTTTATAGCACCTTCGTTAGCTTCCGCTCCGCTATTACAAAAAAATACTTTATCTAAACAGCTGTTCTCCACTAAAAGTTCAGCTAATTGAAGTTGTGGGATGGTAAAAAACTGATTAGAAGTTTGCAACAGAGTACTAGCTTGAGATTGTATAGCTTCTGTGATAACTGGGTTAGCATGACCGATATTGTTAACAGCCCATCCTGCAGTAAAATCAAGATAATCTTTACCTTGATCATCCCAAACACGAGTTCCATCGCCTTTTACAATGACAATGGATTGCCGGTTAACTACTTTCATATAATATTTAGATTCTTTAGATCTCCAATCAGTCATTTTTATCTCCTGTAACATCTAACATCAACATTGATTGCCAAGTATATGGTGAACTAAACCAGAATTATAATTGTAAAGAATCGAGTTTAGTTATCTTTCTACCCTACCCTAGTACCGTTAGTAAAAGGATTCTCTGTATTTTGCTTAAAACATTCAAGAAGAATGTGCGGCTGGCGGCCATCAACAATAAAGGTTTCGTTAACAGTAGCAAGTGCCTTAAGACAGGACTCTAATTTTGGAACCATTCCCCCAGCAACTATATTAGCTTCAACTAACCCTTTGGCTTGTTTTTCTGTAAGCCTTGATATAACCCTCCTTGATGAATCAAGAACTCCTGGTACATCCGTTAACATAATTAACTTGTCTGCTTTTAACGCTGCTGCTATTTCGCCCGCAGCTGTGTCAGCATTTATATTAAGTAATTGTATAGAACTTACTGAATCTTCTAGACTCATTGCTACCGGAGCCAAAATAGGCATGCTGCCGCCAGCGAGGATGTCTTTGACTGCAGTTGCGTCTACATTTTTGATAGTACCTACGAATCCCAATTCTGGGTTCTCTGCCTTAGCCTGTAATATTCCTCCATCAACTCCAGATATGCCTACAGCCCTCCCTCCTGCTAGTACAATCTCTGCAACTAGTTTCTTGTTAACGATTCCAGTTAAAACTCCAACTACAACGTCCAGCGTATTTTCGTCAGTAACCCGTAAACCTCTTATGAATTTTGGCCGTATACCCTGCCGTTTCAGCCAATCACTAACAACTTTTCCTCCACCATGAACTACCACAGGCTGAAATCCTTCCTTCTGTAATTTAACAAGATCTGAAACAGTAGTATCATCAGATCCAAAAGTGCTGCCTCCTATTTTGACAACCACTAGTGAGTCATCTGACTTGTTAATTCGCTTTTGATTATTTGATTTAGATTGTTCTTTTCCGTCATCCATGTCATTATCAACATCGTAATTAGATAAAGGTAAATTTAAAGAATCGCTTTGGTGCTGCATAATATAATCTCAAATAAAAATTCTTAGCTCATGTGCTGTATGCAGAATTAAAAATGACATATTCTTCAGTTAGATCACACCCCCAGGCTGTCGCGGAGGCATCACCGAGATTTAACGATATTCCAAAACGAACTTCTGGAGCATTCATCGCACTTACTACAGCATCTTTAAAGAAAGAAATTGTCTGTCCTTCATGAACAATTTGTATCTCATTTACATAAATGTCTATTTTTGATTCGTCAATATTTATCCCACTTTTACCTATAGCCATCATTAATCGACCCCAATTAGGATCACCCCCATGAAGCATTGTTTTAACCAAGATTGAAGAACATACTTCTCTCGCTGCTTCTCTCGCATCATCAATCGATTCCGCACCATCCACAATGACTTCCATTACACGTTGGGTTCCTTCAGCATCTCGAACAATTTCCTTAGCCAATTCGATACATAGATAATCTAAAGATTCTTTGAAAATTCCAGCTTGAGGGCTCTTTTCATCTATTAAGGCTCCTCCGGCTTTACCATTAGCAAGCACTAAAACAGTGTCATTGGTACTTTGATCATTATCAATATCAATCATATTAAATGATTTATCCACAGCATCACTTAAAGCCTTTTGTAAAAAGGTATTATCTACAGCTGCATCAGTGGTGATAAACGCGAGCATCGTCGCCATATTAGGATGTATCATCCCCGCCCCTTTAGCAGCACCACCCACAGTTATCTTTTTACCTTGTCCATCAAATGAGATTGCCAGCTCTTTTGTATGGGTATCAGTAGTAAGAATAGCTTTTGCAAAATCATGACCTCCGGTAGAAGTAAGGTTCAAATTTCCAATGTTCTGCCTAATTAACGCCATAGGTAATTCGACGCCAATCACACCAGTGCTGCATACTAAGATATCTTCTGGTTTAACGTTTACATGTCCGCTAGCTAAAAGGGCCATTTCTTTCGCATCCTGATACCCTTGATCGCCAACACAACAATTTGCGCTACCACTGTTAGCAATTACACCCATCGCATACCCTTTTTTGGCTCGTTCTTTACTTAATAGAACAGATGGCGAAAGAACATTGTTAGTTGAGAACGTAGCAGCAAGTGAAGCTTCACATTCGGATACAAGCACAGCAAGATCTAGTGCTCCATCAGTTGGCACTTTTAATCCAGCGTATGTTCCTCCAGCCAGAAAGCCAATAGGAGAAGTTACATTTCCGTCTTGAATTAACTCAATCATCGTTTTAATTTAACGCCCCTAAATATGTTATTTAGCAGTCTAATACCACATGTATGGCAGTTTGAAGTATAACACAAAACGTTGTATATTCAGATTTAAATTAAAAGCTTATTTCTCCTTAATTGATTTTAGAGAAATAAAGCAGGATATTAATCCGTCAAGGAACCTGGCAATCAGCCGGAATTAGATTATTTGATTTAAGTTCATCCCAAAGATCATCTGGAATTGTAATCCCAATCATTTCCGCGTTCTCTTTTGCTTCATGGGAATTTCGAGCTCCCGGCACAGTTGATGCTACAACTTCCGAAGCCGTCCCGAATTGTAACGCTACTGATTTCAAAGGGATTTGATAGCTATCACACACAGCTTTTATTGAGCGAGCACAGTTTAGAACTTCGTCAGGAACATCCGCGTACCAATACTTGGAATCAGTAGTCAGCTCATCATTTAAACCTGCCGCCAATATACCACTATTATACGGTGCTGCTAATGATAAGCTTACCCCTTTTGTTAGACATAAAGGGATGAGTTCGTTCAAGGCAGATGTGTCAAGCAAAGTGTATCTACCTGCTAACATAAATATGTCAAACTCAGTGTCAGCTTTCAGGAATTTTACTAAGGGTTCGACAAAATCAACACCGATGCCAATTGCATCCACTAACCCTTCTTCTTTCAATTTCTCGACGGCTGGATAAGCACTGTTTAAAACTTCGTCATAGGATTCAGGTAACATGTGGATGTATAAAATGTTTATTTTATCTAAACCCATCCTATCTAAACTACCTTCGAAAGATTGCCTTATACCATCGTAACTAAAATCCCAATATGTATCATAAGGAGCAGCATTTAAAAAGAAATCCGGAAATTCTGATCTAGAATCACTGTTGTCTTTTGACAACTTTCTTAAGCCTCTACCAACCTTGGTAGAAATTATAAATGTATCTCTAGGAATATCTTTCAACGTGTCTTTAAG
>DBZU01000021.1:4914-5447 GCA_002311285.1 Dehalococcoidia bacterium UBA1152 | reverse complement strand
TAGTCAAAATAGAATTGGTTACAAAAATAAACCCTTTCTAATGTTCAAATTCCGGAGTATGCATTCTGCTCCACAACATACTGATCCAGAATTTGCACCCCAAGCCGATCAGCGCATCACTCGTATTGGGCGAATACTGCGTCGCAATCGACTAGATGAGGTACCTCAGTTTTGGAACGTTCTAAAGGGGGAAATGAGTATTGTAGGCCCTCGTCCAGAACAATCTCAGTTCGTTAATCGATTTTCTAAAACTATTCCTTTCTACGATTTACGCCATACCGTTCGACCTGGCATTACCGGCTGGGCTCAAGTTATGACAGGCTATGCTTCTAATGAGGATCAAACAAGAACTAAACTGGAATACGATTTTTTCTATATAAAACACTTAAATATATGGGTTGACATACTAGTCTTAATTAGAACCTTTAAAACGGTTCTCCTAGGTAGAGGATCCCAGTGACGTTTAGACTGATTGTTACTAGGTTGAATCTACCCTACAAAATAAAGCTCTCTCTGGATTCAATCACTTTGCT
>DBZU01000021.1:2356-4827 GCA_002311285.1 Dehalococcoidia bacterium UBA1152 | reverse complement strand
TCTTGATTTACGCATTTTGACTTAGATTCCTCGATTATGATTTCATAATCCTCTGGTCTTAAATTAATTAGCGCCGTTACTTTCTCATGGAACTCGTCATAACTATCGTTGTTTAAAACCAAACTTTCTGGCAGATGTTTTGTATATCGAACTGCTACTTTATGTGACTCAAGATAGGTATTCGATACCCAACCAAATATAGTTTTCCTACCTACGCTAAACACCTCATATGCCAAAGTCGAATCTATTGCAATTACTAGATTTGCGTTCAAAGCTGTTTTATACGACTTGAATGTATCCTTAACAGTACTCACAATACTAAATTCTGCCCCTTTAGCTAACTGGTAATAGAACTCCTTCTCCTCTGCAAAATGTTCTCCCTCTTTTGCAACTTTGCCTTTAGAGAGCACGACTATTTTTTTACGATGTACTTTTGCATAACGAAGTAAGTGAGTAAATACTGTCCGATGTGCGTCTAAAATAGCTCTACCGTATTCATAATTATCGTTTTTCCAACTTTCTCTATAGCTTGAAACAAACACAAAATCGTAGTCTTCCCCATCAAACACATTCTCAGCAAGATAAAGACCTAGCAGCATCGAACCGACTGATTCTATCCGCTGGTAACTTGAATTAGTTTCCAGGAATATTTCTTTTGTTATATCTCCTAGGCTGAAGTATAGAGGTGCTCGACCTATCTGTTTTTCAATAGTTACTTCACTCCGAACTGCATTTTGGATTGAGATCACCAATACATTAGAACGGAGTTCTGCATATGCTCCTAAAACAGAATTATTATCTATAAAGGTTATAACCGCGCGAGGTTTAAATTCATCAATCAGTGCTGAAAAATAGGCTTGTCTAAGCGATAAATTTTGGCGAAAATAGTTAATTAAACATCGTCTAAAGAATGAAAAACTGATTGTGATCGGCAACCCCTCCCGGATTGGCAAGACTTCAATCGCGTAACTACTTGGTACAGCCTTGCGCAGAAAGCTTTCGCCTAGTTCGCCGTAGATTAGAACCTGTGTCGGCTTAGGCCAAACAAATCGAATTTGGATCATTAAATAAATTTACTGGCGCGTCTTGCAATTAGATATGACGCATAATCAAGATCCAATTCAGTGTCTATGTCGATCGAATCACTTCGTTCCATAAAATGGGCATAAGCACCTGGAGTTGGGAAAAACGTTTTTTCAGTTATTAAAGTTGATGTCTTTACTAGATAAATCGCACCGTTTATCTGATAACTTACTCTATCGTCATCATTTGATAGATCTGTCGTAAGGTTATCAAGAAACTCGTCCATCATGAGGTCTTTAGACAGATATCCCATCCAGCTAGCGGGGTGCTCTGTTTCACAAACACTAACTACTACAGTCGCCTTCTTAGCCCACATTAGTTTAAGCGCGTCGTCTATGTGTTTAGATGTTCTAAGTGGGGAAGTTGGTTGCAACAACATAACATATTCATATTTCTTCCCTTGTTGCGCCAACACATCTACTGCATGTAGAACCACATCGATGCTACGAGATTCATCTTGAGCTAGGCTAGGTGGCCTATCTATCACACAATCTATACCGTGATTGTATGAGTACTGTTTAATTTCTATATCTTCGGTCGATACAACAACGGAATCGACATATTCAGATTCTTGTGCTTCTACGATACTCCAATAAATAAGAGGTTTGCCATTAATTTGCCGGAGATTCTTTTTAGGCAACCGTTTACTAGCACCCCTAGCCGGTATGAGCCCAAGTACTTTTTTGTTTTTAAACACGTCGTGTATTACAGGCACAAACCATTACAGAAATTCAACTCTAAAGCCTATCCATCTGCACTCAATCAGATTCATCCTATCTTAATTGCGTTGTTAAAAACTTGATATCAATATTGAGAACTTAACTAGAAATAACAGTGTAAACGCGTCGATTAACTTCCCTACAGGAAATCTATTCCAGAGATTCGTAGATTGTCCGTATTAGATACGTCGGCTTGTCTTGCGATTCATGGTAAGTTCTGATCTGCAATTCTGCCAGTAAACCAAAAGTAATAAACTGAAGCCCCCCAATAATCAACAATACAGCTAAGAGTAGGACTGGGCGGTCAGCTAATGACATTCCAAAAAATATTTTTCGAACCCCGTAAACTCCTAATATAGAAACTCCACCAAGTACACTAATTAATCCAAAACTGCCAAACAATTGGATCGGTCGGCTAGAGAAGCTCAAAAAAAACTTAACTGTTATAACATCCAGGACAACGCGAAGTGTTCTCGTTAACCCATACTTAGACAAGCCCGATACCCGCGGCCTATGGTTGACTTTTATTTCACTGATTCTTGCTCCATAACTACTAGACAAGGCTGGAATAAGTCTATGCATTTCACCGTACAGCTTTAAACTTTTTGCTAAATCACTTCGCATAACTTTTAAGGTACACCCATAGTCATGCAACTTTATGTCCGTTAG
>DBZU01000021.1:0-2155 GCA_002311285.1 Dehalococcoidia bacterium UBA1152 | reverse complement strand
TCTGCATCGAGTGTTACTATTACCTGACCCCGCGCAATAGCAAATCCTGCTGCTAACGCTGCTGTCTGACCGAAATTTCGTCTAAACTGAACAACCCTTACGTTAGAGTCCTTTTTTTGAATTTCTATAAGGGTATTCAGTGACCCATCCAAACTACCGTCGTCGATGAAAATAATCTCATAGGTACAAGCTAATTCAGTAAATACGACTTGTATCTCTTCATGTATGACGGCCAAGTTTCCCTCTTCGTTAAACACTGGGAGTACTACTGAAAGCTTAATCTGACTCATGTCGGAAACTTGAGATTACTGTGGGAATTATTAATTCGGCGTAGTATGTCATTTTAGTGAGGATGATATTCAAATGTCGCCTAAAATAGTTCACGATAAAGTTTCCTGCAATCTAGCCATCCCCGGTAACAATACACGGCTATGCCAAGATATTCATACACAACTCGCTGTAGTCTGTTGAGACCATCGAGGGACGGAAATTTATCGAAAATCTTCAAGGCTGTTGGTTTTGCTTCAAAAGCACCGATATCGGTCGTGGATGGAATCACAAGTAGACCAGTCTTTAGGAATGCCCCTAATGATCTAGGCATATGAAAAGATGACGTTGCCAACAATATTTTATTTATACCTCGGGCTTTTAGAATATTTTCAGTCTCTATCGCATTCTCATGGGTGTTCC
Organism: Dehalococcoidia bacterium UBA1152; assembly: GCA_002311285.1. Lineage (GTDB taxonomy): Bacteria > Chloroflexota > Dehalococcoidia > Lucifugimonadales > UBA2962 > UBA2962. Next base: position 1,465 of record DBZU01000021.1, on the reverse strand, counting down.
GACTTCGCTCTTCAAGAAGTATGGAATCACTTGGGACACCGAGTTCTACCAAAATTTCCTTCATGTAGTAAGATTCAGATCGAACATTGTCCTGTGGAAATACATTTCCACCAGATACTACTATCAGAGGTGCCTTTCCAGCCTTATACAACCGAGCCGCATGCAACAATCGGTTCCCTTTTATCTGACTCTCGACCATCGGTGGAATAGGCACGGATACATCACCCGCTAGCACCACGATTGCTTGGGCCCTGGGAGATTCTTGTATCGCCGTCGGGAGATATGCTCCGTTTATCTTTCCGTAAAACCAACCTGTAATTGGAGAAGATGCAAAAATAATAATAGCTAAAGCTGTTACTAAAAAGAAAATCGCAACACGCCTTTTTCGAAACAGAATAAAAATAAGACCAAAGACCACGGACCATAATACGAGGTTGTTTGGTTTAACCATCTGGAATCCGAGTTTAGATAACGTAATCCAGTCATCCATGATTGAGAGGCGTCCCTTTATGCACCAATACCTAGCAAAGGTTCTAAAATTCTATCTAACCTGGCTGAATATCTTGACTAAGAAGTGCCCAATTCTTTGCCGAATAGTGAAATTCGATACGCGAGTAACAACCAGTGATATTAAGGCAAGCTATCGAAATTGATACATTCTGAACAAAGCTTACTTGATTATCGCTTATAAGATTCAATATACGGGGAACGCTTCTTTTCTAGAATATACATTTAGTCTTTGGTAATAACGAGCAACAGTCGAAATGCAACAAAGCGACCAAAGTATTTATCTATTACGGACTCTAAAAGCAATATGGGTTTTACCATAATCTTTGGCAAAAGACACCATTTCCTAAAACCACCCGACAGAGGGTAGGCAATTGATCCCGTCCATTGAATTTTAGATATGCGTAATCCAGAAACATGATTTGGCAATCTTTTTCTATCTTTTGTTGCCAATACCGTTCCTAATGCTTGGTTCGCATCAAACGGATTCCGTTTTCTGCTTAGTTGTCCATCTGCCAGTACATCCACATTCATGTCGAAGGGCTCTGAATGAAACAGTCTCCAGAATAATCGACTAAGAATCGTGATAGCAGGCTCAATAAGCAGTAAACGACCACCAGGCTGGAGCAAGCGGTTCGCTTCATGGAGGAACCTTATAGGTCGTTGTAGATGATGAAAAACATCGACTGCGACAATGTTATTTACAGAACTATCCGCAAAAGGTAACGAATGTGCGTCTGAAACAACATCAACATATGGTGTATGAACTATATCAGTGGAAATTACTTCGAAACCGCAGTGTCTTAGACTACCTGAGCCTGCTCCAATTTCTAAGGCTCGTCCAGGAATTGAGTTACTGAAAGCGAGATCATAGTAATGCTGGTACACCAATCGTAGACTGGGCTTTTTTAACCATATCCGTTGGTGTTCGTCCAGCAGTGTTTTCGCCTCCAATAAA
>DBZU01000010.1:2706-2933 GCA_002311285.1 Dehalococcoidia bacterium UBA1152 | reverse complement strand
CAGACTCTGAGTATAGGTCTACAAGATAATGGATATGACCATAACTTGAGTCGAAAACGGCTGACACCATTTAGGCACAGCCTATGGAACTATAAAAAAGACACTGGTGTGAAACGACTAGTAAAACACTTACTATTCATGTTTTTGTATTACCCGCTGTATGTGGTTCTGGCTTCAAAGAAAGGACGTTTTATAGACCAGACAGAGGGTGAATCTCTTGCACAGAT
>DBZU01000010.1:1944-2632 GCA_002311285.1 Dehalococcoidia bacterium UBA1152 | reverse complement strand
CAGATTCAGGTTGTTATAAAGAAGATTGTCAAGCCGTAAAAGGTTCAGGACCTGAGTTATTGGATCTGCGTTGACCTCCCGTCTTTTATAAAGTTAACCAAGTTGGTAACTCCAATTGTTGCGTATAGAATCAATATAGGTTCGAGTGGGGCCCGAAAACGGCTCGTAGAAACTACAAAATAGGTTCCAAGGTAGGCACATATTATCAACAAATAGAAAATATTAATGGATAGCAAGTGCCGGTAAGTTAGCGACCTGTATAGGCCTATAAATCCGAAGAGCCGTAACACTACCGTAAACCCCGTAGTTAGACTGATAACGAGTAGGTATGCCTTCCCGCTGTTAGAAAATGAACTCAAAACATCGCCAATTGTCTGGTCATCAAAAGGACGAAGTATATAAAGATAAGTTTCTTTGTTATCTATGCCGAGATAGTTAATGATACGAGTGGAGCCACCAGTAAAAAGCGTTCTTATAGAGGCCGAAATGCTAGCCTTCAAGATATGTGACCAGGGTTGAATCAATAGTCCACGAATATACGCTCGCTCAATCGCTTTAGTGCAAGAACGTGTACTAGGTCTTTCTGTAATACACAGAGATTGACCATTGTTGACTAATTCATTGTTTATCAGGTCCCTAATATATATGTCTACATTTGAAGCGCTTGAGTTGTAACTAGCTAACCTCA
>DBZU01000010.1:0-1869 GCA_002311285.1 Dehalococcoidia bacterium UBA1152 | reverse complement strand
GTTTTTCGATCGAGGTGCAAACAAAGTGAAATAGCTAAAGCTATTGGAAGTACTATTGAAACCATTAACCCAATAGGACGTGTTAAGCAGAGTAATCCTGTTAATCCTCCAAGTAAAAGGAAAGAGATACGTGAAAAATTGTGTGGCGAAATTAGCATTCTATTAATTAGGTATAGAATCACTGTAAATATAAACGCGAACATCATGTCACTTTGAGCATGGTGTGCGAGTCCAATCAGATTTGGATTAAATAGAATAAGAAGTTGGACAACAGTTGGATGAGCAGGAAAAGGTGCAGCTAGTCGTTTCCCCAAAAGACTCATGACATACAATAACCCACACTGGAAAATGACTATGAGTAGGGGGGCGTTGTCGAAACCGAGCAATTTTATAAATAGAGCAAAAACAAGAGGTGATAGAGGGCCAGACCTTGCTAACGGAGTATCAGGTCTTGAATTCCATAATTGAGGTATCGAAAATTTACCTTTTTCCACAAGATTAAGAGCGACACCCCAATAGCGTTGCCCATCTGAGGCGTTGTGGTAGGTAGCATTCAGGATTGGTCCATTAGGATAGGGGGTAGAGTCAGCAGAATTTACGAATAGAGTAACGTTAACTACTACAAAAATAGAAATTAACAGTAGTTGAGTTCGTGTTAGAAAATTCATCGTAGTTCAACCAACGCCTACAGATAAAAGTGAACGGAAATAGGTTTTATTGAAGCAGTTTGGCGCCCAGCCTTAATTTTATATATCACAGTAAGTTTTTCACCTTAAGTAGGTATTATTTCACAGGTGCTTTAGCTTAAATCTAAGTTTCTGGGTAGTTAATTAACTTCAGAGCTAGAATTATTTATCTATATTTAACTTGGCCAGTGTTTAAACAAGTCCGTTTCTGGAAATAAGTAACTAACTCTTTAAGACTAGTTTGAGGGCTCGAGTGAGCCAAATCGGAGTTGAAGATGTCTCGATAGTTAAAGTACCTGTAGAATTGTGCACTAACAGATCTATCGAAATTAGTAGTTAAAGAAACTGACAAGCTGGCTAAGAAGAATATGAAAGAATGGGGAAACGTTGGGGGCTCTGTGGAATTTGTTAAAAGCCATTTGATTCCCTATGGGTCTAAGCTACTAGATATTGGTTGTAATACTGGTAGCACCATATTTAAGCTTCATCTTTGCGGCTTCAAGAATGTTTATGGTATTGATGTTAACAAAATAAGCATACAACATGGGAGACAGGCCTACAATCAAATAAGTGATAAGCTTATTGATTACGATGGCGTTAAGTTACCATTTGGAAATAATAGTTTTGATGTCGTCACTATGTTCGATGTCATTGAACACATCAATAACATCAATGAGTTTTTGAATGGAGAAGTTAGGCGAGTTCTAAAAAAAGGAGGACGGTTATTATTTCAAACCCCCAATATTTATACTAATATTCCGTGGGAGATATTTATCCATAGAAGCATACATAAATACAAGGAATACCATGTATCGTTACAGTCTTACAGGAGTTTGATTCGTTTGCTTGAGAGTACCGGTTTCGGCGAAATACTAATTGAAAAAAGAGATATCCGGACATCTTATTATCTTCGTGAGTTGAGAAAATATATCGGGCCGCTTGCATACCCAGTTTTGTCTGTTGGCAACTTATTGCCAGTTAGGTGTGCAACCAATTTCTGGGGGTGTTGTGTGAATGGAAAGGATGTGTGATGAAGGTCAAATGCTGTTCTAGATTTGTTCGAAATCGACTAAATATTGTCAATTGTTTGAAGAGTAGGATTTCGAGTATATAGTCTTCAGCGAATTGCCTTTGTAGATTGAGTTATAAGAATCAATGATGGTGAAGAGGTGCGTGAAGATTA
>DBZU01000034.1:2062-5310 GCA_002311285.1 Dehalococcoidia bacterium UBA1152 | reverse complement strand
TGGCTACCGGAAGACAAGGCATTTGTATGCGCACGGCTTGCACGCCTGGGAATTTACGGAAAGCAGCGTCGAAGGGTATTGAAACAATACCGGTATCTCTGGCTTTCGGTTTCTGAGCGAGAGCCCTCCCTGATCAAAAAAGACAATGCAGGCCGGAGAGCGGCAAATAGCTGGCTCAGGAGTCCGAAACGACTAGTACGCGTTAAAAATGGCTAGGAAATCGACGTAAGCAGAGTATTCGCCATCCGCGGCATCTCTAACAGGGCTACAAATATTTTCTATAATCAGAAATCTTCGTTTCTAATCTTCCTGCCAAACATTGATTCGAGTCCTGAAGTTTCTCCAGGATGTAGATGGCTTCGGCTCTATAGGCTTGAATCTTATCTTTATCCCAATACGATGGCGGAGGTTGTAGGTTCGTAGTTCTATCGCATAGCTTTACCATCCAGACTTCTTTTGCCTGCTTGTGAATCCGTTCAATGCTGTCTTCCATCTGTTCCATTTTCGAAGGCAAGTCAGTGTTTTTGCTTAACGCTAAAACACCATCCGCCACTTCCACTCCAAATTCTCCGCGTATTTCTTCGTATGTGCTGCTGGTGTCTTCTATCGTGTCGTGCAGTAAGGCACACTGAATCAGAAGGTCTGGGTTGCTAATATCTTTCCCATGGGCAATAGCTGCCATGGCCTCCATCGCTACGAGCCCTATGTGGTTTATGTATGGAATATCGGTTCCTGGGACCAATTGTCCGTTATGGACCTTGGAAGAGAAATTCCATGCTTTTATATATTTTTCCTGACTCCAGGAATCCATTATGTAATTCTCACCTCTACCAGCTCGATTTTCTTCCGATGGGCCGTTCATATTCGGCCCCTACCCCGGTAGAACCAGGGTTATTATACCTGATGAACCAATGGTTTATGCCGCGTTAGCTTCGGGCTGCCAGCGGCAAATAACAAAACATAAATTCTTGCAATCTCAACCACGCAGGGCACGACAACACCATCCGCAAGATGTTGGTGGTCTCGGGTATCGAACTCCAGCCGAAGGACAACAACACATGACACTGGATGACCTTTTGATTGCTCTACTGGAACCGATACATGCCTGGTATCGGCTCAAGAAGCGATTAGGAATTACTGGTCTCACGTTTCATGACCTGCGCCACGAAGCCATTTCACGGATGTTTGAGGAAGGTAAAAACATTCCTCAAGTGATGGCCATTAGCGGCCATCAAACCGTCAGCTAGATTTTTCGCTATGTGCAGCGTTCTTAAGGGATACCCCGCTCCCCGGGGGCAGGGGGTATCCGCCGCGCTGACTTCGATTTTGTCTGACTCCCCCTAAGGCGTTTCTATCGGACACTTACTTTCGGAAACACGACAAAGCTCGATTCTAGTAGATCATGCTGGAGACATGTTATCGTCGAAAAATGAAGAATTCAGTGACCATTCTGGGGGTGAAATATGCCAGCGTTGCGAAAGCTGCCGAAGCACTGAAAGTTTCAAAATCTTCTTTGTATCGGCTACTAAAAGCCGGTGAACAAATTGATGGGGAAATTCCTAATCTGCAAAAATCATACGGTAAAAAGCCTAAGGCAAAACCGGTGGTTATTGATAGCAAGAAATACAAGAGCGTCAACCTTGCCGCAACAGAATTGGAAGTCAGTAAGACTGGTCTTCTTAAGATTATAGATAGTTGTTCTAGCCAAGGTGAGCTTGATAGGAGCGTGAAGTCCCTGATTCAAAACAAGCGCGGGTCACACAAGAGAGGGGTAACCATTAACGGGGTTGCTTATGCGTCATTAACACTAGCAGGGAAAGCGTTAGGTGTTGGTGGCGGGACAATATCAAACTGGAGTAAAGCGCAGGGAACAGACGATTTAGTTGTTGATATCGACCAGCTCGCCTTCGAAAGGCTTGAAAAAGGATCGGTGGTACACATGCGCGCACTCGCGCATAAAGCCGGATTTAAAACACTAAGTGACTGGATAAAAAAAGACCGCGAAGGTTCGGGTCTTGGCACTTTCATGAAATGGCTCAAAGACGAATGGAACAACGATTTATTAGCTTATCTGGAAAAAGAATATCCGGGGCTAATAATTGAGTGGTGGCTAATGCCAAGAGTTCCAGTCGGTACTTGGCAAAAACATGAGCGGCTCAAAGAGTATATGCATTGGCTCGCTGTGACCTTGGATTATGAGAAAGTCTCAGATTGGTACAGAGTTAAAGCCAAAGATTTTGATGATAATTACGGGGAAGACAACCCTGTCAGTTTGGCACTGAATGCCTGTTCTTTCTTCTTATATGGTGTCGCTTTGCGTTGGATACTCGTACACCGATTGTCACCACAACATGGATTCCTGCATCGACCAACCGATTATCCTTCACTGGTTTATGACCTGATTGAACCTTACCGATACATCTGTGAACGGGCCGTGGCTGATACCGCACTCAAAAGCGATCCGGATCAGTTGACAACCAAGGCCCTCGAAACAATCAAGAGAATGATGGAAGAAACAGTATATGTACCCGTAACCAGTAGGTCAGTTAACCAATACAAATCCAATGGTTATACATATATTTTTATTCTTATTACACCACTTGCTATACTAAAAATCAAATAACGCCAAGTTCATCTAATAAGATCAATAATCTCCCTGATTAATCTTAAGGCCAGATTAAGCTAAAATCAGCCATTTAAAGAAATTGATATTAAGGTTTTTAACTTTAACCTCTGCTGCTTGATGTTAAGGTTATCTGAAGCTTAGTTTTTTTATATAAACCAGCGTTTCATATTACATATAAATTAAAACTAATCCGGTTAGTTTTCTAGCGCTGTATCTGATTTTTTAATGGGGAAAGAAATTAGATAGTGACGGAGGTAATGTCAGGATCTACACTATTCCATAATGTTAATTATCATTTGATAATTTTCTTCATGCAACCCAACTTTAAGGTTGATATTAATAAAAACCTTTTCTATTCCTGGTGGAATATAACGAAGATGTAAATATCGATTTTCAATGGATGCATATACAATATTAGGTGCGGATGATAAGACAGTTAGTTCCATTTTTTTAAATTTAGTCCTCTTAGCCTTATTTAATATTGGGATTACATAGTCTCTATCAACCCAAGCAAGTAATTCCTGTTTATTTACAGAAATCTCTTTAAAAGCGAATGGGTTTAACCATTGTTCGCTTATTGGTAGGTCATTAAATGACTGCGCCTTGGATTGAACTGGTGGAC
>DBZU01000034.1:0-1948 GCA_002311285.1 Dehalococcoidia bacterium UBA1152 | reverse complement strand
TAATGATAGCTACGCTTAACCTCGTCAAGAATACGTTGCTCAACTAATAACTCAGGTTGATCAGGTTCAATTCTCCCGTTCTTATCGAATTCTAGAACTCCATTAGCGCTTGATTCACCAATTAACATTAGTTTAGGTTGTTTAGGTAAAGCGTGTAATGCCTTTCCAAGAAGTGTCATACCTCCAGTCATTCGACAATCAAAGATTGCATCCAGTAACGCCTTATCGTTTTTATAGGCATTTGGCTCTGTTGTGAATAAGCCATCCTGAATAAAAGAAAGTTCATGTCGTATACTGGAAATAGTTTTACTGGAAAATGTACGGCAGGATTTAAGCTTCAGTGAGGTAGAAAAGTAATCTAATGTATCCTCATGTATTTGATCAAATAGAAGTGTTGATAAATAGAAGTCAAATGCAACAACATCTAGTTCAGTTGGTATGCCTCCTCCCATGTATATATTATTTGCACTATCGTAAGTAGTGAGCCTGTATTTTGTTATTGTATTAAGCCATTTATTAAACTCTTCAGACTTAGATCCATCATCCTGTAATTTACACTGATGGGATTGATAATATTCATCAATACCTTCAACATATTTATTCATTCGGCTATTGATATGCTTGGCAAACTGAGAATCAAAGAGTCCAGAGGCGAAAATCACTCCATACTCCAATCCATCAAGATCATTCTTTTTAAATATCCTTTTTAAGGTTAGCACTGCACGGTTTAGTTCATCTTTCGATATTCCATTAAGGTAAGGTTCATCGGCTATAAAAATAATTCCTATATTATTTCGATATGTTTTGAGGATATTAGCTAAGCCAAATAGGCGGTGTTCAATCTCTTTATCAGAAATTATTTCCTTAATTTTATTATAAGATTGAGGTTTGAATATTTTTGTAAGTATTTCACCCTGGCTATTTTCATAATAAGTATTTATGGTCTCAAGTTTTTTAATGCTTGTAATTACTGGCCCTAAATCCAGATGAACGCGATGATCAATATTATTAACATAATCAAGATTATTTTTAAGAGAATCCAAATCGATTTGTAACTCCCCTTTATCTTGATTATGAAGGTAGTAAATGTTCATCATTGAAAAATTCACATGGAAAATAAAGGCATCGAGATAATTTGGTGAAAAGAAACCTATATTATTACGAGTTAATTTTTTCTCGACAGGACTGAGGAAATCAATACTTAGAAATAGAATAAAGATAAATAATCCAAACCATACAATATTCTTATTTAATATTTTCATCTCATATTTCTTTACAAAACAATTATCGTAAACTTCAAGTAACGAGGTGGTGATTTAATAAGACTCTGAACGGATCGCATTTCCGTATAGTTGAGCGTAAATATTCACAATAATGATTCCAAATTCTAAAAACCTTTTAATCCAAAAAAAATTAGAGCCCAAACCACCCACTGCTAATTCTAACATGATCTTTATTAACTGGGCGGCAAGTGGTACGTTCATATAGTGAATGGCGAATACTGTAAGCATTATGTACAATGAGCGCCTCAAACTACCGTTTCTGTACGTTTGTAAATAATCAACAATACAGCGCGTATTGGCTTAGGCATTAGTGTTGAATTTAGAGCTATTAAAGTACCCTCCACTGGCATAATTCAATCAGATCTTATCAGAAGCAGGAGCAGGCACAGATATCTGAGACTGCACTTGTTCAGCCATTTTCAAATACATTAAAGTCATTGACCAGGGGGAGCCTAGTCTAGTGATTGAGGGAGTCAATCGATGGGCAGATATTGAACGTGACCAAAGACCGAATATTCGGTTTGTTCGGAATGCGAATTGTTTATTCAGGCGAATAGTTATCGCAAAGAAAGCTTATGGCAATATTAAACACTGAAACTCAGAGCAACACCCCCGGCACCCCCGCACTCGGTGATGCCCTACGGCATCTGCAACAGGCGCTTCAG
>DBZU01000074.1:71016-140947 GCA_002311285.1 Dehalococcoidia bacterium UBA1152 | reverse complement strand
CATATGCCAGAGTATAAGTTATTTTTCAATAATTGGGATTCAGTCAAGAAAATCATCTATATCAAATGCTTCCCCATTACCTCCCGTGATTATCGGTGTTGGAAATGTATCTGATATCTTATCTATTTCCAAAACATGACATTCAGTCAGCATCAATCGATAAAAGTACGCGGTAGTCAAGCCATCGATAATATTCGCGGTGGTATCGCTTACCAAAAGTGTGCCAGTTACTTTCACTGTATCGCGCAAACCGATTGCCAAGGAATTAGGTTTAAAAACATTAACAACTCCTAGCCAATTGCGGAGTTATTTTGTGACATACCAAGCGAAGATTAATAAAGTACCCCTGCCGACGATTAAAGAATATATGGGGCATGTCTCTATGGTTACTACGGAAAAATATTATATGCGGACTATCTCTCATAGTAGAAAGCCTGTGGCAAAAGAGGATTCCAACAAGTCAGACCAACCGGATAACGTCTTACCAATCCACGCTTATATGACAGCAGGTATGACAGCAGGACGACCAGGTTATGAAGTTGAGTATCCACAGCTCGGAAATGAAGCAAAATAAATATAAATGGGCTTACATGTGGGCTTACATAGGGGTTTTTACTAGGTTTCAAACAGGAAAACACTGNNCTTAATAAATGTAACGGCGTGGTGCTTTGAGTTATGTGTCAAACAGGGATTAGCTTAATACAGACACCCTATTATTACAAAAAAAGCAATGAAATCAGCCTTAAAGTGGCTTACCTTTCAAATAGGCTTTCTTCCGTTGTAACCCTCATAACGATAATGCCAATATTGAATTTGTGTCTCATCCGCAGTCCAGCAATAGAATATATCTTCTCCTTCTTTGACAGATGGAAAATCAGAAAGTCCATTTCCAATATTCCTCAGAATAATCCCTTTCCCCTTAATATCTCCTAGTATCCCTTCGAGTTGTTTTTCGACTTTTTCCTTTTCTTTTTGTAATCCTGATACATGTTCTACAGACTTACTAGTACCGTTTGTTTGGATTTCAGATGTTAATCGCCGCTTGAGTATCCTAGATTCTGAATCTGGAGTGATATTAAATGCCAACGAATAAATTTCTTCCAACTTATCCTTTAACCAGGGAATTAGTTGATTAGCTTCTGCCAAAGAGAAGTATTGTTGATCACTCAAAACGACCTCCAGTTAGCTGTTTTTGTAGCGTCTTGCTTTTTTGATTTTTTTTTCAGTTGCCATATTATTCTGTAGGTCTTAATAGGTCAGGTATGTTTAATTGTTTGTAGTAGAAGAGTCGGCTACCGAAGAATAGTGGCAGAATCTGTTCAGTGACTAACCTAAGTAAATCCCACTCTTCTGACTCAATAACATTTGAAACCATAGTCCAAACACCCTTCGTAGAATTATCAATAAACCCTTTAGCCTTAAGCGATTGAAGTCGGTCATTAATATAGTCTTCTAAACTCTCTTTGTACCATATAGGATATAAGCTCATCCATGTGGTTCCATTGGAGTATGTTCTCTCCATTGCTTCTCTAACTGCATTGTTTATTTCAGCTCTCGATTTATCTATTGAACTAGCTTCAGCAAGGCTTCCTCTAAAGTAAGTCTTCTGCTCTTGCCATCTAACAGCTTCATGTTCCCAACATCGAAGTATTGCGGCATCTATAATTGCAGCTGTAACTCCGTGGTGTCCTTTATAGATTCTTCTTATTTTCTTAGCCTTAGGTTTTGAAGTATCTATTCCTAATAGATTAGCTATAGCATCATTGACACTTTTACTACCAGAGACCTTTTGATGCTTGTCTAATGCAGCTTTAGTTTCATTACTAATCCGCACCACAGTGTCATGTCTTTTCTTTGCTTTTCCTGTCATGTTCAAATATTACCATTTAAGTACGGATTTAAGGTTATTTAGAATAATTAGGATTTACTGACCGCAGACAGAAACAATAGATGCAATAACAATACTTGTTATGGCAAAAGACAGCACAATAACTACACCACTGAGGATTGTAGCCCTCCAGTTAGTTGTTTTGGTAGCGTCTTGCTTTTTTGATTTTTTTTCAGTTGCCATATTATTCTCATCACGTTTTGTTCCAGGTTACTTTAATATGCTATGAATACCTGACTTAATAAATGTAACTTGGCCCTTGTTGAAAAGGATATTTCTCTTCTAGGCCTTCCCGCAATGTGAATCCAAGTCCAGGTCTATCAACAGCATATACATACCCATCTTTTATTTCAAAAGGTTCTTTAAATAATTCCCAGTTTAATGGGGAATTACTTTGAGAAACCTCAAATATAAAGCAATTTGGAGCATGCATAGCCAGATGAGTACTGGCAGCAAATGTAACTCCACTACCCCAAACGTGTGGGGCATATCTAACACCATGAACGGCAGCAATAGCTGCGATTCTTCGACTCTCTGTTATGCCTCCAGACATAGCAACATCAGGCTGTATAATGTCGATTGCTCTATTTTTCAATAGATCGAGAACCTCAAAACGAGTTGACTCACTTTCTCCAGAAGAAATAGGAACTGTTGTGGCAGCGCGCACTTCAGATTGACCTATATGGTCATCATAAGAAACAGGTTCTTCAAACCATGCTACATTGAAGTTTTCTAAAATTCTTGCCACTCTCTTGGCTGTCGAAACGTCAAACGATCCATGTGCGTCAATCATTAATTCGACATCTGGTCCTATCTCGTTTCGTGCTGACTCGACCCTAGTTTGTAATTTTGAAAATGAAAACCCGTCTATGCCCTCAGCTCTCATTTTTACAGCGGCAAACCCTTTCGCGACATAAGATGCCATTTCTTTGCCTGCTTCACCTCCTGGGGCCCATCCACCAGATGCATATGCTCTTACTTTATTTCTAGAAGCGCCAAGAATATGATAGATAGGTTTTTCCAAAGACTTGCCAAGGATGTCCCAGAGAGCAATATCAACACCTGCTATTGCACAAAGTGTATCTCCACGGCGACTGAAAATAGGTTGTGAGACTCCTTTGTTTAAGCTTGGTATCCCCCGTGAACCACTGTACATTTTCTCCCATAGGCCTTCGACATATAAAGGGTCTTCCCCTAACAGTGAAGGTTTCAGTTGAGTTTCAACAATAGATTTAACGACTTCAGGATTGCCATACCCTACCCCAAGGCCGGATATTCCAGTATCGGTTTCAACATGAATCAGGCAATTATCTGCTTTGGTAGCGACACCGAGATCTGTACGCCAGCGTTTTTCTTTCGGAATAGGAAAAGACAAAAGGGTCGTTTTAATATCAGTTATCTTCATTGAATGTCCTCGTATTTAAAATCAACAATTGGAGCTTACTAGTTCTAGCTTTACGATTGGGTTTGAATTTGGTTGAGGCCAACAAGAATAAATATTGCCCTTTGAGTCACCCCAAATTCCATGCCCACGATGAAGTCCTCTCGCAATTACTTTTCCGTCAATATTTAATACCGATAATCTAGGCACTTGATCGGTTATAAATATTCTGTCTTGTTTATCTATATATATATCCATCGGTTTATAGTGATCAGTCCAAATATCAATAAGCTCCCCATTCGATTCAAAAATCTGAATCCGATAATTTTCACGATCGCAAACAAAGAGTCTTTCCCTGCTATCGAAAGCTAACGCGTGGGGAACCGTAAATTCCCCTGGGCCGCTGCCTGGATTGCCCCAACTTTTAATAAGTTTTCCATCTGGAGAAAAATGGTGGATCCTTGAATTTCCATAACCATCAGATACAAAAATATCGCCGTTATTATGAACAGCAACATCAGAGGGATGAGAAAAAGGATCATTCAATCTAGGAATTTGATAATTACCTAATTGCATAGTCAGTTCGCCAGAAGTGTTGAAACATACTGCTACATGACCATCTTTGTCAGTTGCCCAAATTTCATCCTTAGATGATATAGACATGCCGTGACCTTCTATTAAATGGCCTTCACCAAAGGAAGTTAAAAAGGTTCCGTCCGATTCAAAAACTAAAATCGGAGGGTCGGTCCTCCTCAAAACATATACTCTATCTTTAGAATCTACACAGCACGCACTTACACCTCCATATGACATATTTTCAGGCAAAATTCCGAAAGGAGTTATTACACGAAAAGCAATCTTCTCTATATTCCCTACTACTCGTTCTCTCATAATTGATATCATTAATCCTAAATAGATTTATTGATCGTAGCAGCAAGATAACCCGCTCCAAAACCATTATCAATATTAACTACAGCTACTCCAGGGGCACATGAATTTAACATGGTTAGCAAAGGCCCGATCCCTTCAAAGCTTGCCCCATACCCTATGCTGGTTGGTACAGCGATAACTGGCACTTTAACTAAACCAGCTAATATTGCTGGTAATACTCCATCCATCCCTGCAACTGCAATAATAATCTTAGATTCCCGTATAACTTCTAATTGATCAAGTAACCTGTGAAGACCAGCCACGCCAACGTCAATCAACGTTTTGACTTCGCAATCCATTAATTCAGCTGTTACTTGTGCTTCTTTAGCTACATGTAAATCAGATGTTCCGGCGCTAACGATTAAAACACCTTTCTGTTTAGAATAAAATTCCCTGCGATCCACAGTTATCGCTCGAGCTTCCTTATGATATTGTGCTCCAACATCCAGTTTTTGTAATTCAATATAAATTTCATGCGATACACGAGTAATCATCAACCGCTCACTGTATCTGAGTATCTCACGAGAAATTTGGACAACTTGGTCAGCAGTTTTCCCTTGTCCAAAAACAACTTCTGGAAAACCTGTTCTTAGCTCACGGTGATGATCCGCTTTAATGAATCCAAGGTCCCGATACGGCATGTGGGCTAATTCAGATATCACTTTATCTGACGTTAAATCACCAGCAGAATATTTTTCTAAGAGTTTTTTTATGGATTCTTCGTTAATTGTTTATACTCTATTGACATGATTTTTTTATTGAAATTCGGTTTTTGTAAATATTTAATCAATAAATGCATTTTCGACAAAAATTGCAGAAACAAAATTTTCAATGCTAACATTCCCGTTAATTATATTAACTTTACCTACAATAAGGATTGAATCATGAAAGTTGTCGGATATGCAAACAAACTTAGCTTACACCCTGGCGAAAATATAGAGTTTATGGTCAGCTGTCAAAACGATACTTATCGTGCCGACATAGTACGCCTGATTCACGGCGACATTAGTCCAGATGGTCCAGGTTTTAAAGAAGAGTATATAAAAACTGATATAGACGCGGATTATCCAGGAGAAGTTCAGGAAATACGAAACGGATCTTACATAATTGTGCCAGATACAAAAGACCTGAATATTTCCGGAAGTCTCACTTTTCAAGCTTGGATCTATCCTACAACAACCACACTGAGGCAACAAACTATACTTGGGAAATGGTCAGGCAAGAATTCNNGCTACCGCATGATTATTAACGAAAACGGATGTTTAGGATTTGTATGTGCTGATTCAAAAACATCTATCGAGGTTTCGTCAGGCGTGCCGATGAGAGACGGTGTGTGGTATTTTGCTGCAATTAGTTACGATGCAAAGAATAAAGTAGTGTCTATTTATCAAATTCCCCTCACCATTTGGCCGAAAGACCCTTCTCTATCAACAATAACTAAAAAGATTGAACCTATAGAAATTTCTAAAACCAGCGTGCCTTTCATAATGGCCGCTCATTCTAATGAAAATGAAGCATCAGAATTATTGATCGATGCTAAATACAACGGGAAAATAGATGCGCCAAAAATTTATAGCTGCGCTCTCACAAAAGGTGAAATATATCGATTAAAAAACGAGGCCCCAGCTGGTGAACTAGGTGATGGAAATTTGGTAGCGGCATGGACATTTACCACCAATTTTTCGAATGCGTATGTAGACGATATTTCTGGTAATGGGCATAACGGACAAGTAGTAAATCGGCCGTATAGAGCAATGACAGGACATCTTTGGCGTGGTCAAGAACAAAATTACAAAATTGCCCCCGAATTATATAGCGCAATTCATTTTCATGACGACCACCTAGATGATGCTAATTGGCAAATAGGGTTTACGCTTAAAGTTCCAGAAAATTTGCGTAGCGGAGTCTACGCGGCGCGTCTTAAATCAAAAGACTCCGAAGATTATGTGCCATTTTTCGTCCGACCTCCAAAACAAACATCTACAGCACCAATTTTATTTTTAGTGCCTACTAATAGCTACCTGGCATACGCAAATTTTCATTGGAATACTCCGGGTATAGATTATGCAAAACTGTTTGGTGGAGATACAGAAATAACTTGGGATTACCCAACTAATGACTCAGACCGATATATGGTCAAAAATAAACTGCGCAGCCTCTATGATCGCCACACAGATGGTAGTGGAGTTGCTCACTCCTCAAGACTTAGGCCTATTCTTAATATGAGGCCAAAATATGTTTTCCCGTTATTAAGCAATATGCAAGGGGCTGCACACCAATTCAATGCAGACTTACACCTGGTTGATTGGCTAGAAACAATGGGCCATGAGTTTGATGTTGCTACGGATGAAGACTTGCATTTAGAAGGAGCAGACCTGTTAAACAGATACCAAGTGGTGTTAAGCGGATCTCATCCGGAATACTGGACAGGGGAAATGTTGGATTATTTAGAAGAATATCTTGTGAATGGAGGTAGGCATATGTACTTGGGTGGCAATGGATATTATTGGGTCACATCATATGCTGAAGGTTCTACTCATTCTATAGAAGTAAGGCGGCATAGAGGCACAGAGGCATGGGAAGCGGCTCCCGGTGAATATTATCATCAAAGCACTGGTGAACTAGGCGGCCTATGGAGATTTAGAGGTCGACCGCCTCAGCAGTTAGTAGGCGTCGGGTTTACCTCACAAGGTTTCGATGTTTCAAACCCGTATCGTAAGTCAGATGAAAGCAAAGACCCTAGGGTTTCTTTTATAATGGATGGGGTTGATGAAGGGGACGAATTTGGAGATTATGGATTAGTGCAAGGCGGCGCTGGCGGTTTTGAAATCGACAGGGCTGACGTTGAACTTGGGACTCCTCCTCATGCTCTAGTATTGGCCACTACTGATGGATTTTCAGATGTATACCAACATGTAATCGAAGAAGTGTTACTAAATGATGGCTTACAAGGTGGTACAGTAAATCCACTCGTTAGAGGTGACATGGTTTATTTCGAAGGCCCTAACAATGGAGCGGTTTTTTCGACAGGATCAATATCTTGGTGCGGATCTTTATCACATAATGATTATAATAATGATGTGTCAAAAATAACTAATAATGTTATTAAGCACTTTGTATCAGAAGAATAAGGTAAAACTTTAAAATGAAGGATATTAATATTTATTAATGCATGTAGTTGAATCCATAGATTTAGACAATAAATTGGTTGCTCTGAAAAAGAGGGTGGCTTTAAGTGATTCTTTGATTGTTGCATACTCAGGCGGCGTTGATAGTGCTCTGTTGGCGTCCGTAGCGCACCAAGTGTTAGGAAATAAATCGTTAGCTGTAATAGCTAAATCACCAAGTATCACCGATAGAGAGCTTAAAGAAGCTATTTCTGTGGCTGATAGATCTGGATTCCTTTGTCAGGTTATAGAAACAGATGAAATTGAAAGGCCTGAATATAAAGCCAATAAACCAAACAGATGTTATTTTTGTAAAGACACTCTTTACCAAAGACTTCTGGAATTAGCTACAAATTTAAATTATAAAACTGTGGCTAATGGAACCAACCTGGACGATCTCGACGATTACAGGCCAGGTTTAAAAGCAGCAACCGAGCATGGAATAATCAGCCCTTTAGCAGAAGTTGGACTAACTAAAACAGAAATACGGGCCCTGTCTAAGAGAATGAAACTGCCCACATGGGATAAACCGGCACAGGCATGCCTTGCTTCCAGAGTTCCTTACGGAACATCGATTTCGACCGGTATATTAAAGCGGATTGGAGCGGCTGAAGAATTATTGAAGGATATTGGTTTTAATCAACTTAGAGTGCGTGATCACAATTCTATAGCCAGAATAGAGGTGCCGCTTGCTGACTTAGATAAATTATTATCCCCAAAAATCAAAGAGAAAATCACAATTGGCTTAAAATCGTTAGGCTATAAATACGTGACCGTAGATCTAGAAGGATTTAGATCCGGCTCTATGAACCCGTCAACTGATCATAACTCAGAAGTGTTTATTAAAAACGGCCGCAAATAATGAAAAGCCTGCAGTAAATTCGGCTTGACAATGAGACTTTCTAATAAAGTAGCTATTATAACTGGCGGCGCTGGCAATTTAGGATCTGTTCAAGTGAGTAAATTTGCGAACGAAGGAGCGTTGGTGGTCATAGCCGATATCGATTCGGTCAAGGGAAAGCTAATTGAGGAAGACGTCGCAAACAATGGAGGAAAAGCTAGGTTTGTTAATCTCGATGTCACTAAAGAATCAAGCTGGATACAAACTGTCAAGCAAACTGAACAAATTTTTGGGACACCGACTGTATTAGTGCAAAATGCTGGTTTATACGGTTCAGGAAAGATTACTGAGACCAGTGAAGATCAATGGGATGCAATAATGAATGTTAATGCAAAAGGTGTTTTCCTTGGTACCAAGACCGTGCTTCCTAGAATGATCTCAGCTGGGGGAGGCTCGATAGTAAACATATCGTCTACATCAGGGATAATAGGGAGTAGAATTTCAACTGCTTATAATCCATCTAAGGCTGCGGTTAGAGTGTTCACTAAATCAACCGCACTGCAATATGCAAAAAGTAACGTTAGGGCGAATTCAATTCATCCAGGTCCAGTAGATTCAGACATGTTAAATCATGTATACCCAGACACAAAAGTAAAAAACTTACGGAGCCTTGAAATACCTTTAGGAAGATTTGCAAGTCCTGCAGATGTATGTAATGCTGCCTTATTTCTTGCTTCTGATGAATCTTCATACATGACTGGAGCTGAATTAATAGTTGATGGTGGATTAACTGCACAATAACGAGATATATTATAGGTCTGTATAAAGACCGTATAATTATCTATTAAAAAAACAACTTAAAACTGACGAGGAAAAAGATGTCAAAACAAATGGATAACGAGATTAGAACATTTACTGCGAATCATCCAAAATCTAAAGAGATGCAGGCAGAAGCTTCTAAATATCTACCGGGAGGCAGTTCTAGAGCCACGGCATACTTTGACCCATATCCTTTCTTTGTTGACAAAGCATCAGGGCACCATGTTTACGATGTAGATGGAAATAGTTATCTTGATTTTATGCTTAATGCCACCACTTACATTGTGGGTCATGCTAATCCATCTGTAACAGAAGCCGTAAAAAATCAAGCAGATATTGGCTTAAGTTATTCAGCTCCAACTGAGTCGCAAATTGAACTCGCTAAAACTATAGTTGAGCGAGTTCCTTCTGTAGACAAAGTTAGATTTACAAATTCAGGTACAGAAGGAACTCTTAATGCAATACGCATGGCCAGAGCTTTTACATCGAAACAAAAATTTGCCAAGTTTGAAGGCGGATACCATGGTAACCATGAATATGTTTCAGTAAGTGTATACACTCCAATGAGTAAACTGGACCCACACAAAACTAGTGCTGTTCCCGAATGGCCTGGACAACCAAAAAGTGTTGTAAATGACGTAATTGTTTTGCCTTACAATGACCTGGATACATGCACGGAAATTATTACAAATAATGCTGATGATTTGGCAGCCGTAATAATGGAACCCGTTGGTTCTAACTTCGGTTATGTCCCAGCAACGCCTGAATTTCTACAAGGAATACGCGACATTACAAAGAAACTCGGGATTGTACTGATTTTTGATGAAGTGCAAACCTTTCGTTTGTCAAATGGAGGAGCACAGGAAATATATGGAGTGACTCCAGACGTTACAACTTTTGGAAAAATTATTGGTGGAGGTTTACCTATAGGAGCCTGGGGAGGCAAAGAGGAATTAATGTCCTTGTATGACAATGAAAAAGGCCCGGTGATATCACATGCCGGGACCTTTAATGCTAATCCGACGACGATGATCGCCGGAATAGAGACATTAAAGCAGTTAACTCCCGATGTTTATAGTCGCATGAACTCATTAGGAGACCAAATTAGAAATAAAATAAATGCTGTTTTCGGTGAACTCGAAATTCCGGGTCAAGCTACAGGTATGGGATCCCTTTTCGGCATTCACTTCAGTGATGAAGATATTACTGACTACAGGTCCATGCTAAGAGGCGATCAAGAGCTTAAAAAAGCTTTATATACGGGCTTAATGAATGAAGGAATACTTATGTTCGCTAAAGCTCAAGGAGCAGTATGCAGTCTTACTCGCGAGGCAGAGATAGATACTTTAGTTGATTCAGTTCGAAACGTTTTGCAAAGAATCAAAGGCTAAAATTTAGCCAAGCCCACCGCTTTTTTCAAACCGGTTGATATCATGCTCTGTAAAACCCGCAGATAAAAGTACTTCTTTATTATGCTGTCCTAAATCTGGAGGTGGCATTCTCACAGACGCAGGAGTCCCTAGCAATTTCGCTGCAAATCCGACGTTCTTTATGTTGCCAAGCCTAGGATGACTAATATCTAATTCCATCTCTCGGGCCTGTACCTGCTTATCATCATAGACTTGTTTCATATCATAAATCGGACCTGAAGGGACATTGAATTGTATAAACTGATTCCACCAATATTCAGTATCATTTTGCTGTAGAGTTTTTTCGATCTCCGCCTTCAATATTGATAAATTCTCTACCCTTTTGGCATTTGTAACAAACCTTGAATCATCTCTCATGTCGACCCTATTAATTGCCTCACATAAACGAATCCAAGTTCCTTGATTGGCCACGCCAATATTAATGTAGCCGTTTGAAGTGCGATAAGCTTGATAAGGAGCAGCCATACGATGACGAGAACCGACAGGAGTAGGAACAATTCCTTCATAAAATAAGCTGGCTGATTCCCACATTGTATAAGCAATTCCACCTTCTAACAGCGAGGTGTCCAAATATTGACCTTCACCAGTTCTAAGTTTGTTTATGTAAGCACACAAAATACCATAAGCCGCAAATATTCCTGCATTTAAATCACCAATTGGAACACTTAATTTCACTGGGTCGCTACCGGGATGCCCGGTAAAGCTCATGTGTCCGCTCATTCCTTGGGCTACTAAATCAAATCCAGATCGTTTGGCATATGGTCCCGTTGCCCCAAAACCAGAAATAGAACAATAAACTATGTCAGATTTAATTGATTGTATTTCTTTATATGACAGTCCAAGCTTTTCCATAGCACCTGGGCGTAGATTCTCAACTAATATATCGGATTGTTTAGCTAAACCTTTGAAAATCTGAATTCCCGCTTCATTTTTTAAGTCAAGTGTAATGCTTCTCTTATTACGATTAACCATAAGAAACGCAGCTGCCGTATCATCCAAAAATGGAGGACCCATTCTACGAAGGTCATCTCCTCCTTTTGGTTTTTCGATCTTAATAATGTCTGCACCCATATCACCCAAAAGCATCGTGCAAAACGGCCCGGCAAGAATTTGAGTGCAGTCTAAAACACGAACTCCATCTAATGCATGTTTACCAAACATTTAACGACCAATCTTTTGAACAAAATTCTGCAAAATAGATCAACTAACTATGATCCTCTAAATCGAGGTTTCCTTTTTTCCAGAAAAGCTTGCCTGCCTTCAATATAATCTGACGAGTCAAAATTACTAAAAGGTAACTTATGGTCTGACTCTGAGAGATTTGCAAGGTCAGGATTAGACAGTACCGACTGCATCATTATTTTATGTCTGCTTTGAGACAATGGAGCTAATGGCGCCATAAAACTAGCCAGTTCTTGAACGAAAGCATCAAGTTGTTCAACAGGATAAACACCGTTAATTAACCCCATTTGAAGTGCTTCTTCAGATCTAATACGCTTTCCGCTCAGTAAGATGTAAGACGCGTTTCCCGGCCCCACTAATCTAATTAAACGACTCATCTCAAAATACCCGACTAAGATACCCAATTGAGCCGCCGGTATACCAAACGTTGAATTGTCAGCAGCAAATCTCATATCGGTACACGTAGACAACTCACATCCTCCTCCAAGACAAAAACCTTTAATTGCACTTATAGTTGGTTTTGATATCAACTCTATCGTCTTCATTGCACGTTCAAGTGTGGCTGCGTAAGCAACTGCTTTTTTAGAATCACTGCGGTAAATATCAAAATCAGTTATGTCAGCTCCTGCTGAAAATGACTTGTCACCAGCTCCACGAAAGATAACTACCTTAACGCTCTTATCGACATCCACTTGTTTAGCTAGACGTTCAAGTTCAAGCCATCCTTCATAATTAATAGCATTACGCCTTTCGGGTCTATTAATTGTTATTGTGGCAATTCCGTCAGCTTTTTCTAATTGTATTTCTTGATTCATAATGCAATTTATAAACTTTGGTTAGGCAAAAATCCCCATGGATGGGGACCTAAGTCTGGAGTTATTATATCTCCAGACTTAAGTGTAATATATGGCCTAATAGCCTTGTTAGTACGAAGAAATACCCCCTTTACGTCACTTACATGCCAATCACCGTCTACTATCTCTAACACACTTATATCTGCTTCATTTCCAGGCTTTAATGTCCCAATAGTGTCAGCCATATCTAACGCTTTGGCAGAATTTGATGTCGTCATTTTTAAAACGTCCCCTATAGAAAACCCTAATGCTAAAAACCTGGTCAGCATCTCAGGCATACTGTATACAGAAGTCTCTCTTCCTGGAAGTGTCAAATCGGTGCTAATGGTGTTTGGCACTACACCTTGATCTAGCGCTGTTCGAGCAACATCAAAACTAAAATTATATCTGCCAAAAGCAGTGTCTAACGTTACTCCTCTTTTTTGAGCGTCAATAAACTCGGGAATCACTTTATTATTACTATCAATTATTCCGCCCCTATTAGGTGTAAAAATGTGCGTTACTATGTCACCTATATCTAACAAAGGCAACAATTCGTGTGTCAATGTCTTGCCATCGTGATACAACTCTCCTATATGAACCATCAATCGTGTTCCAGAATCAATCGAAGCTTGTTTCGCTAGTTTAACTATATTGATGCCTTCGGTTTCAGTTGTTGGGCCAATAGCTCTAATCTTAACTCCTTGGGTTAAGGGACGATTTTCTCGCACAACTCTTGTTGTTTCTTGAACATCTATATCATCTAAGCTTCTTAATTCAGGCATAACTGACAATCCGTTACTGGAGATATGTACCATACAAAGCACTCGAGTCTTTGAATCAGGTACAACATAAGTTGGGAATCCACCAAAATTAGAGTGCCCGGCGCTTCCACCATCAACTACAGTAGTCACTCCAGACCCAACGCCGGCTACATCTGGATGTACGCCAGTTGAATTAAATCCATGATAAACGTGACAATGTAAATCTATTAATCCTGGAGACACAATTTTACTTGTAACATCAATAACTTCGTCAAAGTTTAATGGGTCGATATCAACCGCTAATTCAGTGATTTTAGTATCTTGAACTGCAACATCCAGTCTTTGTTTTTTTATGTTTTGGGCAGCATCGTACACAATACCACCCTTTAAAAGAGTGTTGGACATTTATCCTCCATTAATGTCTATCTGATTGTGGAGCGTCAGGATGTCCTGGGTTTCCCATTTCTCCGTAACGCTTCGCTTGGCCGACAATGTCGATGCCAACTCTTTCAGACCATGCAGCCAAAAGTTGGGTAGTGATGGGTCCTGGCTTGCCATCACCTATTGATCGTTTATCAACAGTTGTCATAGGCAATACACAAGGTCCTGTAAATGCAAGAAAAGCTTCATCAGCAGTGTACAAATCATAAGGCTGTAAGTCTTCCTGTACTACCTCTATTCCTAATTGCGAAGCTAGATCCTGAACAGT
The DNA here is from genome assembly GCA_002311285.1 of Dehalococcoidia bacterium UBA1152. Classification (GTDB taxonomy): domain Bacteria; phylum Chloroflexota; class Dehalococcoidia; order Lucifugimonadales; family UBA2962; genus UBA2962. The sequence goes on along the minus strand of DBZU01000074.1, from coordinate 127,003 downwards.
CCACCGCGATAGGCTCTGCAAGATAGCACTATCTGTCGGACACTTCAGAACACCATCTGAAACCAGAAATACAGAATTTATGGTCCCTTCAGTTACATTCCCTGCCATGTCAAGCATTACTGGATAGGCTCCTTCATCAATATCCCATGCCTCCATCTCAGCTAGATTCATGTTCATTCGGCTCTGATGTTTTATTTTTGGATCTACTTGGTCACTTGAAAGACCACGAGTTTTAGGAATTGCACCTTTTACGCCTTCATCAAACCATTCAGACCAACGTCCGAAGTAAAGCGGGTAAGCTATGCACGCAACCGTTGGAGGTCCCGATGCGGGCGCAGGCCATCCCAGACCTCTAGTCACAAAAGGATATACATAGAAATCCCCAGCCTCTTTTAGATTATCTTTGTTACGTTCAACTGATTCGTGAAACAATGCTTCCCATTCGTCTGTAGTGAGACCCGAATCTAATCGTGCATACTTTAACGATCGCATTAAGCGTTCAGCATGCCGTCGAGCGTTAAAAATCACTCCATCGAAGGTTCGTGCTGTATCAAACACACAATCTCCAGTACGAAAACCTCTATCTCTATGATCTATCCGTATCTCATCAGAGTCGATCCATTCACCATTCAAATACGCGACATATTTAGACATAAAACTCTCCTCTATTTAACTTGTACCAAATCAGAGCTGAACCTAAATTAATATTGTTACTAATTATTCCCGAAAACGTTGCCCATAACTAGCATCTTCTTCTAGTTGCCCTTCCGACAATTTTAATACTCGGTCAGCCATTTCTAGTAAATTTGAATCATGTGTTGCAGCTACAACTGACATAGTTTTATCTTGGACCATTTCTTTAAATATCCCAAAAATTGCCCGAGCATTAACTGAATCTAATTCGCCCGTGGGTTCGTCAGCCAAAATTAACACTGGATCGTGAACTATTGCCCGAGCAATTGCTACTCTCTGCTGCTCTCCGCCTGAAAGTTCATAAGGCCTGTGCTTTGATCGCCCTTCAAGACCAACAATATCCAAAGCCCTACGAGTTAACCTTTCCCTTTCCCCAGCCCGGACCCCAGATATTCGTAACGGTAATTCAACATTTTCAAAAGCTGATAACAATGGCAGTAGTCCAAAACTCTGAAAAACGAATCCCAGTTTACTCCTGCGAAGTTCGGTAAGACGCCCTTCATTCATGTCAGCCAGATTTTGGCTCTCAAACAAAATTTTCCCTTCACTAGGCGCATCCAGGCCTGAAATGAGATTCAGTAACGTAGTTTTGCCCGAGCCTGACCTGCCGATCAAGGCAACAAATTCGCCATGTTTAACATTCAAATCAATTGATTTAAGAACAGAAACGCTCTTTCCGGCCATCTGGAAAGATCTTGCAGCCTTTTCAATCTCAATAATAGGTCTCTCAGAATTCATTTATCTGCATCTCCGGGTTCTAGAATAACTCCATTATTATCAATTCTTATTTTTGCCCTTCTTCCAATTTTAAGGTGATCCAGTAATGGTTTAGGAACTTGTACTCTTCCACTCCCATCAACTAACACAAATTCTTCCAATTCAGTACTATCGCCAGCCGTTTCTGTTTGAGATTCTTGTTTATCTGATTTATAGCGTATTATTTCTGTAGAAAGCTTTCCATCCCTTATCAATACCACTCTGTCTACTTTGTATGCAATATCTTGATCATGGCTCACAATCAATATCGTAGTCCTTAATTCTTTATTTACTGACTCAAAAACTTGCATCACTTCGTTTGCGGTAGCATCATCAAGTTCACCCGTGGGTTCATCCGCCAAAAGCAATGGCGGGTTATTAGCAAGCGATATAGCAATTGCCACACGTTGTTGTTCACCACCGGAAAGTTTGTCTTGTGCATGACTCATTCGATCTGATAAACCTACTAATTCAAGTAATTCTTCTGCTCTTTGACGTCGTTTGGCAGAAACTTCACCAATTAACATCATTGGTAATTCAACATTCTCTATAGCAGTTAAATATGGAAACATATTGCGCCCAGTTTGCTGCCAGATAAAACCAACTTCAGTACGTCTATATTTCTCTACTTCAGCTGAATTCATACTAAGAAGGTCCCTTCCTAATACAGATACTTTTCCTGCAGATGGAAGATCATAACCAGCCAAGATATTTAATAATGTAGATTTTCCGGAACCGCTTGCGCCAACAATTGCTACTATTTCTCCACGTTCAACTTCAAGGTCCAATCCCCGTAATGCGACTACTTCAAGATCAGCGACTTTATATATTTTGAATACATCTTCACATGATATATGTGCTAGAGTTTTTGTATGTTCCACAGAACTAATTTTCTCCTATCCTTAACGTTGTTACCACAGATATGCGACGGACAAACCAAATCATCGAAAAGGCTATAACAGTAAATACTGCTATCATAGCAGCATACGTTCCAATTAATGCAACCCAGCTTATCTCAGTAACAAACGGAGGTAAAACCTGCGTGCCGACATCATCATTGGCTAAAAACGGCATTATTATAGCTCCTAAATTTCTTCCCATCCAGGAACCCAACACCATCCCTGTTCCAATGACAAGCGCTTGCTCTAAAAGAACCACAGTTGCTATCTGCGTTTGCGTTAATCCAACAGTACGAAGTAAAGCGAATTGCACCTTACGGCCACTAAATGACACATGCGCATGAACCACAAACCCTACGCAACTTAAAATAAATACAGCCCCAAATGCAATGAATAATAGAGCTCTCCAACCAGCTTTTGTTAGTGGGTCCACGCTACTTTCTTTTAATAATGCATCTCTATCAAGAACAGTAGTTGCGCCAAAAGGTTCTGTTTTAAGGGTTCGGATCAGCTCTTCTCTATCCTGGCTATCTACATCCAGACTAAGCCACATTTCATTTGGCTTTATCTCTCTTTGAGAAGTATCCAAATTGGCAAAAGCGATTAAGGTTTCAATATCGGCTACCAAGTGGGTTTTAGTGTTGGTGTCTAAAGTGGGGAAATAAGAGAACGTGTCCATTAATTTAACTGGAACTCTCTTACTCGCCACATAAATATAAAATATGTCACCCACTTCGTGACCTGATGAAGATAAAAACTCATTACTACCAAGTACAGGGATAAATGACATTTCACTGCCATAATAAATACCTCTTGGAACTAACGAAGGTCCAGATGACCAATTAAATTTAATCGCGTGATTATCCGTACCACCTAAATCTAAATGAGATTCATTAGTGAAGTCCCCAATTGAATCTGGAGTCATACGCAAAGGGTTCCACATATTTATATCATCTAATTCATTAATTACAATTCTTCTGCCATCTGAAGTCCGATAACTTATCTGGTCTATCGTTATTGCACCTGGAAAAGTGTTCCCCAAAGTGTCGGTTTCTTCTATGGCAATGGAAATTAATTTTAAAGGAGCGGTCGGCTCTAATTGCTGTCCTCTAGTAAATCTGGATGTAGATCGAGTAGTCCTAGTCAAAGAAACCTCATAAAGTTGTAAATTGAATGTTTCAAGGTTTCCCATTTCATATGTGAAATACCGACCATTAGCATCAACCACACGTGCAGCCAAACGAACAGTAGGGTGTGGGCGGTCTGCTTGAGCTAAGATAGCTAAGGTGCGAGCTTCTTCGGGTATGGAAATACCTTGATTGGTCTGATTAGACTTTAATGACATTAATAAGTCAGATTGATTCGTTTCAAAAAAGTCCTCTCTAAACCATCCTACATCTTGAAACGTATCATTATTAATAGCTAAAAGTTCAATTCTATTTGACGTCAGATCAGTATAGTCGTATGCCCGTCCTCTATATACAGCTGAGGCTGCACTGATGCCTTCAATGTTTTCATAACTCAATTGTATTGGTTTAGTAAGTCCACTTGAATCTGTAGTTATTCCTTCTATCCTTATTTCGCTTCCAGCGAAATATAAAACTCTTTCACGAAAACTTCGATCTAGAGTACCGCCGAAACTAGCTGCAAAAATCCCTAATCCCGCTGTAAGAATTAATAGCAATGACAGCCTGGCATAGTAAGCAGGGTTACGAGCCATTTGCCACAAAGCTAAAGTTGGCCCGACAGGCAACCACCGGGATAATAGCCGGCTGGCTAGATTTAACGCTAAAGGGAATAAACGTAATAGAACCAACGCAAACCCTAATAACGTAACCGCAGGGACCGCTAACAACAAGTAATTTGCTGTTGTCTGGCCAAGTGTTTGTGTAGCAACAAACGAGCCTTGTTCAGACAATTGTCTAAATAGAACTACAAATACAATTAATAAAAGCACATCTAGATAGTACTTCTGGAACAAAGGCAGGCCAGTAGGGCGAGCACTATCTCTACGATATCCAGTAACCGACATCCTAGAAGCTTGAATCGCTGGAATCATTAAAGCGCAAAATGAAAATATACCGCCTACAGCAGCCAAGGCATAAGCAGTTCCAGATAATTTAACTTCTAAGCCGGTGCCTCCAAGCAACTCGGCAAATATGGGAGTTGACCCAGCAAGTTTTATTGCTCCAGCAGCCAACAATGGTCCTAAAACAATCGATAATCCGGAAATCGTCAAGCCTTCTATCGCAAAGATTGCTATAAGATGCCAAGATCCAGCCCCACGACTTCTCAGTAATGCAATTTCGCCTCGTTGGCGCTCTATCAAAAGCCCGGATAAAGTAACTACGTAATATAAAACCACAACAGCAACTAAAACTAATAACATAAACATAGGGAGTTTTGAAAAAAACAGACGTTTGTCATAATCACTCAGTGTTTGTTCCAATGATGTGAATTGACGATAACTATATAGTTGACTTGATAAAGTGTATCCCATCAATTGGATGCTTGCGACGCCGTCTTTTGCCCTGTCAGCACTGATCTGTTCCTTGTCCACTGCGAACATCCAACCATAAGTAGTATCCATATCGGCAAACGATCTGCCCAGTATGTCAAAATACGCTTGTTCGGATACAAAAAATGGTACTGTCCTAAATGATGGACCAGTATTAGCACCGAAAACTAATTCGTCTAGATGCCAAAAATTGTCTGTCGGGTCAAGCTTTCTAAGCACGCCAGTAACAATTACATGTGCTTTATCTATCTTGTCACTCCAAAAAGGGACAACCGATAAGGTGTCTCCTATTTTGATATTAGATTCCCATGCTGCTTCCTCAAAAATGAGTGCCTCGATAACTAGTGGGGTGTTTTGTTCTGTTTTAATCGCAGCGTTATCTGGAATTCGTCCGCCATCTACAATTGCAGCATATTTATTTAAATCAGGTGAAAATGAAAAATACGCTCTGGCGTTGTCATTTCCTGCTTGGTCTTCTTTACCCGGCTCAGTTAGAAAGAATGTAGCTGACGCCGCACCAGAAATCGAACTTTTAGTAAACCAACCAATATTATCTACAACTCCCTCACGTATCACATCTGATACTGTTTTATATTCTTGAATCGTAGTAGGGCCTCTAACTGTCTTGATAACCAGATCTAAATCATTAGAAGAAAGGGTATCCAGTGTTTCATCAAGAGCTATCTCTTTAAGCGAGTTAAAATAGATTACAGTTCCAGACAATATTGCTGAAGCTAACAAAACTCCTATGACAACCGATAATAGTAAACGCGAATGAGACATGCTTCGTTTAAGCACAAATCTAAATGTAGTAATAAAATCTGATAACAATTTAATTTTTTATATAACTAAGCTCATATTTAATTGATTGACCTTCTAGAAATTGCTGCCAAATCCACCTTTATCACTGTTCTATACATAAACCCGACAGCAACAAAGAAAATGGCACATAAAATCCCATAAACAGGCCACATTATTTGCCAATTTGTAATAACTTGAAATACTGGCATCACTTTAAAACCGGTTTCGGTGACTGCTACTGAATCGACCATTAGTTCACTCATTTGAAATCCTGCCCATGTACCCAAACCAATTCCCATAACAAAAATAACTGCGTTTTCTAAGTACAAAAGTCCGACTACTTGCAGTCTTGATAAGCCTAGAGTGCTAAGCGTTGCCATCTGAACGCTGGTTCTTTCAGAAAAAGACAGCAAATGAGCTGAGTATCCTAATGCTCCCGTAAAAATCACTACGGCCACAGATATAATTACCATAGCTTTCCAGCCGCCAGCCACTAAAGGATCTAACGCAGCAGAGGCTAAGCTTGTATCTCTATCATACACTCGAACTGGAGCTGCTCTCCCAAGCTCATCGTAAATCATGTCCACCACAAGTTCATTAGATCCATCATCAGTCAAGATAAATAACTCATTGGGGCTGTGATACACATTAACCCCTTTCAGTTTAAGAGTCCTAAGTAGCAGGTCTAGGTCAGAAACGATAAACCCACGATCCGAACGCAAAGTAGGAAAATTATTAATAATTTTTGTAACTGTGATAGGGATAACCTGCCCATTTATACTCACTAAAACATTATCTGAAACCTCAATTCCCGTAGACAAAGATAATGACTCATTTATGATGACTGGAACCAGTCCTCCAGAAGGAGCGAAATAAAACCCTCTGATTCCTTCAGAAGTATCCTTTCCAAAATCAAATTGTGCGCTGCGTTGTCCCGAATTAGCATCTAAATTAGTAGTGGACAGCTGGTGAGTAGCTAGAGGTGAGGAGACTAGAGTCCTCCAACTCAATTTGTCTTCAAAATCTTCCACGACTATTTTATTGCCTTTGTCACGTGAGTCGACAGTCGAATCTGTTGTCACAAAAATGTCATCAAATTGCATCGATCCAATAGAACCATTAGGGCCTAAAACGGGTTCATATATCTGCACTGACAATAATTTTATCGGGCCAATTAAACTATCAGGGATAGTAGCTTTGAGTGACTGCCATTGCGCCTCGGCCGTCCTGCCTAAACTCACAGTACGTACTATGCCTCGATTATCTTCTACCACGAGCCATACAAATATATTTGGGTATACCTCAGCAGGTTTAACATAAATGCCAATCTCCGTAGCATCTACTGGAAGTATTAGTTGTTCAATATTGGCTTCATTCTGTAGATCCGTCATTAGATTATTCAGAGTAGTATCCGCATAATCATCTCTAAACCAAGCAATTTTATTAAACTCACCTGGTTGTATGCCCAAAACATCAAACTGATAACCCGCGCCTGTTAGGCCAATTGTTGCAACACCTCTGAATGCTAATGCTAATTCAGAAACTCCATCTATATTTCTATAAAATTTCTTAGTCTCATCAATTCCTTTACTTTTATCTGAGGGAAGTCCGGTAACTCTAATCTCTGCACCTGTTTGGTGCAAAACTCTTTCAACTTGACTTCTGTCCAATGTGCCTCCAACAGTCGTTGACAAAACGGCCATACCTGTTATGAGCACAAGTAATAAAACAAGCCAACTATATTGAAACGGATTGCGTGCCATATGCCATAAACTCATAGATATCCATATAGGCCATCTATTGGAAAAGTATCGCAAAACTATAAATAGTATCTGCAATGGAACTAGAGATATCAGTAAGCTAATGACCGTATTAAACAACAAATGCGATGTCGATGCTGATAGATAAAAATAAACACAAATAAGTCCGATTTGAATTATTAAACCAACAAATAGGCTCAATGCAGATTTGTTGAGGCCTGTTAGTAATTTTGGCTCAATCCATCTATAGGTGACTAACAATCCTCCAGCGATCAATAGTTGCACAATCCAATTAAAGTTGTTTTCACCAATAAATGACTGGAAGGCATATACAGGGCCAATCATAATCAAAGTAAACACTGTAATCAGGTTCACTAACGACACAGATTCTCCTGCAACATACCGAACCACTAAAGGAAATAAGCGCATAAATATCAAGGCAACGCCTATCAAGAAAAGCACAGGTGCGAATAGTAATCCCTCATTTAACTGTGCATTATTTGACATATCGCCTGATAAAAAACTCCCTCTTGTTTGGAGTTCCCAAAAAACAATTCCACCAATAATCAAAAACCCTATATCTATATAGTACTTTTGAAAGAAAGGAGACAGCAGTGGCCGAGATAATCTTAGTCGATAAGAAATTACGCCTGAACGAGCAGCAATTAGTCCTGCTACTGTATATATTAATAGGCATAAAACGCCTAAAGCAGCTGCGGCTACAAAAGGCTCCCAGGACATGTCTACTGGGATTAAATCTCCAAAAGTGATTGCCTTAAAATATGGCAACTTACCAGCAATCGCGATTAATCCCATCGAAATAAATGGAGCAACCGCTACAGCCAAAATGGTTAAAACTGAAATTTCAATTACATAAACTTGAAAAAGTTTAAGTACGCTAATTCCTCTAGTCCGAAGCCGAATAACATCTTCCTCTCGACTCTTTACCAGGTATGAAACCATCATTGACATGTAATAAAGAACTGTTACTACCATTAAAGTAAGGAGCAACAGTAAGGGGATACTTGTATATAAGCTTCTTTTTTCATATGTCTCTAAAACTTTAGGCACAATCGACAATACAAAAGAACCTGGTAATGACAAAGCTATATCCTTACGGAAATTAGCAAACCGTGATTTTGCCTCAGCGACATCATACTGCTTTAAATTTTCACGATCTAAAAATATAAGCCATGAAGAACTCACTATTGTTCCTGGATAAGCTTTAGATATGCCTTGTGTCAAAGTTTTTTGAGTAGAAAAAAATGGCAATGGAGGCTCGTCTGGATCAACAGTAACTCCTTTTTGTACTGACTCTTCAAGCGGGGCTGGTTTCAGAAAAGTTGCCGAATTTTCTCTCCAAAAGGCTGCTTTTGAATCAACCGGTTCAAATATTCCGGTAATTTTTGCAGATATACGTATCTCGTTATCAATAAAGGTTGTAAGCTCAACGATGTCACCAATGTTTAAATCATATATATCTAATGATGGCTTCCCAAGTATCACCTCAATTACTGGCCCACGAGGTCCTTCAATCACACTATTAGTTGCCATACGTCCATCTAGAAACACAATATTCTGTTCAATGTTCTCCATATATTGAACATAGCCACGTGAAACCATTCGAGTTTCTAAAGCTCTATACGGTAGTCCGGCTAAATAATTTGGGCTTCTAATTAAGCGTCGTTCATCAACATAAACATCACTGATTTGTTCATTGACTACTAAATCAATTATTTTTTGAGATTCTTCCAGAGAATTTTGTGAAAGTACTATATTCGGAGTGTACACAAGGGCATTCAATGTCACATTTGAAGTTTGATCAAATGCAGCATTAACACTAATACGCTCAAGTGATTTCAGATATATCGGGGCGCCTGATATCAAAATAGCTGCGACTAATACCCCGGCGAATATTGCCAACATAAGCTTCCACTCATTGAGTAGTCTATTTTGTATAAGACTAAGGATACTTAGGGTGTTTATTGGTTTAACAATGTTGGGCATATTCCAAACTTTCATTATAGTGTATAAGCGATCTTAATAAAGTTTTCTTTGCTCAGCCCAGAATATATTTCGCTTCAATGACTTGCCCAGTGAATCAGCCACTGTTTTCGCAAATGTTGTTACACTTACATCAACTGAGAGTTCTTCTAGGGAAGTTACTTTCGCGCCAGTCATGCCACAAGGGATAATGTGATCAAATAGTTTTAAATCAGGCGAAACATTTAAAGCAAATCCGTGTGTGGAGTAGCCTTTACTTACACGTAGTCCAATAGCACCGATTTTTGAATCCTCTACCCAAACTCCTGTCGGACGATTTGCGCAATTGGCACTAATTCCAAATTTTGACAATGCGTCCAACATAGTTTCTTGCAAAGCACAAATCAATCTTAATGGACCTCCAATATTTTTTACATTTAATATCGTATATGCAACCAATTGGCCGGGGCCGTGATAAGTAACTTGCCCACCACGATCTATATGATGCACCTCTATTCCCATATCTCTAAGTTTCTTTGACGACAATAAAATATCATCTGTAGTTCCTCTTCTACCAAGTGTATAAACGTTATTATGTTCTAACAGCAATAAGGTTTCTGGTTCCAATCCTTCCGTTATTTGCACTGCTAATCTTTTTTGAAGAGTCCAGGTTTCCATAAAATCAGATGGCCCTAACCATATTGCCCTGATATCTTTATGCTTGTTTGACATTTTTGTATTATTAGACGAGAGACGTGCCGGAAGAAAACGATTCCATATTTTGTTTTACATCATTCAAAAATCCTGCTGCCTCCACTCCATCCATAATCCTATGATCAAAACTTAAGCATAAATTCATCATTGATCTAATTTCGATGGCATGTTCCCCGTCAAGCACTGTTTGAGTAGAAGCCCGGTTAACATCTGCTTGAACTACTACTGGCTTCTTGGTTACCAATTCAGTAGTTAGAATTGAAGCTTGCCCTGGCACAATTATGGGGATAGATAAATTGGATCCTAGTGCCCCGGTGTTGTTCACAGTAAATGTACCATGCGTAACATCTGAATGAGTCAGTTTTCCGGAATTTACTTTGTCAATCAAACGATCAATCTCATGTGCAATAGATGTTATAGATTTGTCTACAACATTTTTAATAACCGGGACAATAAGGCCAGATGGCCCAGCCACCGCTATCCCTATATTTAAGTCAGCATGTAATACGATTTCATCATTTTTAAAAGAGGCATTTATGACAGGATGTGTTTGAATAGCCTTACAGGCGGCATAAACAGCAAATGCCAAGTATGTTATATGAAAACTATTACTACTATAAAAGCTTTGTTTGATAGATTGTCTTAACAAGACTAAGTCCGTTATATCTGCTTCAATTGTTAACCATGCATCAGGTATCTCAGCAGCACTAAGGGACATGTTTTTAGCCGTTATTTTGCGAATCGGATCCATGCGAATTTTAGTGTCATTATCATCAGTTTCGTCCAGATTAGTGCCTTGAGTAGAGTGTAAATACAACTGCACATCCTTTCGGGTTACACGACCAAATTTTCCTGTGCCGGAAAGCTCACCTACATCGACATTATGTTTTTCAACAAGTTTTTTAACAGCAGGAGATAGTTTTAATTTTGCAGTCTTTTCAGAAGCATCTTGTGCGACAGTCGATTTCTTAGATTCATCGTTCTGAGGAACATTGGCCGCGCCTGTAGGCCCAACTGGAGGTGCGCCAGATATAAATCCCCCTAAGGTATCTAAATTAGAACTGGGGGGAGGTGATTGTAGTTTACCTTTTCCTTCTTCGGATGTTTTAATGTCAGCTAAAACCGATCCGACCAAGATTGTTTCACCTTCCGCTGCGATGATTTTGACTAAACGGCCTGAAACTGGTGAAGGCATTTCAACATTTACCTTATCGGTTATAACTTCCACTAAGGGTTGATATTTATCTATTTCTTGACCCTCAACGGCCAGCCATTTCCCAATAATAGCCTCAGTAATAGATTCAGCTAATTGTGGTAAAACAATTTCCATAATTAATACTCTGATAAATGTGCTAACGCATTTACAATGTCTTGAGAAACAATCATAAACTCGCCTTCTAAAGTTGGACTAAATGGCATCGCTGGCACCTCTGGGCCAGCGAGTCTTCTGATAGGTGCGTCCAAATAATCGAAAACTTCTTCTGCTAAAATCGCTGATACTTCGGCCCCTATTCCTAACGCCTGCGTATCTTCATGAACTATCAAAACTTTACCTGTCTTCATTACAGAGGTAACCAAAGTTTTATGATCGATTGGACGCAAAGTACGTAAATCGATTACCTCAACACTGATGTTGTTTTCTTTAACAATTCTAGCAGCTTCAACACAATGATGTAGCATTAATCCATAAGTCACTATTGTAATGTCTTCACCTTCCAGTTTTACATCTGCTTTGCCAATTGGGACCGTGTATTCTTCTGTTGGAACTTGACCTTTAACTAGCCTATAAGTTTTTTTGTGTTCCAAGAAAATTACTGGATCATTATCTCTAATTGCAGCCTTAAGTAAACCTTTTGCATCAAATGGAGTTGCCGGAGCCACAACTTTGAGGCCAGGGGTATGGGCAAAATATGCCTCAGGGCTTTGGGAATGATATAAACCTCCTCTAATACCTCCTCCATAAGGTGCTCTTAAAACTAATGGTGCTTGTAATTTTCCTTCCGTCCCGTACCTAATCCTTGCAGCCTCACCTAAAATCTGATTGAAAACGGGCCACATAAAATCTGCGAATTCAATCTCAACAATTGGTCTCATTCCTTGCATCGCAGCTCCCAAAGCTATTCCTGCAATAGCAGATTCGGAAATAGGCGTATCTATCACTCTGCCTGCTCCAAAGGACTCAAGAAATCCATCAGTCGCTAAAAATACACCACCTCTGACGCCTATATCTTCACCTAAAATAAAGACAGTGTCGTCTCTATCCATTTCCTCATACATAGCTTGACGAACCGCCTCAATTATATTTATTTCTTGCATTAGTAATAAACCTAAAATTTATAAATATTATGAGTACACGTGATCATAAAATGTGCCAGCGTCTGGATACGGAGCTGATTCCCCATACTCTGTTGCATCATCGATTTTTTCTTTTGCAATTTTATTAATTTCAGCGTCAGTCTCTTCATTCAAAATATTATTAGTTTTTAAAAGTACTTTTAAGATTGCTACTGGGTCCTTTTTCCTGGCCTGTTTCAGTTCTTCTTTCGATCTATATCTTTTATCATCATCATCACCAGTATGCGGCAAATAACGTTCGACCATTGCCTCAATCAATGTAGGTCCATTCCCTGATCTGGCACGATCTGCAGCCTCAGAAACGCTCTTAAAAACTGCGCCTACGTCTGTCCCGTCAATTGTAATTCCAGGCATATTGTAGCTAGCAGCACGAACTGAGATTTTTTTAATAGCCATTTGTTTAGATAAAGGTACGGAAATGGCATAACCATTGTTCTCACAGATAAATATGACTGGCAATTGATGAATTGAGGCAAAATTCATTGCTTCATGACAATCGCCAGTAGAAGAAGCTCCATCGCCAAAATATACGGCTACAACCGCGTTTGATTTCTTTTGCACGCATCCTAAAGCTGCTCCAACCGCTTGTGGTAGCTGCGTGGCTACAACGTTTGACAGATTAATCAATCCCAGATTAGGCATAGCACCTTGGGTAGGAAATTGGCGAGCCCCACTCATTGGCTCTCCGGATTTTGCCATATATCCAAGCATTATCTGGCGAGGAGTAACTCCTAAAGCAACCATCACGGCTAAATCACGGTAATACGTGTAAAAAAGGTCATTACCTTTTTGTAACGCAAAAACTGATGCAATTTGCACAGCCTCATGCCCTTGAGAAGAAGCTACCAAGGCTGCTCGACCCTGACGATTAAGTTGCCATACTCTTTCATCTAAAAATCTACTCTGAACCATAGTTTTGTAAACTTCAAGGAGTGTGTCGGCAGGGATTACCCCAACATCAGGTTTGTTATTGGACTGTTTTTTAGACATGAGTTGGATTATACAATGTCAAAATATCGCAAGGAGTACAACAAAAATGTCTACTTACCTAATAGGAGAAGTTAATGTTAACGAGCCTGAGAAATACAAGGAGTATTTGTTAGAAGTGCCAAAGATATCAGCTAAACATGGTGGTAAATACCTAGTTAGAGGCGGAAATATTACAAAACATGAGGGCAGCTGGAGCCCCAATCGTTTAGTGGTTATTGAATTTCCCAGCAGAAAAGATGCATTGGATTTTTATGATGGCCCAGAATATGCACAGTGGAAAGAAATACGTAAAAAGTATACAAAATCTGACATTATTCTAGTCGATGGAGTTTAATATCTCCTATCCGAGAACATGCCTAGAGTATGCCTTGCTAAGTCTGTATATACCCTCCGGTATCTGTTCAATATCAGATAAAGCAAAACACAATCTGATACAGTTTGAAAATAAATTCTCTCCAGAAAATGCTACGCCAGGTCTCAATGTTACACCTTCTTCCAAAGCATATTTTTCTAAAACTAAAGCATCAATTTGTTCTGGAAAGGTGATCCAAAAATAGTATCCACCGTGAGGTTTGCAAAATTTTGCATCGGGAATGTGAGTTTCCAATGCAGTAGCCATTACTTCCATTCTTGATCTATAAGTACGCCGCAGTAGATTGATATGTTTAGATAAAATCCCCTTTCGAATAGCAATGTCGACAATCGCTGCGGCAAAATTATTATTGCCACCACTAAAATTAGCACCTGAATTAGTAAATTTATCCACTAACGACGGCTTAGACTGCACCCAGCCTAATTTTATTCCGGGCGCAAGTATTTTAGAGAATGACCCTAGTGAGACGACACTTCCTTGATCAGAATTGGCTAGAGAGGCCATTGTCGGTGGAGGAGGATCATAATAATAAAGCAAATGGTAAGCTTCATCTGCGGCAATTAGAAAATTATATTTATCAGCTAACTCTATAATTTTCTCACGCCGTGCATGGGACATTACGCTTCCCATTGGATTGTGATACGACGGAATAAGATATAAGAGCTTAACAGAGTTTTTATGTGATTGAATAATCTGTTCCAAGTCCTCTGTCACCATCCCTTCATTATCAGTTGGAACGCCTACTATAGTTAATCCATGGTCAATCAAAATCTGACGGACTAAATAGTAACTAGGCTCTTCAACCAAGACTGTATCACCAGTCTTCGTAAACAAAGTGCATGCTAAATCCAGACCATGAGATGCTCCATAACCAAGATAAAGTTCACGACCTTCAATTTTGTTAGTGTACGAAGGTTCGTCTGACAAATATTGACTTAATGATTCTATAAGAGGTCCGTATCCTTGGTATCCGCTATACTGAAGTGCAGCAACGTCATCATTTGCAAAAATCGAGTCGATGGCCGGCTGCAGCGCACTTAATGGATGGAGGTTTTCGGATGGGTGCCCCCAAGCTAAATCAATGACACCGTCAGTGTGAGTTAGCATGATTTTTGGAAACAGATCTTTCATAAAATAAAACTCGGATCTTTAATCTTAAGTTTTCTGTTCTTGTGATCTCATAAATGTGCTAGATACTGTTCAACAATATCTATACCTACCATGCCCGAGTATGCGCCAGTCAGACGCTTAGTTACTGGTCCCGGTATATCTCCATTGACAGATTTTGATCCGTTAACAGATACCACTGGACATATACAATAACTTGTTGAGGTTACAAAAATTTCATCTGCTGTATAAGCATCATATAGATCGAGGTTTTTCTCTGTAATATTTATTCCCAGTTCATGAGCCAAGTCAATGGTTACTTGACGGCTAATACCGGCTAAAATATATTGCTCGTGAGGTGTAAAAATTTCCCCATCCTTGACCAAAAATATGTTTGCTCCATTTCCTTCGCATAGATTTCCATGTACATCTAGAAGCAAGGCAGAAGCATTTGCATTTTGAGATTTGACTTCTAAATCAGCCTGAATAATATTTATATAATTATGTACTTTTGCTCTAGGGCTTTGGGATTCTGGAGACGTACGTCTTATTGATGGAGTTACAAGTTCTAATCCATCTCTGTAGAGCGATGCTCGTTGTTTAAGAGGCAATGGAAAGGTTTCAATTACAACCGTAGGATTAGACACACCTCCTAAATCCTGACGAACGCCTCGGCTTACCCTTTGCGATACCCAATAATCTTCATTTTCTTTTAACAAAGGTAAATTGCGTTCTAATACATCAATAGTGACCGCACTCATTTCTTCTTTTGTCATCAAAGGGTCGAGTCTCATATATTTTAATGAGTTAAAGAGTCGGTCAAGATGCTGATCAAGTCTAAAAATCTTCCCTCCAAAAGTCCGTGTAGTATCAAATACAGCATCGCCGTAAAGGAAACCTACATCATTGTAAGAAATTTTAGCCTCTATTTCCGGCGTGATTTGTCCGTTTACATATGCAACCCTTTCATTTTTCATAATCTAGTATCCTCCCGTGCTTCACGTTTATTGGAACAAATAATTTTGGTAAATTTGACTGATTTTAAATCTAGGCAAATCCCATACTTCATTCCAGATAATAGCACAATAAATTACCTATGATATCGTTTACAAAAGCGTATCTCTTAAATGTCAAAATTAAATCTTGATATAACTGATCAAATAACACTGTTCTGTCAGCAGCTCCGAAGAAATGGTTTAAAAATTGGTCCTTCAGAAGTTTCTGATGTTTTGAAGGCCATTTCAATAACGGACCTGTCCTATCCAAACAGTGTTTACTGGACTATGAGAACGATACTAGTATCAAGTTGTACCGAGATAGATATCTTTAACTCGCTATTTAATGAGTTTTTTAAAACAACCTCTGATCAAGTTCATCAAAACAACAAAAATAGTGACCTGGCCGGATCAGCACGTCAATTCAATAATTCTAAGTCAATCATATCTGAAGCAATTCATGATGAAAGCAGTAAAAACAAATTGGTTGGAATTGTTAGAACGGGAGCCAGTTCAGAGTCGTATAGAGGCAAATCAAATGTATCCTTGCTCTCAAAAGTGGAATTGGATGAAGTTTCTAAAATTGCTGAACTGATAGTCACTAATATTCTTAAACGAAATGGGAGAAGGTTTGAACAAAATTCTCGAAAAGGTTATTTCGACTTAAGATCGGTGTTTCGTAAAAACCTTGCTACAGGAGGTGAACTTTTAATACTGCCTCACAAAAAACGTCTAAAGAAAAAGGCAAAAATTATACTGATTATCGATGTAAGCGGATCAATGAACAAACATTCTGAATTGATGTTGGCTTTAGCTTATTTTATTACACAAAAGACATCCAGGATCGAAACTTTTGTGTTTAGCACAACTGCGACCAGAATTAGCGATTGGCTTCAGTCAAAAACATACACAGACATGGTCAATCAAGTAAGACAGCAAGTCAATAATTGGTCAGCAGGGACTAAAATTGGGGAATCATTATCGGAAATTGCTAATCAATATAGATCTTTGTTAAACAAACAATCTACTGTTTTTATAATTAGTGATGGATGGGATACCGGAGATCCAAAATTTTTAGCCAAGATTTTAAATAATAAAATTAATAAAGTAAAAACGATTTACTGGCTCAATCCATTGCTGGGGACCGAAGGATACGAGCAAGCTACACGAAGTTTGATAGCAGCAACTCCATTTATTAATCGTTTTTTTTCTATAAGAGACATGTCCGAACTAAAAAAGATGCCGGGACTGCTCCGAATGTGAACTTTAACTCAAATGATGTCATTCTTAACTAAAGTAGTTAACATATAGTTAGAAATTGACCGTTACGGTGAGAAGTATGCGTATAGTGTTTATGGGTTCGCCAAAATTTGCTTTACCAGTATTACAAAGTTTAATTGATGACCAAAACGATATAGCGGGTATATATACACAACCAGATAAACCTTCCGGGCGCGGAAACAAAATCAGTGCTCCTGCGGTTAAGCTATATGCAAACGACCTAGGATTTCTAGTTAAGCAACCTATTTCATTAAAGGATCCGAAAATTCAAAACGAGCTGTCGAAACTGCAGCCGGAACTTATTGTAGTAGCTGCTTACGGCAAACTTATACCGAAAGGCTTGCTTGAAATACCAAGGTATGGATGCTGGAATATACATCCTTCACTACTCCCAAAATATCGAGGGGCATCACCCGTAACTACCGCAATTTTAAGTGGTGAAACGACAACGGGCGTAACATTAATGCAATTGGATGAAGGTTTAGATACAGGCCCCATAATCAGTCAGCAGGCTGCCGTTATAGGGACAGATGAATCTGCACTTGAATGCACAGAGAGGCTGTTTAAAATCGGTGCTGAAATATTAATCAAAAATTTACCGAATTTACTTAGTAACAGTATTGTTACAAAAACGCAAAGTGAATCATCGTTCACCATAACGAAACTTCTTACAAAGAAAGATGGCTTAATTAAATGGAATTCTACAGCTGAACACATAATTAGAATGGAAAGGGCTTACCGGCCTTGGCCAGGTATATACACGACTTGGAACGGCAAAATACTCAAAATACATCAACTTAAATTACACAAGGATAATAAAGTAAGTAAAACCCCCGGCAAAGTGGCTAAAAACGATGGCAAGCTAGTTGTTCATACCGCAAGAGGGTCTTTAGTTTTATGCAAACTTCAGTTAGAAGGCAGAGATCCAGTTTCAGGTAACGAATTTATATCTGGATATCCTGATTTAATTAATTCCATTCTAAAATAAACCAGAAATAGTATCGATAGTTCACCGATTCCAGTCGAACTCTAGTTTTCCATGTTTAAAACAACCTATTCGATGGTCATTTACTAAACCCACCGATTGTATATAAGCATAAATTATTGTTGGACCACAGAATTTAAAACCTCTATCCAACATATCTTTCGAAATCTCTTCTGCAGGATAAAGTATTGCTGGAATCACATCTTTCTGATGCCAGAAATTCACCTTAGGTACATCTCGAACGAAAGACCACAAATATCCACTAAATCCTCCATATTTATTAGGCAGAGTCAGTATTTTTTGTGCATTATTAACTATCGACTTAATCTTATTCTTGTTACGGATTATTAAATGATTTTGAGTTAACTCCAGGATTTTATCCTGCTTGTAATCAGCCACTATGCTGGGATCAAAATCATCAAAGGCCAGCCGGAAAGCTTCTCGACGTTTCCAAATCATCCACCAATTTAACCCAGCCTGCATTCCACTTAGAGAAAGGAATTCGAATAACCTTCGTTCATTTTTACAAGGTGTACCCCAATATTTATCATGATATTCCAGCTGCAATTGATTAACAAAGTAGTCATCACAACGTTTTACATCTACACGATCAGACGTATTATCAAAAGAACCTTTAATCATAAAAGCTATTTTCTAAAGCGACCCATCAATAGATATATCAAGAACTGTAGGCCTATTAGATTGGATTGCTTGAGTTAAGGCGGGTCCAATATCATCTGGCTTGTCTATATGAACACCCTTAACCCCCATAGCTTCGGCTAATGCAGCCATATTTAAGGCTTGTGGAAAATCCATCGCCAAGTATTTGCTTTGATTTTCAGTTTCTCCTAAAACAAGGTCTTTATAAATGTCCATGTTCACCTTTAGAACTCGGTAGCTCTGGTTATTGCAAATAACATATACGATTGGAATATCTTTAATTGCAGCCGTATAAAATGCCTGTACCGTCATCATAGCCGAACCATCTCCAACTATAGCTATAACTGGTCTGTCGGGATTAGCGAGCTTAGTACCTATACCTGCACCTAAACCCCAACCTATAGCACCGCCTCTTTCCCCAAATATTTGGCCAGGCTTATTAAACTCGATAGATTCAAAAACAGCAGTTCGAGTTGTAACTGAATCATCAACTATAACTGTATTTTCTGGTATCGAAGTAGCTATCTCATGCATCATTCTTGCAGCAGACATTGGCAAGTGATTCCAGTGTTTCCGAGAATCAGCTTTAGCTAATTCTCTGTCTGACTGAATCTGTGACGATACCTTTTCTTTACGACCTTTCACTTCTTCTTGATAAGATCCAGATGACATGTCCTTCAACGATTGATGCAACTCTGACATCCCTGTTTTAGGATCACAAATTATACCAACGTCCGTTGGTTCACTATTACCTATTACGCTGGCGGAAGCATCAATATGTATCAGCCTGGTATTGTTAGATAATGTGTTTGATCCTTCATCAGCAAAGAAAAAATATCCGGAAAAAACATTTCCCACTGCCAAAACGGCGTCAAAATTTGTTAGTAATTCTTTAGTTTCAGGAAATCCCCATTTCATAAAACCTTTAAATAATGGATGTTTAGACGGGAAGTTCATCTCCGAATAATATGCGGCATACACTGGAGCACCAATATACTCAGCCAATTTAACAGCTTCTTCGCTTGCTTTTGATTGGGCCACTCGATCACCAACAAGCATTATTGGATTTTTGCTTGATAATAAAATTTTTGATGCTGTAGCAATAGAATTTTTGTCAGGAGATGTTCTAAAGTATCCTTCATTATTAGGAACTATTTCCATCTCTGCTTCACCATCAAGCGAATTTGCTGAAAAGGCAATAAATGTTGGTCCTGTTGGTGGGGTCCTAGCTTCATCAAAAGCTTTTCTTACCGCCCCTGGAATTTGTTCAGGATGAGTTAGTTCAACACTCCACTTAGTAAACAATTTAACCATCTCAGCCAATGGCGTGCGTCCTTCAATTAGTTTCCGCATATCTTTATTGCCAGCCGTAAGAACTAATGGAGTTCCACCTGCAGCAGCATTATGTAACAAGCTAATACCATTAGCCAAGCCGGTCTCAATGTGTAAATTAATGAATGCCGGTTTACCGGTAGCCCGAGCATATGCATCTGCCGCCCCCATTGCAACGCCCTCCTGTGTAGCCAAAATATATTGCAAATTCGGGTAATCTTCTAATGCATGCATAATAGCAGTTTCAGACGTCCCAGGATTTCCAAATATATACTCGACCCCTTCTGCTGTAAGCATTTCAAGTAATGCTTTCTTTCCCGTCATTTTTGGCATACAAAAACCCCCTTTAATCGAAGTTTATTAATACAAATAAATTCACGTATTAGAAAAAATTTCATCGAAGCCTGATTCTTTTATTTGCTTTAGATCGTCTACATTTTTTATTAACGCATTCAGAGTATGTTCTATGGTTTGATCATCTAGTGAGTTAAATTTCATAACCATAATTGCATGTACCCAGTCTAGTGTCTCTGATATGCCAGGAGTTTTATTAAGGTCCAGAGTGCGGACTTTCTCAACAAATCTAACGATCTGATCGGAGAGCGATTCGTCAATGTCAGGCAACTTAGTTCTGATTATTTTTAGTTCTTTATCAAAAGATGGATAGTCAATCCATAAATATAAACAACGTCGTCTTAAAGCGTCGGAAAGTTCTCGGGTACGATTAGATGTCAGTATCACAATTGGAGGATATTTTGCTTTAATAGTTCCAATTTCTGGTATTGTCACCTGAAACTCTGACAACAATTCCAACAGGAACGCTTCAAATTCTTCATCCGCTCTATCAACCTCATCTATAAGCAATATAGGAGATTTACTTTGATTAGTGATCGAAGACAACAGGGGCCTCTCCATTAAGAAATCCCTATTAAAAACATTTGTTTTACGCTCAGAAATAGATTTGCCATCAGATTCTTCTAATTTAATGTAAAGCAGTTGCTTTGCGTAATTCCATTCATAAACAGCGGTGTTTGTGTCCAAGCCCTCGTAACATTGAAGCCGTATTAAGTCAGTATTAAAAAGTTTTGCGAGAAGGGTTCCTATTTCTGTTTTTCCCACTCCCGATCTGCCTTCAATCAATAAAGGACGATTCAATCGTTGTGATAAAAAGACAGAAGTTGCGATTGATCTGTCTGCAATATAATTTTCAGATTCAAGAAAATCAATTATTGCCTGTATGGAGTCGTCTTTACTGAGATCTATCATTGCATCAAGTAGATAATTTTGCTGGTTTTATAAATGCTAGCAATTTAAACTAACTAACATTAATTCTGTTTAGTTAGTTTTTTTTTCAGATTGCGTGATAATTCGCCATATTTTCTCAGGTCTAGTTGGCATATCTATATGCCGAACCCCAAAAGGTGACAAAGCATCCACAACGGCATTTACTAATGCTGGAGATGACGCAATAGTAGCGGCTTCACCAGCCCCTTTAACGCCCAATGGGTTTGTGGGAGATGGAGTTTCTGTGCGATCTGTTTCAAAAAAAGGCAGGTCTTCGGCAGTTGGTAAACAATAATCAAGCATGCTTCCCGTTAAAAGCTGTCCTTCTTCATCGTAAATACCTTCTTCCATTAGTGCCTGCCCAACTCCCTGGGCGACTCCGCCATGCACCATACCGTCAACAATCATCGGATTAATTACATGCCCGACATCATCAACGCATACATATCTAAGTAATTTTACTTCGCCTGTATCAGAATCAACTTCCACGGTTGCAATATGAGTGCCAAAAGGAAAAGTAAAGTTTTCAGGGTCATATATTGAATATGCTTCTAGCCCAGGCTCTTCTCCTTCCGGTGTGGAGCCGTACCAATATGCGGCCAAAGCAATTTCACTGAATTCTTTTGCCTCACTCGGAGCACCTTTGACAAATAACTTGCCGTTTTCATAAACTACGTCATCCGCAGCAGCCTCCAATAAGTGTGCTGCTATCTTTCTTGCCTTGTCCTTTATTTTATCGGTGCTCATTCTTAAAGCCGTACCACCTACAACAGCACTACGTGAACCAAATGTGCCTGCACCCATTTGTACTCGATCCGTATCTCCATGTACTACTTCAATGTCTTCCATAGGAACTCCCAAGTCAGCTGATACAAGTTGTGCAAAAGTGGTCTCATGACCTTGTCCAGTAGATGCAGCTCCAGTAAAAACACTGATTTTCCCTGTTGGATGTACTCGAACTAAAGAGCTTTCCCAAGTTCCAGCCCTGCAACCTAATGAATAAGCGACTGCAGAAGGAGCCATACCGCATATCTCAACATATGTAGATACACCCAGGCCGATATACTTGCCCTTTTTTCGTGCTACAACCTGGTCCTTTCGAAATTTGTCATAATCTATTTTCTTTAGAGCTATATTAAGCGCATCAATATAATTACCGGAGTCATAACTTACCCCTGTGGTAACTTCAAAACCATCTTCAAACGGCGGTATGAAATTTTTTTTCCTTAATTCTACTGGATCCATCTCAATCTCAGCGGCAAAAATATCGATTAATCTTTCAAGTACATATGTTGCCTCCGGACGTCCTGCCCCTCTATATGCATCTACCGGGGTAGTATTGGTAAAGACTCCAGTCACAGCACATTTAATATTTGGCATTTTGTATGGTCCGTTAAGCATTAAACCAAATAAGTAAGTCGGTATAGCCGGAGCAAACGTTGAAAGATAAGCTCCCATATTTGCATAAACATGACCAGTAATAGCAGTTATCTCGCCTTGTTTAGTACCTGAAATTTTCCAATCTCCTAGATGATCTCTTCCATGCGTTGTAGCTAAGTAACCTTCGGAGCGACTCTCAATCCATTTAACCGGCCTACTAAGCTTTTTTGCTAATATAAAAGCTATCACTTCCTCTGAATATAGATACAATTTACAACCAAAACCACCTCCCACCTCCGGGGCAATTACCCGAATCTGATGCTCTGGATGCCCAGTAACTAAAGCCAGTAATAAACGTACTAAGTGTGGTATCTGTGTTGAGGTCCATAAAGTTACTTTATTAGTTCCTTTATGAAAATCGGCCACAACGCCTCTAGTTTCCATAGAATTGGGTATTAATCGTTGGTTTTTAATTCTATGTTCGACTACTACTTCAGCAGATTTTTCAGCTGCATCAGGATCACCGCCGCCAACTTCCCATTCAAAGGCAACATTATTAGGTGCATCAGTATGAATCTGCGGCGCATCTCCAGACACAGCATATTCCATGTCAACAACTGCTTTTAACACATCATACTCAACGTCCACTAGTGTCGCGGCATCAGCCGCAATTTGAGGAGTCTCTGCTATCACCGCAGCAACAGGATCGCCAACCGTTTTAACTAAATCAAAAGCAATTGGAGGATGAGGAACCTCTTTGGTGTCAGGAACTACCCAACCGCAAGGCACACTACCTAGTTCATCCTTTAATTCCGCCCCAGTCCAAACCATAGTTACTCCCGGTACAGCTTTCGCGGTCGAGGTATCAATACTAACGATCTTAGCGTGCGCAAATGGGCTACGTACCAGATGTACATACAACATTCCATTGAGCTTTATATCATCAACATAAGTTCCAGTGCCAGTTATTAGTCGAGGATCTTCACGTCGTTTAATACTAGATCCTAATACAGAAGTAGCCATTATTATGCCTCCATTTATTAATCCTATTGAGGATGCAACTTGAATTGATATAGATTAAATTTATTTTGAAGGTACTGTAACCGACGACGATTACCAATACAAGTTCTGGATTGAATCTTTCAGCGTTTAAAGCAGGGAATCCATATAAATATTAAGCTGCTTTACAGTGGCCCATAATTCCATCAAGAAATCCCCACCAACCGTCGAGTGCTTCTTGCAATGAAGCCTCTACTGATTGTTCATCCTCTTGGTTGGTATGATCCAATATGCTTTGACGTTCTTTTTCTGAGTGGTCTTCATCCAAAACGCTGTGCACTTCAAAAAACCTTAATGCTTTATCGGAAGTAATATCAAAATACTCTTTTAAACCACGAATCTTTTCCAGCATTATCTCTGGTACTTGCTCTTCGTAAGCGTATAAGGCTGCCAGTCCTTGCTGGAAAGTACCTTTGTCACAAATCCTGTGATATATATCAAGCAGATCTTGGGTTTCAGCTAAGCGTTTTGTCAGTTCTGGCTCCTCACGGTGCAGACCCAACGATTCACAAAAATCTAACCACATAGCTCTATGGTTAATATCTCCATGCTCTTCATCCCAAAGATTCTCAAGAATTGATTGCCTAACATCGCGTTCATCGCATCGCGAATGAACTGAACTTAATAGAACCGGGAATGCAGCCTCAAAATGATAGTATTGAGATGCATAAACTTTTAACTCCTGGCAAGTTAATTCACCAGCCTGCCATGCTTTATAAAAAGGGTGATTTAAAAGCGACCGGCTTTCTATACGTTGCTGGATTCTATTAAGAAAATCCTGACTCATCTCGCTCCTCTTCACTAAATTTTGTGTACTATTTCAAAGGTTTGCCAATAGTATAATTAAGGTAATTAAAGGGCAAGTATAAACCGCCAAATCATTTAGACTTGTTGAATATAATCGGCACGCTATCTGGGTTACTGTATTGAACTTCTACTTTTGTATCGTAAACCAAATCAATATTCTCAGCAGTTAACACGGTTCTGGGTGGTCCCTCTGCATAAACTGATCCATTTAATAACATTACCAACTTATCACACCATTGGGCAGCCAAAGTTAAATCATGCATAGCCATTATAATTGTAGTATCGCTCTCTCGGCTTAGGCCGTGAACCATTGACATCAACATAGATTGGTTACGAAGATCCAAATTTGCCGTTGGTTCATCCAATAACAAAATCTGTGTTTCCTGTGCCAGAGCCATAGCAATAAAAGCTGATTGTTTTTCACCTCCTGATAAATGATTTAATGGGCGATTAATATGTTTGCTCAGACCAGTTTTTTTCAAGGCTTGCTTCGCGATGATAAAGTCATTCGGTTTACCCCAGTCAAGCAAGCTTAGGTATGGATTACGTCCCATCATAACCAAATCACCAACAGTAAATCCTTGAGGAGAATCAGGACTCTGCGGCACTCCAGCAAGTAATTTTGATCTTTGAGATGAATTCATTTGGTCAATGTCATTACCGTCAATTAAAATACTGCCTTTGGATGGCTTGTAAGATCCCAAAATTAACCTAAATAGAGTCGTTTTACCTGATCCATTCGGACCAACAATACCAACAACTTCACCGGACTGAGCTTCAAAATTTAATCCACTTATCACGTTATGATGGTCATAAGCAAATTCCAACCCATGAATTTTAAGCATACCTACATACCTTGTTGTCTGTTATTAGTCCTTAAAACGTATATGAAAAAGGGGGCTCCAAAAAATGCTGTTATTATACCAACAGGTAATTCCCCTGGAATCGCTATAACACGCGCCCCTAAATCCGCAATAATCAGAAATCCCGCGCCTAATATTGCTGACATTGGAATAAGATGCCTATAATCAGGCCCCCAAATCATTCTGACGACGTGCGGACCAACTAGCCCCACAAAACCTATAACTCCGCTAAAAGCTACGGCAGATGCTGTGACCAAAGATGCAGCTAAAAGCACGATGGTTTTTGTTCGGTTAATATTTACCCCTAATGTTTGAGCATGTAACTCGCTTAACTGCAAAATGTTCAGGGTTCTCGAATATAGTATGAGTATGAACATAGGCGGTAAAATATACGGTAATAAAATAAATACATCTATCCAGCGCGATCCAGAAAATCCTCCTAATAACCAACTCATTAACGGTCTAAGATTTGGGTCACTTTTGATCATCAGTAAACTGGTGATAGCGCCCGCCAGAGATGAAACAGCAACTCCTGCCAGGATTAAAGTTGACACTCCTAACACCCCTTGACGTCTCCCGATCAGATAGGCCAAAGTAACGGCGCTTATAGACCCCACAAATGCTGCAATAGGCAACAGTCCACCTCCAAATGCAAGTAATGGCAATCCAGTTAAAAACACAATTGCTGCCCCCAAGCCTGCTCCACTGGCTGAACCGATTAAATATGGGTCTGCTAACGGATTACGAAATAATCCTTGATAAGCCGCTCCGCTTATTGACAAGGCCGCCCCAACTATTCCTGCAAGGATAACCCGAGGAAACCGAAGATTGATTAGGATGTTCTCCGACACTTCAGGCCAAGTGGTTTTAATGTATACGCCGAAAATCTTATTTAGAACTATAGCTAACGTATCTGATATCGGTATATTCACTGCACCTAAGCTGGAAGCGACTAATCCGACTATAAGCACAGACAATAAGCCGAGAAAAATCCGCTTAAAAATTTGGAATTGATTAACTCCATTTTTATTTACGTAAATTAGCTTTTTAAAAGTATCGTAAACCATCAGACTTTAATTAAATTGTTCCGGGTATATTAATTGCGCCAGTTCTTCTATACCTTGAATAAATCTGGGGCCAGCAACGCTCAATTGGCTACCCAGAAGCGAAAAGACTTTATTGTTCTGTATAGCCGATAAGCTTTGAAAAACTGGGTCAGTTTCAATATTCGAAAAATCAGTTTTTATAATTATTTCCGGATTTCGTTTAATTAAAATCTCAGAACTTAATTGTTCAAATCCGTTAATATCATAGGCAATGTTTTCAAGCTTCAGTAAAGTCATCGCCTCACCTATCAAGGTATTCGGGCCAGGTGTCCATAAGTCTCCTTCGTCTCTAAAAACTTTTGGACCTTTTCCAATCTGGTCAAGTGTGTTTCTAATCTTCTCAATCCTTAAAGTAAAATCATCGGCTAACGATTGCGCTGCTTCTAAATTGCCAGTGATTGCCCCCCACATTAAGAAATCTTCAGTCATGCCTTCTAATCCCCTATTTCTATTTGGAATATACAGCACAGTCACACCCGCTCCGGATAAATCATCTAAAAACGTTGGCGAGAATAGAAACACCAGATCTGGTTCAAGTTTTAAAATAGTCTCTACATTTATCTCAAATGCACCCCCTAATCTTTTGATGTTTGCGGCTTCTTTCGGGTATTCAACGAAATCGTGAGTACCGATAATCCTCTGGCCTTCACCGATAGCAAATAATATTTCTACAGCAGCTGAATCATACGCCACAATGCGCTTTGGAGGAGACTGAAAAATAACTGCTCCTCCTAATCCGTCAATGATTGTTACAGGTTTATATTTAGAAGCAGAATCTGCTTTAGGCATGGTTGCTGAGTCATTAGTTGTTGCAGTGATCTGCGTAATGCCGAGTGAACCATTGTCACCATCAACACAGCCGATGGTAAGCATCGTTAATAGTACATAAGTGACAAAGCAAATGATAAAAGACTCTACGCGAGATTTCTTCCAATAGAAATCAAAGTTGAACATCATACCTCTCTAAATTAACACTCCTTAACAGCATCGAGGAACACCTCCAGCGATTAAAAATAAATAGGCCCCACCGAGAGATATAAGTGGGGCCTAAATGTAGCTGATTAGATTTAGTGCCTGTACCTTTACCTCGAAGTACAACAACACTGAACTAAGGTGGTTGATCGGACTTGTCTTGGAACAGCCAAGACCTACCGCTGCGGGACAGTGCCGGACTTCGACCGGCTTCCTTAATAAACCAATGGCCATGCACAAAAAATACTGGCCACATTCACCTTACTTCATTATTAATATTTTGGGTTCTTTTTGACACATTTTTGTGAAGACGTATCGAAAAGATATTATTATAGGCAAGTTTGAGAGTCAACAAGGATTGTTCGACAGTTCAAAATAAAGATCTAAGGCAGTCATAAAATTGTTTGAAATTATTCTTAAAAAAAGGTAAAATTAGTATGAAATATTTAGGGTAATTTCTGGAGTAATCTATGACTAGTGGGAACGCAAACAGTAAAGCCGATTCAAATAGTGACTACACGGCTGAGGACATACAAGTTCTCGAGGGTATGGAAGCAGTTCGAAAACGACCGGGAATGTATATAGGAAGTACAGATCAAAAAGGGTTGCATCACTTAGTGTATGAAATTGTCGACAACGCAGTTGACGAGTTTATGGCCAAAGACTCCAATGGCACACCTCATTGCACGAAGATTGAAGTACATATTGACGTAGAAGGCAAAGTTAGCGTTATTGATAATGGCAGAGGAATTCCCCCAGACAGGCATAAGGCCACCGGTCTATCGACTATAGAGACAGTTATGACAACCCTCCATGCTGGCGGCAAGTTCGATAATAAGGCTTACGCAGTTTCAGGCGGTCTTCACGGGGTAGGGGCATCTGTGGTTAATGCCTTGTCAACCGAATTAACCGTAGAAGTCAAAAGATCTTCTAATCTTTACACACAAGTTTTTTCTAAAGGTAAAAGTCTAACTGAGGTGGAGGTCTCCAACGGTTCTGCTCCTGATGAACATGGAACCACAATATATTTCATGCCTGACAAAGATATCTTTGGAGATTCAATGTTTGAATTCGATGTTCTGGCACAACGATTCAAGGAAATGGCATACCTTAATGAAGGGCTGCACATCATTTTCACTAGTGATTTACATGCGGATCTGATTGATGGTCCAAGAAAAATAGATTATCAATTTGAAGGTGGAATTTCTCAATTTGTAGAAGATCTGACAGGAGGAAGGGCACGACTTCATCCGAGTCCTATTAAGGTTTCTAAGAATGTAGAAGGAACCCTTGTGGAAGCAGCCCTGCAATATAACGAGAGTTTCACAGAAAACGTTCTCTCATTCGCTAATTGCATTAATACAGTTGATGGAGGCACCCATCTAACTGGTCTTAGGTCTGCCCTCACTAGAATAATGAATGATTATGGACGTAAGCATAACGTTATTAAAGAAAATGAGCCCAATTTGGCTGGAGAAGATACTCGAGAAGGTCTTGCTGCTGTAATAAGTGTTAAATTACAGGACCCTCAGTTTGAAGGTCAAACAAAGGGCAAGCTTGGCAACCCTGAAATACGTGCACAGGTGGAAAGCGTACTTGCTGAGGAAGTATCAATATGGCTTGGAGAGAACCCTAAAGAAGCTCGTCGGATTATAGAGAAGTCAATTACTTCCCAAAGAGCAAGGGAGGCGGCAAGAAAAGCTCGCGACCTAATTATCCGCAAGAACGCAATGGACGGTGGAGCATTACCAGGGAAACTGGCTGATTGTTCGGATAAAAATCCTGAAAATTGCGAATTGTACATCGTAGAGGGCGATTCTGCAGGTGGTACAGCAAAAATGGGCAGAGATCGTAACACTCAAGCAATATTACCGCTTAAAGGCAAAATATTAAACGTTGAAAAAGCAAGGGCTGACAAAATGCTAGCCCACGAAGAAATACGCCATATTATTATAGCCGTGGGCGCAGGTATGGATGAGGATTTTGATTTATTAAAACTTAGATATCACAGAATCATCATAATGACAGATGCCGACGTAGACGGTTCGCATATCCGTACATTGTTATTAACCTTTTTCTTCAGACATATGCCTCTATTAATAGAAAACGGTCATCTATATATTGCTCAGCCCCCGCTTTACCGAATTGGTTCAGGCAAAAAAGCCGTGTTTGCATATAGTGAAGGTGAACGAGAAGGCATAATGCTCCAGCTAAAATCCAAAAGGAATCTAAATCTGCAAAGATACAAGGGATTAGGAGAAATGAACGCAGACCAACTGTGGGATACAACGATGGACCCAGACGCTCGAACCTTATTGCAAGTATCCGTAGAAGATGCCTTTGAAGCTGACAGAATATTTACTTTGTTGATGGGAGACATGGTAGCCCCACGACGCGAGTTTATTGAAACTCATGCTCTAGAAGTAAAAAACTTAGATGTTTAGTTGCGTAGAGAGTTAACTGACCTTAATTGCAGGCTTAACTGTCTCAATTTACCTCTCGTTTAATAATTGAGCGTAATTTAACCATGTTTTCCGCTTAAGCAAAGGATTGATTTGTAAGCGACGTTGAAGGTATTCTTGCATAATGCCTCAATTGGAATACTAACTTGAACTCCAAAACTCTATACCGTAAATTTTTATCGGATTATCCCCTTCTAAGAGCTATCGGTAATACGCCGACAGTACCATTAGTGTTGCCCGGTTATAAGTCTAATTCAGCTATACATGTGAAGTTAGAAAACCTGAATCCTGGTGGATCCATAAAAGATCGTCCCGTCCTAAGAATGATAGCGAATGCAATTATTGAAGGAAAATTAGACAAATCAAAGACAATATTGGATTCAACTTCAGGAAATGCGGGGATAGCGTATGCAATGATAGGCGCAGTAACGGGACATAAAGTTGAACTCGTTATGCCCGGAAACGCAAGTGAAGAACGTAAAAAACGAATAAGGTCTCACGGAGCTCGAATAATTGAAACTGATCCTTTACTTGGATATGACGAGGCAATTAGAGAAGTAAAAAGAAGAAATGAAGCCAATTCAAACCAATACTTCTTTTGCAATCAATATGCCAACGATAATAACTGGCTTGCTCACTATGAAGGTACGGGTTTTGAAATCTTAAAACAAGTCCCAGATATTACCCATTTTGTCGCGGGAGTTGGTACAGGCGGCACCATTACGGGTGTCGGCAAACGACTGAAAGAACATAATAAAAATATTAAGATTGTATGCATAGAACCTGAGGATTGGAGAGGTATTGAAGGCTTAAAACCTCTTGATGAGGACAGCATTGTACCGGAGATTTTGGATGAAAGGCTCATTGACCAAAAGATGTCAATAAACCTTGATGTAGCAATCGACATGGCCCATGATATCGCTGCTCAAGGAGTTTTTGTTGGACAATCGTCAGGAGCCTATCTAGTTGCAGCTAACGAAATAGCAAAAATTGAAGATAAAGCAGTTATAGTAACTATATTCAATGATTTAGGTGAACGATACTTCAGTACTGGAATGTGGAATAAATAAAAAGGACTCATGGTCGAAAAGACAGATTCAGAAAACCTAGCTCGAAAACGAATTGAAGAACTCCGTTCCCAGTTAAATAAACATAATATTCTTTACTATCAACAGGATTCTCCACAGACCTCCGATGCTGAGTATGACGCTATGATGCGCGAGCTGATGGCACTAGAGACACAACATCCTTCATTTGCTAGCCGTGATTCTCCTGCACAACGAATCGGCGCCCCTCCTTCAAAAGGTTTCGCAACAATAACGCATAAACAGCAAATGTTAAGTTTGGCAAATGCTTTCAATCAAGAGGAGTTTGTTGCTTGGAATGAAAGAGTAGCAAAATTACTAACAAACAAACTTGAATTTGTATGTGAACTCAAATATGACGGCCTAGCAGTATCAATGACTTATGAGAATGGAAATCTGGTAAAAGGTGCAACCCGTGGTGATGGAAAAAAAGGCGAGGACGTTACAAATAATCTTAAAACTGTTAACCATTTGCCATTAAACCTCTCAGGTGGATATCCTTCAATTCTTGAAGTAAGAGGAGAAGTAGTATTTCCAATTTCGGATTTTAATGAATTCAACGTAAATCGCTCCAGTGATGGATTGACCCCATATGCTAATCCTAGAAATGCTGCGGCAGGAGCTTTAAGACAAATTGATCCCTCAGAAACTGCAAAACGTCCTCTAGATATATTCATATACGGAATTGGCCATGTTAATGATCAAATACCTCCGCAGACTCAATATGAATTACTGGATTACTTATCCGCATTAGGGTTCAATATCAATGAACACAATGACCTGGTGGATTCGCCATCCAAAGTTATAGATTACTATCTAAATTTTCTAGAAATGCGAGAGGACTTAGATTACATTTGCGATGGCGTAGTAGTAAAAGTTAATAGGCTTGATTATCAAAGGCACTTAGGTCAAATTGGCCGTGAGCCTCGCTGGGCAATAGCTTTTAAATTTCCATCTGAACAAAAAGAAACAACCCTAATAAATATTAAATTTAATGTCGGCAGAACTGGTAGTATCAACCCTTATGCAGTACTGGACCCAGTTCAAATTGGTGGTGCAACAATAAAACAGGCCACTCTACACAACGAAGATTACATTAGAACAAAAGACTTGCGCATTGGAGATACCGTAATAATTGAAAGAGCCGGAGAGGTCATCCCACAGGTCATTCGGGCTATATCAAGCAAACGCTCTGGACGCGAAAAGAAATTGCAAATGCCAACTGAATGCCCAATTTGTAATCATTTAATTTTCTCGTCTAAAGATGAAGCTATGGCCTACTGTATAAACAGTGCATGTCCGGCTCAAACAAACAAAATGATAGAACATTTTGTGTCGAAAGGAGCAATGGATATACATGGATTAGGGCCAAAACAGATCAATGTATTGATTTCGAAAGGTTTGATCTCTGATGCGGCGGATCTATACGACTTAAAGAATCACCAGGACAAAACAATAACAATAGACAGAATTGGTGAAACATCTCTTGATAATTTGCTGACAGCTATCGATACTAGCCGTCGACAGCCCATGGAAAAAGTCCTGACGGCACTTGGAATTAAACATGTCGGGCCTGAGGTAGCCGAGTTATTGTCGCAAAGATTTTTGAACATTGATGAAATCATCAGATCATCTGATAGTGATATCCAAAATATCCCTGGAATTGGCCCTAAAATTTCTTCATCCATAGTTACATATTTTGCAGACCCTTCTAATTTAGAGCTAATAAATAAGCTTAGATTAGCCGGTCTAAATTTAGAAAATGTAAATACAGATATATTAGAGAAACAGGTTCTTTCAGATAAAGTGTTTGTGGTAACTGGCAGGATGGAAAATTTTAGCCGTACAGACATTCAAAACCGGATTAAAGCCTTGGGTGGAAAAGTTACTGGAAAAGTTACTAAAAAGACTGATTTTGTAATAATGGGATCGGATCCGGGCTCGAAATTGAACCAAGCAAACCTTCTCGAGATAGACATATTGACTGAAACTGAATTTATAGATTTAATTCAGTCTTTATTATCAAATAATGACCTCTAGTTCAGTTATTTAGTGGAGTTACCAAAATTTATCTAAGTCACCTGAAAATATCTAATTTTCGCAACATATTGGACGCTGAACTCTTTTTAAAACCTGGACTAACTATCATCCACGGAGACAATGGAAATGGCAAAAGTAATTTGCTTGAAGCAATCTACATCTTGGCTTGGGGAAAATCGCAACGCACCGGCAACGACAAGGATTTAATAATGTTCGCTAATCAAGAACAAGATTCGCCAGATATATTTAATGGTGTCCACACTAAAGTTGCAGCCAGTATTGAAAGGATTGATGGTTCAACAAACGTACAAATCGATTTATTAAAACTCGATTCCAAACAAGAACCAAAACAGAGGCCGTATTACAGTAATTTAACTGAATTAAGTCAAAAACTTATTAAAAAGAATTTTCGTGTTAATGGAGTAAATAGACGAATCTCAGACCTCATAGGAGAGATAAACGCAGTTTTATTTACCGCTCAAGACCTAGAACTTGTTTATGGAACTCCAAAGCTTAGACGCAGGTATATCGATATGTTGATTTCTCAACATAATCGAGAATACTTAAAAACATTGCAAAGATATCAAAGGTCTGTCATACAAAGAAATCATTTACTAAGGTCTATAAAAAGAGGTAGTTCGAAAACACCTGAATTAAAGCCTTGGGATGAACATATCGCTAACGATGGAGGATATATCATTTACACAAGATCAATGATAATCGGAAAACTATCTAAGCTTTGCCTGGATCAACATAATCTGTTATCCCCACAAAATGAAAAATTGAATCTAATTTATTCAACACAGGTAGTTGAAAAAGCATCCGAGCACGACAAAACCTTCATTACTCAAGCCTTACAAGAAAAATTATCAACTTGTCTGGACAACGATTTAACGAAAGGCTTCACATCTGTTGGCCCTCATCGAGACGATTTTCAGTTAACAATCAATGATTTTGACTCTGCTCGTTTTGCATCACGGGGCCAAACTAGATTAGCTGTATTGTCATTAAAGCTTGCTGAAGCTCAATATCTGTCTGAGGAACGTGGCGAAAACCCATTACTCTTATTAGACGATGTGTTATCAGAATTAGATCCCGTTAGAAGGAACCTCGTCTTAAATGTAGTATCTAAATACGAACAATCAGTAATTACGACAAGTGAAATTGAAAATATACCAGAGGACTATAAATCCAAAGTGAGAACGTACCAGATTTGTAAAGGCAAAATTAAACTCGATGGCAACATCTAGTTTGTTTTCTATCTAGCAGTAATCCCGCCATCAATAACAAATTCCGAGCCAGTCATGTAAGCAGATTCATCCGATGCAAGATACAAAATGCCATACTTGACATCGTCTACTGTTCCTATTCTTCCTACTGGAGTGAGGTCAATTAAGTGATCCCTTACTTCCTTATTCCTTAAAAGTGTTGCTGCTTGGGGAGTGTCAATAAAACCCGGATGGACTGAGTTCACTCTTATATTATCTGCAGAATATTGTACCGATGCAGCCTTGGTAAAAATACGAACGGCTCCTTTTGAAGCCGAATATGAAGCTCCGCGATTTACACCAACCAATCCGTAAACAGAAGATATGTTAATAATTGAACCTCCTCCTGTTTTTCTCATGACCGTTGCTACGCACTTTGTTCCTAAAAAAACACCAGTTGCATTAACCGCCATGGTTTTGTCCCATTGGTCGACACTATAGTCTTCAATGTTATTTAATCCTCCGCCTATCCCTGCGTTGTTAACCAAAACATCAACTCTACCATTCAAATCAACTACCTTAGTTAATGTTTTCGTCCACTCATTCTCGCTACTTACATCCAGATGTAGATATGTAGCTTTGCCACCTTCTTTAATAATTTCCTCACAAACAAGGTTACCCTTTTCGTCCTGAATGTCGCATAGATACACTTGGGCTCCTTCTGAAGCAAAAAGCTGTGCGGTAGCTGCTCCAATACCGCTGGATCCACCAGTGATAATGGTGGCTTTATCTTGTAATCTTTTCATCAAAACGAGTGTATGTTTCTGAGGATTTTATGTCAATTTCCTCAACAAAACGGTAGTTTTTACTTAACAATATTGGTTAGAAATAAAAAAATCATCACTTATTGATGTTTTAATTTAATAAAGATGCAAAATTATTCCGAAATTACCTAGATCAGTCTACACAGTCGTTAAACCGGCAAATTTTGCCTCAATTTACAGCCAAATCAGGCTTTTGTAAGGTAAATTTTGTATGATTCCTTTGAGAGATTTGCTGTGTTTATGCTAAAATACCTTAGTGCGCGCCTATGCGCTGGCGCTCTCATATGATACCGTTTCCTGACCGACATGGGATCATATTCGTTTGTCGAAACAGGGGGTTTTTAGCAATATGTCCATAAACAGACTTGCGACCAAGGTCGCGGTTTTCCTAGCCTTAGTGATGAGCTTGGTCTTTACGACTAGTATAGCCGTTGCTCAAGAGGCATCAAGTGTGCCAACAAGGACTGCTGTAATTTCAGACACCAATTTGCCTGGAGTTACGCTGACCGTAACTATGGAGCAAGTAGCTATACAGGAGGCTGGGAAACAATTAGAAGGATGGCTTATAAGTGACGATGGTTCTACAAAATTAAATGTCGGCATTTTGAGCATAGAAAGTGGTAGTGTAAGCCATACCTATACATCTAAGACCGGTGAGAATCTTATAGCCGGATACAATAAATTCGTCATAACCGTCGAGCCATCTGGTATCCCAGATGACGAGATTTCAGGCGTTTACGCTTACAGTCATCGAGTTCCCCTAGATGTGATAACTCATGTACGTCATTTACTAGTTGAATATCCTAGCGGCTCAGAGACTGGAGTGGTAACAGATTTACAAAATTCTTTATCCACAGCAATAGCGCATATTAACAAAGCTATGGACGCAAGCACTTTGGCGGACGTAACAACTAACGCCAACAATGCGAAGGATGCAATCGATAGTTCTGTACTCACAGATGTAGCGAATCTTGAACATGCGGCTTATGCTGCATCAGAAGCCCCAAGTGATGCCACTGTAGCAGAACATGCTGCAAACATAGCTGCAACTCAGTCTAACATCACTACGTGGGCTACAGCAGCTGCAACGCAAATTGGGGTGGCTACAAGCAAAACAACAGCACAAAACGCTAAAATACAACTGACTTCTGCCCTTGGGTATTTAGAAAGCGCTTTAAGCGGTGTTGATGCAAATGCTGATGGCACTATTGCAGCAACTCTAAATGAAGGTGGAGCCAACCAAGCATATGTTGAAGCTCAAGCGATTGCAACATACACGCTGAGTGAAGGCGAGCTTTCTGAAGTTGGTGGTGATCTAGGTCTTGGCCTGCCAAGTACTGGTGATGCGTACGCATCCTACCTCTTAAGCTCTCATTCAATTAGTCTCGGACTGATATTCGCCGCGTTAATGGTTATCGGTGGTGGAATACTGGTGATGAGAACTCGGAGAGTAGGTTCCACGGAATAAACTAACCTAAATTAAATCAAGTTATAAATAATTATAGTGAATAGTTATAAAGGCTCCGCCAAATTTGGCGGAGCCTTTATTATTACAGCTATGTGCACTAAGAATGGTTTACTTGCTAAAATATGCGATGTTTGTGGTTCTGAACTAATAGGTGTCCACTGTAGATTACGATGTTTAAATTGTGGTTATATCAGAGACTGCTCAGATCCATAAGGTAAAAATAAAGTGGACTATATATTAAAAACACACTAGGGTTGTCTAAAAAAATGAAATCTATATCTATTCTAATAATTTGTGCAGTAATTCTTACTTTTGCATGTTCACAATCAGACTCATCTAAAACTACTTCAGAAACTGAGACTGTTGTCCTTACGGAAGCGGAGGTTATCAGTAAATCGGGCCACGTTATGGAAACATTAAAATCTTTCCATTTTAGTATGACACATGAAGTTGGCGTTACAGAATTCCTACCGGGGCTGGACGTGGAGGAAACATCTGGCGATGTACAGCCACCTGATTTGCTTAGAGCTGAATTTATAGGAATGTTTGGTGCTTTTCCAGTCCGGTCTATGTTGGTAGCAATTGGAAAGGACAACTATCTTACCAATCCATTGACTGGAGTTTGGGAACAAATCGAACCCACAGTGAATTTGGGAGGATTTTTTAATACCGATGAAGGAATGGCATCGCTACTAGAAAAAATGACTGAACCACAATTCATGGTAGATCCCTCATTAGATTCACCGAATTATCAAATAAGCGGCAGTCTTCAATCAATACTTTTAGACAAACTGCTTGGTGAGACTCTCGAAGACGGAACGGTAGCAGTCGAGGCTACTATAAATAAGGAAACGTTCCATTTAACCGTAATAAAATTTATCGGCAAGGCAAAGATGACGGACATTGATGGCACAATAAGATTGGTAACAATGTCAAAATTCGATGTGCCAGTAGAAATAGAAGTTCCGAAAATTACTGATTCTCCGTAGCTTTAACGTTTTGATCATGGGAAATGCTAGTACCAAGCCAAGTAAACAAAAGCCGCACCACATATCGCCATATATTGCTCTAATACCTGTCGCATTTGGAGTGTTTGTGGCTGCCGATGACATGACTGTGATGGTCACAGTATTGACCCAAGTTATGATTGATTTCCGAGTACCTATTACCAAGCTCGATACAGCATCTTGGACTATAACTGCATATCTTCTTGGTTACGTTGCAGCAATGCCACTGATAGGTCGCATGTCCGACTCTTTAGGTCATCGGAAAATATTTGCGGCGGCAATGGTAGCTTTTATGATTTTTTCAGTTTTTGCTGCTTTAGCACCGAGCATGGAGTGGTTAATAGCAATCAGGGTTTTTCAGGCAATGGCAGCTGGAGCTATGCTTCCAGTGGGGATTGCAATAGTTGGTGACCTTTTCCCAGCGGGAAAACGAGGGCTTGCTATAGGCCTTATTATTGGAGCGGCTGAAGCAGGCGGTGTGATTGGGCCATTATGGGGTGGTTTAGTAGCAAAATATCTTACCTGGCCTTGGGTTTTCTGGATGAATATCCCATTAGGTGTTTTGACCATCATC
The DNA here is from genome assembly GCA_002311285.1 of Dehalococcoidia bacterium UBA1152. GTDB lineage: Bacteria > Chloroflexota > Dehalococcoidia > Lucifugimonadales > UBA2962 > UBA2962. The sequence continues at coordinate 88,662 of DBZU01000074.1, read as the reverse complement.
CCTCTATATTTATTACTGAAGCCTAGTCCTAGATTTAGGTCACCCGTGGATTACGTTGGAGGCGTATTAATAGCCCTTGCTTTATCCGCTCTTACATTAGCCTTATCCCGTATAGATCGGCCTGACATTTGGCTAATTCTATTATTTATCGTTACGGCTATATTTCTATGTGGGTTTATATTGAGACAACGAATGGCAAGTAATCCTCTGTTCCCCAATTCAATGTTTGCTAGTCCAACTATTATTTCAGCAAACATAACTCATCTACTAGTAGGAGGTGCTCTAATAATTGGCATGGTCACAATACCATTTATGACCACAACTGTTATGGAAAAGGAACCTTTAGAGGGCGGATTACGATTGATGCGAATGACCATCGCTATGCCTGTTGGAGCTGTAATTGGTGGGATTGCCTGCCAACGAATGGATTTCAGAATTCCAACTGCTATTGGTTTAGCTTTAACAATTTGGGGTTACATACAAATGTCGGGTTGGACATTAGCAATTGGGGATCCTTCAATGTCGATTTCTTTAGCCGCTACAGGACTAGGATTTGGATTGTTAATATCACCTATAGCACTTGCTGCTACAGAACCAGTAGGCCCTGGAGAAAGAGGCACTGCTGCTGGACTAGTAACAGCTATGCGTTTAGTTGGAATGACTTTGGGACTAGCAGCAATAACGTCTTGGGGTTCTCAAAGATTTTTTTCCTTGGTTTCTGGTTTACATTTACCAGTGCCGGCTGAGGGTGAATCAAGAGAAGTAACATTGGAAAATATACAGGCATATTCTGGAGAAGTAATCGACATAGGAATGAACTTGTTTACTGAATTTTTTGTAATAGCCCTTTTGGCTGCAGCAATTGCGCTTTTACCTACAATGTTTATGGCATGGAACCACAAAAAACACCTGGAAGCAGAAAGAGTGTCTGATACATAATTGTTTTTATAAATTATCTTCAGATAAATAAATACTCAATTTATACTTTGGAATGCAAGGGTGTTGCTATTGATGTTCCATCTGGCAATTGTTCGATTGTAAAATCACCGAACAATAGAGGAGCTTCATCAATCAATAAACTTAATATTTTTATAGCCATACGTCTAATTTCCCAATCTGCATAAGGGGCAGACCGCATCTCTATGAAATGTCTCCAGGCTCTGACATTTGCTGTAATAAATATCTTGGTTTCAGTAGCATTTGGCAAAACAGAGCGTGCAGCTTGACGTATTGCCTTTCTTCGATCAGTCTTTTTTTCAAAAACATTCTCGTCTAGCGATTCCTCTAAAGCATTGACAAGCTGGTCGTAGCTTGCTGCTGCGTCTTTCATAGCCTGATCAAACACTTCCCTAACGTGATCGCTACTGACAGCGTCGCTCATTAAAGCTGGAGGAATTACAAATGAAGCTCCAGACTCGTCAACGTAACGCTGTGAGCGCTGACTATACGCAAAACCTGCTCGATGCCTAACTAATTCATGCGTTAAGCTGCGTGATACACCCGTTACGACGAACCCATAATTGACATGTTCAAAAACGCTCCCATCTTTAAAAGACAAAAGATTGTTGATGAAATCTGATATATCTTTTCTCCCTCGACCATAGCTCATATAACATAGCCGTGCAGATATTTCTACGACAGCAGCAGATTCATCAGATCCGGCTCGAATACTGTCTGGTATCGGCGGAACGCCCTGATCAGATAAAAATTCTGCTACTTGATCCCAATCCACGGACGTACGTGTAGTAAGGTATATTTTTGGACCTTTAAGCATATCTGTTTTTTCTTTATTCATTTTCTAGATCAGTAATTGGTACGGATTCTCTAATATTGTTTTGATTTCGTTAACGAACAATGCTCCTTCTGCTCCATCAACTATTCGATGATCACCTGAAATTGTTGCAGTCATGATATCTGCTACTATTACATCATCCTGAAAAACAATAGGCTTTTTAGTAACGCTTCCAACCGCAAGCATTGCAGCTTGTGGGGGATAAATTATCCCTACGAAAGATTTAACATTAAACATTCCAAGATTACTTACAGCAAAAGTACCCCGTGCGTACTCATCTGTTGTTATTGATCCTTCATTAGATCTTTTAGCTAAATCCTTACTGCCAAGACAAATTTCTTTTAGCGATTTTGATCCCATGTCCATAATGGCCGGAACAATTAATCCCGCTTCCTGGGAAATCGCAATTCCTATATTAATCTTTGAATGGGAGACTATCCCATTTTCTGAAAACGATGAGTTGAATTTAGGGTATTTTATTAAAGGAACGACACATGCTTTTAAAATTAAATCATTAATTGAAACATCTAATCCTTCATACTCTTCACTCTGGTTAATTTGTTTACGCATTTCCATCGCTTTAGTCATGTCAATATCCACAGATATATAAAAATGCGGTATCTCAGTTTTACTTTTAACAGTAACGCGAGCTATTTGTTGACGCATTCTTGTCAAACCTTCACCGACTGATGTCTCTAATGAGACAGATTCGTTCACCTGTTCATCAATTTCAGCAACGTCTAATGTGCTTGAATCAGGAGGTGAATAGGATTCAACATCCTCACGCGTAACACGACCCGCTGGCCCAGTACCCACAATTTTAGTGAGGTCAAATCCTTTTTCAATGGCAAGTTTCCTTGCAACCGGTGATGCTTTTACAGACATCGTAATACTTTCGGTTTTACTAGGCGCTGTAGGAATCGTCACTACGGGAGGGTCAGTTTTTTCGGGGTTATCTGTCTCCTCTTCAACTTGGGCTTCATCAAGGTTTTTTGGCTTAGCTTCGATAATTTCATCTTCTTGGCCAACTAAAGCTATAGCTTCACCTACAGCAACAGTAGATCCTTCTTGAACTAAAATTTCTGTAATAAAGCCGTCAAGATACGTTTGGAATTCTACTACTGCTTTATCTGTTTCAATTTCCGCGATAACTTGATTCTTGTTGACACGGCTTCCAGTTTCAATTAACCATCGAACAATAGTGCCTTCCTTCATGTCATATCCCATTTGAGGCATCTTTAATTCATCAGACATAAGAATAAACTCCATTTAACATTAATAATCATGCCCTTAGCATTAACTTGATCTCGTTGACTATTCGGCTTGAGTTGGGAATCGTTACTGACTCGAGTTTACGAGTGTACGGCATTGGAACTTCTTCTCCGCAAATTCGAATTATAGGAGATTCCAAATAATCAAATGCTTTTTCATGCAGGCTAGTGCTAATTTCTGCGCCAAATCCTCCGGTTTTCCAATTTTCTTCTACCACCACTGCTCGGCCTGTTTTAGCGACAGAACTTGTAGGAGTATCTATATCGAGTGGCCGTAGAGACCTTAAATCTATAACTTCGACATTTATGTTTTGGCTAGCAAGTATATCTGCCGCTTCTAAACAGACATTCACCATTCCAGAATAAGTCACTACAGTAACATCGGTGCCTTCTCTAATAACAGACGCCTGGCCTATAGGCACCTTATAATATTCTTCGGGTACATCTCCTCTCATCGAGTAGAGTAAACAATGTTCCACATATATGACGGGGTCATTTATTTCGATACACGAACGCATTAAACCAAGCGCATCATACGGATTTGATGGAGTAACTACTATAAGACCCGGAACACTAGCATACCATCCTTCAAAGTTTTGAGAATGAGTTGCTGCGAGACCTCCTCCTCCTCCAGTAACTGTCCTAAGGATTATAGGCGCGCTGATCTGTCCATTCGACATGTAACGGATTTTTGCCGCATGATTAACAATTTGATCCATAGCAAGTAAAGTAAAATTTATGGTCATTATTTCTACTATTGGTTTGAGGCCTCCCATAGCAGATCCAATGGCAGCTCCAGCAATTATTGATTCTGCGATTGGCATGTCTCGTATTCGTTTTTCGCCATACTGATCCAAAAAACCTTTTGTAACGGCGTAGGCACCGCCATATTCACCTATATCTTCACCCATAAGCAGGCATTTTTCATCATTGTCTAATGCTTCTCGCAGACCTTTGGAGATAGCCTCTCTCAACCTTAATTCAACCATATATATTCCTATACAACGATTCAATTTCTGGCTCTTCACTTTGTTGAGCAAATTCGACGGCATCTTGAATGGCTTGTTTTACACTCTCATCTATAGAGGCAATATCGTTAGGTCCAAAGATATTTTGGCTCAACGCATAATTAAGAAACTGTGCTATCGGATCTTTTTGCTTCCATTCGTTGATTTCAGTTACATTTCGATAATTGCCTGGATCCGACATGGAATGACCCGAAAACCGATATGTTTTTGCTTCAATTAAAATTGGCCCAGCACCTGAACGTGTTCTGTCAACAGCAGATTCAACAGTTTCTAAAACTGACACTACATCCATGCCATCTATCTGGGCCGCCGGGATATTATATTCATCAGCGGCCAAATAAAGATTATGTCCTGTTGCATGAGTCTTATCAATATGACTGCCCATGCCATACAAGTTGTTCTCTAATATAAAAACAATAGGCAATTTCCACAAAGAAGCTAAATTAAGTGATTCATGAAAGTACCCTTCATTGACCGCTCCATCGCCAAGAAAACACATAGTTACTTTCTTTTCATCACAATAATCAATAGCGATAGCTAAACCAACCGCTATAGGTAACTGGCCGCCTACTATAGCGTACCCACCCATGAACCCCTTGGATACATCAAATAAATGCATGGATCCTCCCCTACCTCCACTTACACCAGTAGATTTACCCATTAATTCTGCCATTATTGCATTGATGTCCAGTTTTCTGGCTATTGCATGTCCATGATCACGATAATGGGTAATAACATAATCATCATCCTGCAAAGCAGAAATAGCTCCAGCCGCCACACCTTCCTGGCCTATATACAAATGCAAAAAACCTCGAATTGTGCCACGCATATATTGTGAAGCACATTCTTCTTCAAAAGCTCTGATAAGACACATTAACTCGTATATGTCTAAAGCGTTTTGTTTATCTAAAGTTACAGGCAATTTAAGCTAGCTCCCAAACTTTAATTCATTTAAGTACTATTATTAACTGAGCAATACTTGATTATGTTTAGTTTACATATGAATTGCTAAGTTTTCAGTAGCCAATCCGGCTTCTTTAAGACATTCTGAAATTGTTGGATGAGGATGAACCAATGAACCCAGTTCACTTGTGGTTCCCTCGAGCATTTTAGTCATGCCTGCTTCGCCCAATAATTCAGTTACCTCAGCTCCGATCATATGTACTCCCAAGATATCACCAATTTCCGCGTCTGAAACAATTTTAATAAAACCTTCAGTTTCTGATAATGCCAATGCTTTACCAGAAGCAGACAATGGGAATTTGCCTATTTTTATTTCTCTACCAGAGTCCCTGGCCTGTGCTTCAGTTAATCCAAAGCTGGCTACCTGTGGCCTACAGTAAACAGCACGTGGCATCAAAGAATAATCTATTCCAGCGCGTGACAAACCAGCTATGTTTTCTATAGCAACGATAGCCTGTTCTGATGCTACATGTGCTAGCAATAATTTGCCTGTTACATCGCCAACAGCATAAATGCCATTAACGTTGGTCTTCATCTGGTCATCAATAGTTATAAATCCATTTTCCATCACGACTTCTGTATTTTCTACTCCCATCTGATCAGAGTTTGGTTGTACTCCAACCGCAACTAAAACCTTTTCACACTCAATATCCATTTCTTTCGATTGACCTTTAACTGATATAGAAACCCCACTTTCAGTCGAAATACGTTGAACCTGTGAACCTGTCATGATTTTGATGCCAGACTTAGTAAAAGAACGTGTTAATTGAACACTGATGTCTTGGTCCTCTTGAGGTAAAATACGATCCATCATTTCCACAATAGTCACTTCCACGCCATACGATCGATAGAGATAAGCAAATTCTGCTCCAGTAGCTCCTCCTCCAATAATTACAATGTTTTGGGGCAATTCACTGAGCTCCAATGCATGTCGACTATTTATCACAAAACTCCCGTCTATAGTTAGTGTAGGGAGGTTTCTTTGTCGAGCCCCAGTTGCTATAACTATGTTATCGGCTTCAAGATTGACTTGGCTCGAAGTAATGCTTACTGTAGTTTTATTAATAAATGACCCTGATCCTTCAAACAAATCTACTTTATTCTTCTTAAGCAGATAGCCTATTCCTTGAGTTAATTTACTGACAACTTCTCTGCTTCGTTCTATTGCTTTGGAAAAATTTGGTTTCACTCCAGACACTTCAATTCCAAATTTATCCGCTTCATTTATTAGATTCAGGACTTCAGCATTACGAAGCAATGCTTTGCTAGGAATACATCCCCAATTGAGACATATTCCACCTAACTCAGATCGCTCAATCACGGCGGCTTTCATTCCCAATTGACCAGCCCTGATTGCTGCTACATAACCTCCAGGCCCACTACCTAAAACTATAACATCATATTTTGAAATTTGATCATTCAAAATTTAACCCTTATTTTAATTACATTAGAGGTCGCTAATTGTAACATTTTGGTGATTTTATCAGTGATCGTAATTCACCTTTGTCGCAAAATGTATCTAAGTTAGATAGTAAACTGTTAAATTAATTAGCACTTAACGAATAATACAAAAGGATGAATTGACAATTGACATCGTTACGAAACGAACATCATAATTTATCGATTACTGATATTCCTGGAATAAAAATAGGTCACTATACAGATTTTAACTTGATTACGGGCTGCACTGTTATACTAACTGAAAGTGGTGCAGTCGGCAGTGTAGATGTTCGTGGTGGATCTCCAGGCTCTAGAGAAACAGATTTACTTCATCCTACCGCAAATGTTCCTTTTATACATGGCATTGTTCTTAGTGGAGGCAGCGCGTTTGGCCTGCAATCCGCTGATGGCGTTGTTAAGTACTTAAAAGATCGTAACATTGGTCACCAAGCCGGTAATTCAAAGATACCTATTGTAGCGGGTTCCATTTTGTTTGATTTAAATATAGGCCTTGACATGCCACCTGACGTAGATTCGGGTTACAAGGCTTGCATAGCCGCAACAGATAAAAAACCACAAGAAGGGACAGTAGGTGCCGGCACGGGTGCAACAGTAGCAAAACTAATGGGCTTCGATCATGCTTTGAAAGGTGGAATAGGAACATATGGAATGTCCCTCGGAGATGGATCTAAAGTTGCAGCTATAGTAGCAACCAATGCTATTGGCGGCATATATGATTATAAAACCGGTGCGTTAATAGCGGGGCCTTTAGATAAAAAATTGTCTGGAATGCTAAACCCGCTTGAATGCATTTTGGATACAAACTGGGCCCCACCAACATCTGTGCAAAAAAACACTACAATTGGGGTAATTTGCACAGATGTTGGATTAACTAAGTCACAAGCAAAAAAACTGTCAGCGGCCGCACATGATGGATTGGCTTTATCGGTAAGGCCTGCACACACCGTACATGATGGTGATACATTTTTTTGCCTTTCTACGGGCTGTAACAACGTTAATCCAGATATGGACCGATTAATTGCCGCTACTGCAGTGTGCGTTGCTGAAGCAATTTTAAGATCAGTTAGATTGGCATCGAGTATTGGGAATGTCACTGCTATTGCAGATTTAGATAATAATTAAAAGCTTTTTGAAGGGGATCAGATGAACTTCGATAAATCAACAAAAATAGCATTCATTGGATGTGGAGCGGTAGGAAAGACATTAGCTGTAGCTCTATCGCGCGCAGGATATTCCATAGTGGCCGCTTCCAGTAGAACGTATGACTCGGCTAAAAATCTAGCAAGTATGATAGAGGGATGTATTGCATATGAAACCATGCGGGACTCAACAGATCAAGCAGATCTAGTTTTTATAACTACGTTTGATAGCGTCATACAAGAAGTAGTTAAATCAATACCATGGAGCTCTAATCAAGCCGTTGTGCATTGTTCTGGAGCAACTTCACTAGATGTATTAAAATCCGCAGAGTCTAAGGGGGCATTAATTGGATCGCTTCATCCTTTGCAAGCCTTTGCTTCCGTCGATAAAGCTTTACAAGCTCTGCCTGGCTCAACTTTTGGTATTGAAGGCGAGGGACGATTAAAAGACTATCTTACACAACTCGCATTAGACCTACATGGCAAGCCAATGTTCCTACGATCGGAAGATAAACCACTCTACCACGCTTCAGCAGTAACTCTTGGGGGAGTATTAATGGGACAAACGGCCGTAATAGCCCAGATTTGGGAAGACAGGTTAGGGGTAGAGAGAAACGAAGCCCTTAAAACACTTGTCCCTATGATTAGAGGTGTGGCAGATGCGTTAGAAGCTAATGGAATTCCGGGAGGAATTGCGGGCCCTTACGTACGCGGTGATGTAGGAACCGTAAAAAAACATCTCGATTCAATGAAAAGTGTAAGTGTTCAAGCTATGCAAATGTACGCAACAACTGCTTTAGCAGGGCTCAAATTTGCTGCCGAGAAAGGTGTGTGCAAAACTAAGGATGTCAAAGAAATTGAACACTTGCTTAATGCATACATAAGTAAAAATCCTTTGTAATCGAATATAATTCATTATTAGTTAACAACTACGCTTTAAAAGCATCGACCCTCACTCGGGCATATTGAGGAGGTACCAATTGCAAAATAGCATTCATAAACTTTCTGAAATGAAGCAACGAGGCGAACCAATAGCCATGGTTACTGCTTATGATTACACTTCTGCCAGAATAATTGATGGTATAGGATTTGATGCAATCCTAGTAGGAGACTCTTTGAGTCAAGTAATGTTGGGAAATGACAATACTATCCCATTAACAATGGATGAGTCGTTACATCATACAAAATCAGTTGTTAAGGCAGCAACGAAAACACATGTTGTGGCTGATATGCCTTTTCTTAGCTACAACGCTGATCCAAATATTAGTTTACTGAATGCAGGACGGTTTCTGAAGGAAGCTGGAGCTCAAAGCGTTAAGCTTGAAGGCGGCCATCACATTTGCAATACAGTTGAACTGTTGGTTTCAACTGGTATACCTGTCATGGGGCATATTGGCCTTACACCACAATCGATAAATCAAATCGGCGGATACAAAGTTCAGGGTAAGTCTAAGGAACAAGTATCCAGGCTGATTGATGAAGCTTTAGCATTAGAAAATGCTGGTGCTTATGCCATTGTGCTCGAATTAATTCCCGCAGAAGTATCAAAAACCATAACGGCAAAATTAAAAATACCCACAATCGGCATAGGGGCAGGAATACACTGCGACGGACAGATACAGGTAATGCACGATATTTTAGGATTATTCGAGCTGTTTACACCTAAACATACAAAGCAATATGTTAACTTGGCTGATTATATGCGCAACGGGTTAAAGGATTATTTGACTGAGGTGAAGGATAAAGTGTTCCCAAATACTGCACATAGCTTTTATACAGAGGAAGTTGATTAGGAACCCATAACAGGGGCTCTAAATACTCTCGGGATTAATCTTTAACAATGGAAATAATAAGCACAGTACAGGAGTGTCGCGATCTACTAAACAGTGCAAAGGGATCCATTGGTCTAGTTCCAACAATGGGAGCTATTCACGAAGGACACATTGCTCTATTAAAAACAGCTAAAAGCCAGTGTGATACGGTTGTCGCTTCCATTTTCGTTAATCCACTTCAATTTAATATTCGAGAGGATTACTTATCATATCCAAAAAACGTATCTAATGATTTAAAAATAATGAAGGAACAAAAAGCAGACATTGTCTTTATGCCATTAGATGAAGAAATGTACCCTCCTTCTTTTACAACGAAGGTGATTGTTAAAAATTTAAGTCAAAGATTAGAAGGTGTTTCTAGGCCTGGGCACTTGGATGGAGTCGCTACCATCGTCATTAAATTGCTTAATATTTGCGCACCCGACTTCGTGTATTTTGGTCAAAAGGATGCACAGCAATTACTGATGATCAAACGGATGATCTCAGACCTTAATATACGTACTGAATTGATATACGTCGACACCGTTAGGTCTAGTGATGGACTGGCTTTGTCTTCTAGAAATTCAAATTTAAATAAATTAGAAAAACAATCGGCATTAGGTTTATTCTCAGCTTTAAATACAGCTTATAGAATGAGAGTAAATGGAGAATATTCTGCAGAAAAAATTAAAACGGCCATGAAGAAAGATTTAACGCGGCATGGGGCTGAATTAGATTACATCTCAATTTGTGACCCAGACTCTTTTAATGAACTCGATATTGTAGACAAAAATGCAATAGCTCTAGTCGCCGCTCATATAGGCAAGACACGCCTAATTGATAACATGTTCATATAGACTTTGTGGAAATCTATCAAACAGGATATCAGCATATACTTTTATATCAGCTCAGATATAGACTTTACAACTAAATCAGGCTTAGTCCCGTCATGGGATTCCAACCCTAAGTCATTCGAGTCTACCCAAATTCCGTAGATGCCAAGTTTCATTGGAGCTATTACATCAAATTCGATATTGTCTCCTGCCATCCATGTTTGACTGGCAATAACATCAAGCTGCTTTAGAGCATTTAAATAAACAGCAGGTTCAGGCTTACCTATACCAAATTCACCCTCAATGTGTATATGATCCATAAGATTTTCCAACCCCAATTTACTTATCTTCCTAGATTGTATCTCTACATTACCATTAGTAATCAACGCCAATCTAACTCCAGCTGATTTCAATTCCTTTATCGTCTCAATCGCCTTGGGTAATGGCTTTAACTTCGACCAACGCAAATTGTTCCACTTATCTGCCATGATTTTAGATGCTTCTAAATCTTTGATGCCTAGTAACTCCAATCCACCATTTATAGTCTCTAAAAGGGCGTTCTCTGGGTTTAATCGCCCCGCTTTGTTGCGATTTTTATCCGACCAAAACCACAAGCGAAAATTGTTTATTGATTCGACTATATTTGCAGGGGTAATATCAGAATGACCACTCTGATGGAAAAATGGCGCGTATTCCTCCGACAACAATTCCCAACATTCACTGGAACAAAGTTTAGTTGCAAGGATGGTATCATCAAGGTCAAAAAAAACAGCATTTGGAAATTTGATTTTCATTTTAGAGGTTACTTTTATTGCTTATGTTTTAATTCAAGACTTTTTCAGGTATTAAAGGCGTCATCTATCTGTTGTTTTACATGGAAAAAGTTTTCGTATTACATCAAAAGGATATATACCTGTGTAGTGTGCATCACTCCAAAGAAATTGAATTGCATAATTGCCGACAAGAATATAATCTTCTGCCCTTATATCACTTGGTACCGATGCTGGATCAAGTATTCGTCTTTGGCTCCATTCTTCAACACATTCCGCACATCTACAGTTTAAGCGCATTTCCATCGCGCTGTATTGACAGCTTTGTCCATCATTCCATTCGATCACTATCGCGTCTTCACTTAGGTGTACACTTGTTGCTGTAAAATCTTTTCCCATAGCTTTATCCATAATATTATCTATTAATCACAATATAACTTCATCAACGAGTCTTGCAGTTTTAGCTTACTGTAGCTTATTATCCGGCCTTGGAGAACCTTGTCCTATGAAAAAGACACATAGACTGAACCATTTATTATCTGTATCGGATTTGACTGATCAACAGATTCATAAGCTTATAATGGATGCCCACGAATTTAAAACTGAAAAAAACTTCTTTACACAAACATTAAAAAACAAAAACTTAGCCTTGTTATTTGAAAAACCATCGTTAAGAACACGGGCTAGTTTTGAAGTAGGCATAAAACAATTAGGCGGCAACTGTGTTTACTTCAATAAGGATGATATTGGAATAGGCGAAAGAGAACCAATCCCAGATATTTCAAACGTTATCAGTAGATGGTTTGATGGCATAATAGCACGAGTATTTTCTCATGAAACTTTAAGGCAGCTCCAAAAAAGCTCTTTGGTGCCTGTAATAAATGCTCTCTCTGACTTGGAGCATCCTTGTCAAGCTTTATCCGATATGTTAACCATACATGAAAAATTAGGTCAGGTTGCAAAAACTAGAATCGTTTTTATAGGCGACGGTAATAATGTGGCGGCCAGCCTAGCATTATCGGCAGCTGCTCTCGGCGCTAATTTTGTATTATGTAGTCCTGAAAACTACAAGATTAGCGAATCTATATGGAAAAAAGCTGTTAATAAATCAAAAGGTAATGATTGTAAAATCGAATGGTGTGATAATCCAAAAAAGGCTGTTGCTACAGCAGATGTAATTTATACCGATGTATGGATTAGTATGGGGAATGAAAGTGAATCTAGGCAACGAATTGATGACTTTCAAGGGTATCAAGTCACTCCAGAACTGCTCAGTTTAGCAAAAAGTACAGCTATATTCATGCACGATATGCCTGCTCATGAGGGCGAGGAAATATCTACAGGTTTACTAAATCACTCACAATCAGTTGTATTTGATCAGGCAGAAAATAGACTTCATATGCAAAAAGCGATATTGTCGAGCTTATTAGAATAGGTAATAAGTTAATGAAAAGTTATGCTATCCCATTGGTAGCTATTGTTGGTCGTCCAAATGTAGGCAAATCCACTATCTTCAACAGAATCATAGGGGACAGACAGGCAATAGTATCTGATGTGGCTGGAACAACTCGAGACCGCATAATTACTCAAACAGAATGGGCAGATAAACCATTTTTGTTGGTAGATACAGGCGGCCTTGAATCCAAAGAGAGCCATGCAGTGACTGCAGCTCCGATTCTGTCTAAAGTTCAATCACAGGTTGATATGGCTATATCAGATGCTGATGTGATTATATTTACGACTGATGCAAATACAGGAATCACCCCAGATGACATAAACGTTGCGCAAAAACTTAGAGTTGCTGGCAATCAAGTCGTGTTGGCAGTGAATAAAGCAGATAATATTCAAAGAGAAGCAGACACCTCGGAATTTTATAAGCTAGGCCTTGGGGAACCGATACCGTTAAGCGCTTACCACAACCATGGCATCGATGAATTAATGTTAACGGTGATCGAGCGTTTACCAGATAACACTTTAGTAAATGATGTGGAATCTGATGTTCGTTTATCTATTGTAGGCCGAGCAAATGTTGGAAAATCACAATTATTAAACGCTCTGTCTGGTGATAACCGTTCCATTGTAAGTGATATGCCGGGAACAACTAGGGATGCGATAGACAGTTATATAACATATAAAGATAAATCTATATTACTTATTGATACAGCTGGCATTAGGCGTAGAGGGCGTATAGAGCCTGGTATAGAGAATTACAGTGTGATTAGGGCACTTAGGGCAGTAGAACGTTCAGAAGTGTCTCTGCTAGTCATGGATGCAGCTGAATTAGCGACTGGTCAAGATTCACATGTAGCAAGTTACCTCTTGCAAGCACATAGAGGTATTGTGATTGTCGTCAACAAATGGGATTTATCCAAAAAGCTCGGACTTTCAAAAGATGAAACCAGGAAAGTTATTAGAGAAAAAATGAAATTCATCCACTTTGTGCCTATACAATTTATATCCGCTTTAAATAAAACCGGTTTAAATCAGATGCTCGACGAAGTATTTAACGTACATTTACAATGGAACCAGAGCCTGCCGCGTTATGATTTGAGAAGGACGGTACTTAATGCAGTTGCAGATCATCCGCCTGCATCGAATTCAAGACACGGATTGAAAATATATGGGGTCACACAAGATGGTTTTGGCCCTCCAGGATTTACTTTTTATGTAAATAGAAGCGATTTAGTTCATTTCTCATATCGTAGATACCTAGAAAACATCATAAGGAAAACGTACGGTTTTGATGGAACTCCTTTAAAAATGCGATTTAAAGGAAGAGGGGAGCATTAATGGATTACCTGATTTTCATAATAGTCGGATATTTACTTGGAGCTATTCCTTTTGGGCTTATAGCTACTAAGTTAACCACAAAAGTAGACGTTCGAGATACTGGCAGTGGAAAAACGGGCATGACAAATGTCATACGAGTTTCAGGGAAAAAGGCAGGTGTAACTGTGCTGCTGCTTGACATGTCAAAAGCCATAATTGCAATTGCATTAGCTAGAATATTTACTGACACACCGGGAGCCGAGTCCGCTGCAGGTATAGCAGCGGTGATAGGGCATATGTTCCCAGTCTTCGCAGGGTTCCGGGGAGGCAGGGCTATTTCAACAGGTTGGGGTGGTTTATTTATACTTTCCCCTTGGGCTGGCCTTATAGCAACGGTAATTGGGCTTAGTATAGTGTATGCGTCTCGATATATGTCTATTGGATCCATGATAGGAGCTAGCGTAGGCTGTATAGCACTAATTATTTTTGCTGCTACCAAAATAGATTTGCCTGGAGGTCCAGTCCCCTTGGAGTTTATATGGTTTGGGGCTATTGGAGGCCCTCTTATTGTCCTGAGGCATCATGACAATATCCAGCGCTTAATAAAAGGTGAAGAGCGTAAATTTAGAAGAGGATAACTGTGTGTAGAATACATACAATAATCACTAAATATGAATGTCCAAGAACTTAATGCAGCAGTTATAGGAACGACCAGTTGGGGTACTACTCTAGCTATATTGCTCGCTAGAAAAGGTATAGTAGTAAATCTATTGGCTAGAACAGACGAAGAGTCAGAAAGGCTAGTTAACGATGGTCAAAATACACGATTTGCTCCGGGAATAGGTTTTCCACCTTCATTGTCCATAACAGCTTCACCCGCACAGGCAGTTAGCCGTGCTCAAGTAATTGTAATAGCTGTGCCAAGTAACACTATAAGAGAAAATATTCGTCTGATTTCAAATTTTGTTGCGCAAGACACAATACTGGTAAGTGCAACAAAAGGCTTAGAAAAGACATCCGGAATGCGTATAACAGAAATGATATCTGAAGAGTTAAACAGTAAATGGAATGGAACATTATCTGTTCTCTCAGGACCAAATTTAGCAAATGAAATTTTGCAAGGTAAGCCTTCAGCAACTGTTATTGCCTGTGTGTCTGACACTCAAGCTAAAAAGGTCCAACATATATTTAGCTCTGAATTGTTCCGGGTATATACAAATAACGACATAGTAGGAGTAGAACTAGGAGGCGCGCTGAAAAATGTTTTTGCCATAGGAGCTGGTATTTGTGATGGTATGAAAGTTGGAGATAACGCTAAATCTGCATTTATAACCCGAGGTTTAGCCGAGATAGTGCGGTTATCCGTAGCAGCTGGAGGTGACCCATTAACCCTTGCTGGTCTTGCCGGTATGGGTGACATGATCGCTACGTGTTACAGTGAACTGAGCAGGAACCGCACAGTGGGTTTTAAATTAGCTTCTGGTGTCACATTAAATGACATACTCCAATCGATGAATCACGTAGCAGAAGGTGTTGACACTACAGCTGCAGCAGTAAAGTTATCTGATAGGTTACAAGTCGACATGCCGATTACTAGGTGTACATACGAGATATTATATGAGAACTTATCGTTGGAGGCCGCGATGTCAGGCCTGTTAGGGCGTGCACTAGCTCCAGAATGGGGCTAATTAAGAAATCTCTACCTTAGCAATCTCTACAAACTGCAAAGCAAATCCACTCATCATTGACAACTTCTTCCATAATCTTACACCCAGCAGCTTTTATCTTATTAGACACTTCATCTTTTCTTCCGATAACAACCCCAGATAAAATGGCGATCCCGTTAATGTCTAAATAAGATTCAATTAGTCTCAAAAGTTTAATTATCACTGTCGTTGATATATTGGCAATCAACAATTGGTATTTAGCGCCCTCCCTGAGATCATCCAAGCTGCCCAATGAAATATCAACAACCGCAGAGGCATTATTATTCACGACATTTTCTCTAGCAGCCTTAATCGCTTGATCATCAATATCCAAGCCTGTGACACTCTTGGCTCCCAACTTTGCTGCAGCTATCGAGAGAATAGCTGAACCGCAGCCTAAATCCAAAACCACAGAATTAGGTTTCATTAGTTTTTCTATTAATTCTAGACACATCTTAGTAGTTGGATGATGTCCAGTACCAAAAGCCATTCCTGGATCTAATCTGATTACATGCCGCAAACCTGAATTGAACTCTGTAACCCAACTTGGAATTACGGCAATGCGGTTACCTATATTTATAGGTTCTATATATCTCTTGTAGGCTTGTTTCCATTCATCTTCAATTAGCTCGACGAATCGCAATGAGCGCAGTTCACCTACTTGGCTAAAAAGAGATATCCCTGCTTGTATTGCTCCGTGTTTGGTTAAATATGTAGAGTCTTTGCGAATATATGTTTTGATAAGTATCCAATCAGGTTTTGGTGGTAATTCATCTTCATCAGGACTATGCCCCCCCTCGATCTCTACCACTATATCGCCGCCGCCGTATGTACTAAACAATTCTGATATCGGCTCGACAAATTCAGGACGTGTTTTAACACTAATTTCTACCCATGTGATATCAGGATTCATTTAATTTGCTTTACTACACAGTGATACAAATTACTTCAATTAAACTTAGGATAAGTTAGATTTGTGGTATGCAAATTCCTTGTGGAACGTGTTGTGCATTGCCTGCTTAACCTTCATTATGTCCTTTAAGTGTAGAGGCAAAGGACTGTAAAATTTTACGTTGTTCTTTAGATAGTGTACGCGGTGTTTCTACTACTACCTCCACCAATTGACTTCCACGTTTCTTTGGGTTTTTAAGATAAGGGATACCTTTATCGCGCAATCTTATTACTTGCCCTGACTGAATACCTGAGGGAATGTCTAATTCTGCTTCACCATCAATGGTAGCCACCAAAACTTTACTTCCAAGACTGGCTTGTGCAATATCAATAATTTCTGTATGTTTTATGTCGTTGCCTTGACGCACAAATAATGGATGTTCTTTTACATTGACTATTACAAATAGATCTCCCGGCCGGCCGCCACTCATTCCTACTTCACCTTCTCCAGTTAATTTAAGTTGAGTCCCGTTCTCGATTCCGACAGGTATAGTAACAGCTAATCTGCGCTTCTTACGCTCTGTGCCTTTCCCTTTGCATTGTTTACAAGGGCTAGATACGACTTGACCCTCACCTGAACACGCATTACAAGCAACTACCTGGACAAATTGTCCAAACATCCCTTGTGAAGCTCTTCGCACTCTGCCCTGTCCATTACAACTAGCACATATTCTTAATTCTGTTCCAGGCTCTCTTCTGGTGCCATTACATTTTCCACATCCTTCTGATCTAATAACTTCTATTTGTTTTTCTATTCCACTAACAACATCTTGGAATTCAATAGTTATGGAAGTTTGAAGACTCGCTCCACGAGTAGCCCTTCTGCCACTTTGATGCCCTTCAAATCCTCCAAAGAATGTTTCAAATATATCTCCAAATCCAGCAAAGTTATCAAATCCTTCAAATCCAGATCCGGCCTGAGAAGATACTCCTTTATGTCCAAACTGATCATATTTGTTACGCAAAGAAGAATCTGATAAAACTTGATACGCTTCATTTATCTCTTTAAATTTCTCTTCAGCGCCCTTGTCTTTGTTTCGATCAGGATGGTATTTAAGTGCAAGTTTTCTAAAAGTTTTTTTTATTTCTTCTTCGGATGCACCACGAGGTACACCTAGTACTTCATAATAATCTCGTTTTGCAGACATGAAT
>DBZU01000074.1:67239-70929 GCA_002311285.1 Dehalococcoidia bacterium UBA1152 | reverse complement strand
GACTACTTACGCATATTGATCAATAAACTGGCCATAGAAAGCAAAAACATCAATATAGTACCCACTGGGGGTCGTCTATATACTTTTAGGCTCTGTAAAATTTGTCTATTTTCGACGATAACGCCGATAAGCCCATATTAACCCTAAAGGAGCTACCAATAACAATCCATTAGCCATTCCTTGTTCAATAGGAACGAATTTTTGATCTGGAGATGAACACGTTCCAAAAAATTCTTCCTGAGGTACATTGGTTGGCTCTTCTTCAGGAACAACTGAAGCAACAACCACGGGCGTCATTGTAGCTACAGGCGTAGGTGTAGGCTGCGCAGTAGCGGTAGGAACCGGCGTAGGTGTGTCGGGAATAGGGGTATTTGTTGGAACTGCCTCGGCTTCAGGTTCAGCCACAGCTACCGAAGTTGGAGTTGGTATTCCAGTGAAAACAATTTCTAAATCACTACTTCGTCCTCCGCTTTCGAATGGAACAGTGACTCTAGAAGGTATTCCATTGAGTATAAAGATCACCTCAAAACCTATAAATTTTGGGTCTACAGGGTCAATTACTAAATTCTTGAACTCATCGCCAATTATAAAAGCTGGGGACGATGTATACTCTCCAACAACCGCTATTAGTTCAGCATTATCTGGAACCGTTGAGCCCGCGACAACGATTGTTCCAGAAAATATAGCAGGCTGAGCTGCCAGTGGAGTTGCAGTTGGAATCGGAGTCGGCGTTGCAGTTGGAATCGGAGTCGGGGTTGGTGTAGGAGGAATTGGAGCCCGATCAAAAGTCAAATCAAAGCTATTATTTATATAGAAAGCTTTATATGGTCGTACTTCCGATGCCTCAACTTGGTCAATAATAATCAACCCTGAATTATCATACAGCACAGCATGAAAGGTTACACAATTAGAACGTTGATAATCCTCAGTCACTATTGTAGTCAAGGCACAAGTTTGGTTTTCACTCATTTTACTGATGAATCTACTTTCAACCGGCGAAACTACCAGGCTCTCAAACCTTCCATATTTAAGTGACACCGCCACTGATTCATAACCCAATACTCGCGCTAGGATCTTAATGTTGTCTGGCATATAGGAACCATCTGCCAGCTTCGCGGTTCCGCTATAAACGTCTGGCATTTGAGGAAGTTCCTGAGCCTGTACAACTCGGGTAGTCATAATCACCAGTAATAACACAATCAATAAAAGTATCAATTTTCGATGAGTCGATATAACCAAAATAACCTCCGAGGCTTATATCTTCTGTGGAGCTTACTAAGTCTGCTCTAAAACTTATAGGGGTTTTTATTATTTTCTTTAATTAAGAGAAGAGACCCCCCTTCCCCGTTTGTTGGGGAAGGGAGGTCTTCATTTAACTAGACCTCATTAGGTTCTGCTTGATTACGGAGTTATGATTCCGCTATCTGAAGCATATACCCAGTAGCTTCGACCAATTCTGATGTGTTCTTCATCGTCAGAGTAGTCGGCAGTTGTGTCAGTAAGATCAAGTTTGACCCACTTACTATTCAAGGTGTCGTACCAGTACACCGTTGTTACCTTAGTCGTGCTAGCTGCGTCACCACAAGCTACCGATCCACAGAAGTACGCCTTCAAGTTCTGACCGGTCGCATAAGTTAGTGATCCAGTTAGATCCAGCACAGGAGCTAGGTTCCAACCTTTAACTAAGCTAATAGTTGCAGGTATTGAAGGTGTTGCATCCGTCGAGGATACTCCTGACCTTGGAATGTAAGTTTTAATTGACTGGAACGTATCTGTAAGTACCCAATAAGCGTGTCCAGAAACCATGTTGGTCAGAGTTCCTGAGAACGTATCGACTGTTGAGTCCCTAGAAGCAATCAGCCATTTTGCTGCAGTAGTTGGGTCGTACGCCATGACAGTTGTCACAGGTGTTGTTCCAATTACTGAATCCACTGCTGTATCCGATGGGTCAGCAGGTAAGCTGATCATGTTCCAACCAGGAGTCAAAGGAACTTCAGTGTCTGCTCTCTGCGTCACAGCAAAGAGGTGTTGCGTGAAGGTCACTTTATTTCCAGCGATGTCCTTAGCTTTAACATCGATCTTATGTGTACCTATTGCAAGACCAGAAGCCTTGAACAGGAACCTGATGTTATCGGCTGTTGAGAACGACGTTGTGATATCAGTCTGTACTGCGGCTGGCGTAGTATGTTTGATATGCTCAAGCGTTACTGTTCCATGCGTATCAAGGTCTGTTGATACGCTGGCAGCAGTATTCGTCCAGTTACCAGATGCGTCTAATCCGTATTCTTTACCTTCATCAGAGAAGTTTACAGAAATAATGGCGTTAGGATCATCTGTACCATCAGCCGTGCTAGGCAAAATTGTTGGAGTTGGAATTGTTGTGTCCAGCTCAAACATAATAACTGTTGTTGCAGAAATTGTAACTGCGACAGTTGATGTAGTACCAGCTGCTCCATAGTTACTAGTACTGTTCAAGTCTCGGGCTGCAGCTCTTACGTTATACAGACCGTCACCAGTCTGATCAGCTGTTGCTGCCCAAACTGTAGGACCACCTGTGATCGCAAGGGAAGTCTCTGCGTTGCCCTTGTGAATTGTTGGCTTTGTAAGCGTAGTTCCATCAGAGTTACCGAACCTTACAACGCTAATCGTAATGTCGGTTCCTTTTTCATTAGAAGTAAGCGCTACAGTAGCCTTATCGTTGGTTACTGGCCTAGTCCCGCCACCCGAAGATGTTGAATCAGGAGTAGCTGCAGTAGACACGCTTAGAGTCAATGCTGGAGCAACAGAATCTGTTGCTGCGGCGATTGAGTCAATGCTTGATGCGTTACCAGCACTGTCCTTAACTTCACCAACTAATGAAACTTTAGGCTTAGCATCTGGCTCGAGTGCTGTTTCCAATGTTAGGAATACAGCGTCTGAGTCACCGCTATATACGTCAGCCGAAGTGACTGTTCCGCCAGCTACAGTAAAGTCGGTAGCGTCAACTGTTGTAGTGTCCAACGCGCCGTCGAACTGTAGTTTAAGACCGGTACTCTTAGTCAGTGTTACAGTTGCTTCAGTTTTATCAGTAGCTGTTTTAGTTGTGTCCCACCATGGACCAACGACAGCTGCAGTTAGGTCAGGAGCAGTTCTGTCTACAGTTATCTTGTAACCCTGACAACCATAAACAGCAGCTGATGTACTAACAACAATAGTGTTAATAGAGTCTGCAGCAGCATCTGCGTGTTCAGTCTTGAATGTTGCAGCTGTACAAGCATCTGCGACACCTGTTACAGGCACAGTTGGCTCTGCGTCAGATACAACGACGTTACCCGCAGTGTCTTCACCAACGACCCACCAGTATATGACATGGTCTTCGTTCTGCTGTGCACCATCAATCGTCGACATATTCTGAGTGATTGTATATCCATCAGTAATTGCTGAGTAATCAGCAGTAGCGACGGTTACCAATACAGAGTCATTAATCGTGCCGTTTGGAGTATTAGTAGTGTCGATAGCAATCAAAATCTGCTGCGTAGTCGCCTTTACGAGAGACTGCGAGTCAGTTAGAGATATAACCACGCCAGGCATGTTATCTCTAGTGTTGGTATTGTGAGCTGGAGACGGATTAGCATATGAAGGTGCTGTCGTCTCTACTGTGATGCTCTTAGCTACTGGAACGGCAGTACCTGTAGCTGATGCATCGTCAAA
>DBZU01000074.1:31496-66993 GCA_002311285.1 Dehalococcoidia bacterium UBA1152 | reverse complement strand
GTCAGAAGCAACGTACCTTGGAATTTACCACTTAC
Organism: Dehalococcoidia bacterium UBA1152; assembly: GCA_002311285.1. Lineage (GTDB taxonomy): Bacteria > Chloroflexota > Dehalococcoidia > Lucifugimonadales > UBA2962 > UBA2962. The sequence continues at coordinate 66,958 of DBZU01000074.1, read as the reverse complement.
CTTAGTGGTTTCCTCCAGAATAACGGTAGTAGCTACTGTCTCAGCATCGGATGTGACATAAACATCACCGGTAACTGAACCAGCGGCAGCTGTATCGTCAATATCACCACTTGAGTAATTGAGGTCGACAATATGCGCAACTGCTATCGCGGAGCTACACTGCAATGTTATGAAACCGGTACCGGCATCAGCACCAATCAACTTCAGCGTTTCCGTCGAAGTCATTCCAATGTCATTACCGTCAATCACTCCATTTCCGTCAGAGTCAATTATCGGTGACAGCATTACCGTGTTTGTATTTGATGTAGTAGTCAAAGTTGCCATCGTGGAACTTGAGCTGCCTGCGGTGCTCAAATTAAACTGATATCCAAGAGGACATGTCTCATTAAATAGGATCCTTAATTCATTTGTAACTGATGTGTTCAAATCACTATCAGATACCTCTAATATTAGCGATCCATCCTGTCGCACCCAAGACAAGTCTGTCGTAGATGTAGCAGTCGCAGGATAACGAATTGTGCCCGTAGCACCAAACATTGGTACAACGTACAGCAGCGTCAACAGCGCCACAACAGCGCCGAACAGTATCGCGATTCTTTGCTTGCTTTTCACTGCCTACCCCCTTAGTAGTTCTTAATTAAAAGTTCCGAATTTTTTGTATTGCATATCTTTTCCTTATATATATTAGTATATTTTTTGGGATATGCACACTAAAGACTTAAATAATTTTATGGGACAGCACTAAGTGCGTCCCGGAAGTCGATCTCCCATTCCTCGTATCCAAAATATTTGCTCGTTTTCGCCGATAACTCCGCTTTTACGAGCCATTGAGACATTAAATTTAACCTACGTCCAAGCTTAATGTCAAGGCCTGTGACGTAAACTTTAGAATCTATTTTTGCTCTTAAAGTTGATTAATTAAAAAAGATTGCAATAAGTTTACTATTAATAATTTGTTTTACAACCTAATTTTTTATACTTTTCTTAACTTTTAACCAATTATTGGCCGGTATTAACCTAAAAACCCTCATTATTTCCAAAACTTTGGTAAATTTTATTGTTATGAAATTAATTGTTAAGTTAATTTCATTATTATTTAACTAATTCTCTGCCAAGATTAGCTAAAAATTCTTCATTAGTTTTCGTTTTATATAATCGAGAAAACAGATTTTCTATCACTTCATGAGAATTTCCATCAGATGAGGACGAGGCCATACTTATCATCCTTCTCAATAACCATACTTGCTTTAGTGTTTCCTCACTCATCAATAATTCTTCACGCCTAGTACCGCTTTTGTGAATATCAATAGAAGGAAACACCCTCCGTTCTGACAACTTTCTATCCAAGTGAACTTCCATGTTGCCTGTTCCCTTAAATTCTTCGTAAATAACATCATCCATTCGGCTACCGGTCTCAACTAGGCATGCAGCTAAGATGGTTAGACTGCCTCCCTCTTCCATTTTGCGGGCAGCGCCAAAGAACTTTTTTGGAGGATATAGCGCTATAGGGTCTATTCCACCTGATAAAGTTCTACCACTTGTTGGTACGGCCAAATTATATGCACGAGTCAATCGGGTTATTGAATCCAGTAAAATTACTACGTCCCTACCGGCTTCAACGAGACGCTTAGCCCTAGCCAAAACTAATTCAGCAACACGAGTGTGATCTTCAACCGGCTCATCAAAAGTAGAGCTGAACACCTCACCTTTCACAGATCTACGCATATCTGTCACCTCTTCTGGACGCTCTCCAATTAAAGCAACCATTAAATGTATGTCAGGAGAGTTTGCTGTTATTCCTGCAGCGATGTCTTTCAATAGTGTAGTCTTGCCGGCTTTCGGCGGGGAAACTATCATCCCTCTCTGGCCTTTACCTACTGGGGCTAACAAGTCTATCAATCTACAAGATATCTTTTTGGTGTCGGTTTGAAGTTTAATTTGTTCAAAAGGATGTACAGGAGTCAATTTTTCAAATTGAGGGCGTGCTTTCGAAGCATCAGGGTCCAGGGCGTTTACTTCCTCAACTCTAGTTAAACCAAAATAGCGTTCCCCTTGTTTAGGAGGCCTAACTTGCCCGCTGACTTCGTCCCCTGTCCTTAGGCTGAATCTTCTTATTTGCGACTGAGATACGTATACATCGTTGGCTCCCTGCTGACCCCCTACTTGTCTTAAAAATCCGTATCCATCATTTAAAACTGATAGTATGCCCTCGGCTGTGATCGTAAAATCGTCGCGCTCACTGTATTTATTTAATACTTTGTACAGTAATTCATTACGCCTACCGGGAAATCCATTTTCTGGCATCCCGACTTCGATGGCCATTTTCTTTACATCATCTTCAGTTAATTGTTGTATTTCTAATAAATTCATAATCTAATGATCCAATATTTTGTCTGTGTTTATTTGTGGTGTTTAATAGATATGAATCAACGTGTGCTAAATCCACATACTTACAAGTTGTTGATTCATAAGTTGTTAAAAAACGATAAATATAAAAGTCGAGTTACAGTTTTATTACGACTTCGAAGCATACTCCCAATCTTTTGTAAAACTGTCCAAACCTGCATCTGTTAAAGGATGTTCCATCATTCCGTAAAGAACCTTAAATGGGATAGTCGCTATTTGAGCTCCGGCCTTGGCAGCCATAATGCAATGCAACGGACTGCGTATGCTTGCTGCAAGCACTTCCGTTTTAATTTGATGCATTTCAAAAACTCTCACTATATCTCTAACTAAATCCATTCCATCGTGTCCTTTATCATCTAACCTCCCAATAAAAGGGCTCACATAATTTGATCCTGCCTGGGAGCCTAATAATGCTTGGTTTAATGAGAAACAAAGAGTTTGATTTATTTTGACACCTTCTTTAGATAAACTATGCATAGCCTCTAATCCAGCGATTGTACTGGGCAACTTAACAACAACGTTGGGATGCCATTTAGAAATACCCCATCCCTCTTCAGTCATTGTTTCGGCATCTAAACTAACCACCTCAACTGAAATTGGGCCATCTACGATATCTGTTATTTCCAGGATAGCTTCTCTATAGTTTGCAGCAGTTCCAATACCTTCTTTCGCTGCAAGAGAAGGGTTCGTGGTTACCCCACTGACTACTCCCATTCGAGCAGCCTGGCGGATTTCATCTACGTTGGCAGTGTCAAGAAATATGCGCAACGGAATACCTCAAGACATTAACATAGTTATGATTCGCAGTAAATGACATAATTGCTTCTCTATCCAGAATTTTGCATTTCAGCTGGCGTTTTATAGGACGCCTTGCTAATTTGTCGTAAGTGTGATTTATCATTTTTATCAAGTAGCATAGAATGTTGTCCACCTTCCCTGAGTATACTTTTCGCTGAATTTATAAATTCACAAAATATAGGATGCGGTCGATTAGGCCTAGAAAGAAATTCTGGATGAAATTGAACTCCTAACATAAATTTATGATGTTTATATTCCATTATTTCTACAAGCTGACCATCTGGTGAGACTCCAGTTGCTTCAAAACCTACAGCACCAAAACTTTCCAAATATTTATTATTAACTTCAAACCGATGTCTATGCCTTTCATGTACCAAAAGCTCCCCATAAGCTTTTTGAGCAATTGAACCAGCGACAAGTTTGCAAGGGTAAACTCCAAGTCGCATAGTGCCTCCAGTGTCGATAAGACCTTCTTGTTCGCTCATAAGATATATGACGGGGTTATCCGTTTCTGGCTCAAACTCTGATGAGTTGGCATCTTGTTTTTTTAACATTGAACGGGCACATTCAATCACCATGACCTGCAAACCTAAGCACAATCCAAGATACGGTACTTCCATTTCCCTAGAATACTTAACTGTTTTAATCATCCCTTCAATGCCTCTTGGGCCAAATCCGCCAGGAACAACTATCCCATTAACGAAATCTAAATACTCTTCAGGACCATATTGTTCTATATCTTCTGAAGCTACCCAAGATAAATCAATAGTCAAATTTTGTTCGATTCCAGCATGTATTAATGCTTCTTTGACTGACAGATATGAGTCTTCCAGTTCCATATACTTTCCAACAATGGCAATCTTGATTTCTGTTTTTGTCTCTTGTATTGATGAAACCATTGCACGCCAATTGTCCATATCATGCCTTGCTGAAGGTAATGAAAGGCAATCAACTATCAGATCGCCTAAACCTTGTTCTTCCAGTATTAAAGGAACTTCATATACCGATTCAACATTCGGAAGCGATACGACTCCGTTTTTGGACACGTCACAGTGTATAGAGATCTTAGTCTTAATTTCTTCGTCTATAGGATGGTCGCTTCTACACACTATAGCATCAGGCTGAATTCCAATACTTCTCAACTCACGTACACTGTGTTGCGTTGGCTTAGTTTTTATTTCACCAGTCGAAGATATGTATGGCAGTAAAGTGACATGTATATACATGACATTGTCACGGCCAACTTCGTTTCGCATTTGACGTATAGCTTCCAGAAACGGTAATCCTTCAATATCGCCTACAGTGCCCCCAACTTCGACAACCACCACATCAGCTCCGCTTTCTTCAGCTAAGTTAGATATCTTCTGTTTTATAGCATCCGTAACATGCGGTATGGTCTGGATTGTACCTCCCAAATATTCTCCTCCACGCTCTTTAGATATCACTTCACTATATATTTGACCCGCAGTTACATTTGAAGATTGAGTTAGGTCCATGTCAATGAATCGCTCATAATGCCCAAGATCTAAATCAGTTTCAGATCCATCTTTAGTTACATAAACTTCACCATGCTGATAAGGCGACATTGTTCCAGGATCAACATTAAGGTAAGGATCCAACTTAAGGACGGTTACTTTTAAATCACGACTTTTAAGTAAACGTCCAATTGAAGCAACATTTATGCCTTTGCCGACAGAGCTTACAACGCCACCAGTGACAAATATAAACCTAGTCATCGCTGTGTTTCAGGTAAACTTTTATATGCAATTGCTCGACCTTTTATAAACACGGAACTCCATACTCTATGACAAGAATTTATACAAGTATAACAACATCACTACAAGGGTAACTTCAGACATTTTATATTGATATATATTATGGCCCCAATTACATGAGGATTTTTGCAGTTACTTTTTTGAAAACTCATGACCGGAAATATATCAATCATATCTCTCATGAAAGACTAGTATAGGCCTCTCAAAAAACGATTGTCAACGCATAAAATAATGAATTAAAGTTGAGCAAGTGTGTTTAGAGTAGTAGTACCTATATCAGCAGGACTTGGAACTATAAAAGCTCCGGCCTTTTCCAATGACTTAACTTTAGATGACGCTAGAGCGGCCGATCCTGTCACAATAGCTCCAGCATGGCCCATACGACGCCCTCGTGGAGCAGTTTGCCCCACAATTAAAGATATAACCGGCTTAGACACATTTGAGTGTATGAATTCAGCTGCTTCTTGCTCTTTAGTTCCGCCAATTTCTCCAATCATAACAATCGCATCAGTTTCTTCATCTTTTTGAAATAACTCCAAGACATCCACAAAGTCAGAGCCGCTTACAGGATCTCCTCCAATACCAATACAGGTTGATTGCCCTTCGTTAATACTCATCGTTTGATCAACTGCTTCATAGGTAAGTGTACCCGATTTTGAAACAACTCCAATGCGCCCTTTAGCATGTATATGTCCAGGCATTATTCCTAATTTGGCACCTCCATTTTCTCCAGGAGTAATTATTCCTGGACAATTTGGTCCAATTAANNCCGATTCCGAGAGGCGTCAACTGTCCTACTGCCTCATAAGTTAATGTCCCGCTGCGAGAAACAACACCGACACGGCCAGGGGAATAGACATGCGAAGGCATTATCCCTGCTTTAACTTTAGCTTTAGGAGATATTATTCCAGGACAATTAGGTCCTAACAGCCTAGCATCAGACTTAGAGACATATTCGCAAACCTTAATAGAGTCGGATACGGGAATACCTTCAGTAATACAAATAACAGTTTGAATACCGGCATCAATTGCTTCAATAATTGCATCACCTGCAAAAGGAGGGGGCACAAAGACAAGTGACGTATTTGCTTTTGTCTCCTCTGCAGCTTGCCGCACAGTATCATAAATCGGTACTTTTTCCGCGAAGATTTGACCCCCCTTACCAGGCGTGACACCCGCTACTACTTTAGTCCCATAATCCATACACCTAACTGTATGGTAGCTACCCTCACGACCGGTTATTCCCTGTACCAGTAACCTAGTGTCTTTTCCAACAAAAATACTCATTTTTTAACAATCACGATAGAGACTTTATAGTTGCTGCAGCTTCAGTAAAATCATTTACCAGATGCACCCCTATGTTTGCTTCTTTCAAAATTTTTCGTCCTTCTTCAGCATTAGTACCTAACATCCTAACCACAATTGGTGGAATCGGTTCTTTTCGTGCTGCTGTAGCATCCAATATCCCCCTAGCCACTACATCACAACGCAATATACCTCCGAATATATTCACAAAAACTTTTTTGACACCCGGGTCCGACAACAGGATATTGACGGCATTGGCCACTTTCTCTACGTTTGCTCCTCCACCAACATCTAAAAAATTGGCTGGTGTTGCTCCTGCTGCTACGGTAACGTCCATAGTCGCCATTGCTAGCCCTGCTCCATTCACCAAACATCCCACATCACCATCTAGCTTTACATAACTCAATCCACTATTTCGAGCTAACGTCTCTAATTCTGGATCCTGCCTGTCGTCATAAGCAAAGGATTCATCTTTTTGTCTGAACAGAGCATCATCGTCAATCGTTGCTTTTGCATCAATTGCTATTAACGTATCCTGGGCTGTAATAGCAAGGGGATTAATTTCTATCAAGGTACAATCATGTTCAATGAATGCTTTATACACGCCAGTCACTAGCTTCACGAATTGATTATGTATTGCAGAGTTCAGGTTAAGACTTCGTGCTACATTTCTGGCTTGGTATGGCATAAATCCAAGGTTCGGGTCAACTACTTCACGGATTATCCTATCGGGTTGTTCTTCAGCCACCTGTTCAATTTCCATTCCACCGGCTTCACTTGCCATTACAATTACTTTACGTAATCCACTGTCAACAAGAACCGATAAATATAATTCTTGACTGACGTCTAGAGCCTCCTCAATCAAAAGCTCATTAACAGGCACTCCGTCAGTTGTCGTCTGATGAGTTGCTATGTTTCGAGTTAGCATTTCTTGAGCCACCTTTACAGCATCATCAACAGTCTTTACTACTTTCACTCCTCCAGATTTACCTCTTCCGCCAGCATGTATTTGAACTTTAACGACACATTGACCTTGAAAGCTTTGGGCGATTTTTTGAACCTCTGCTAAATTAGAAGCCAGTTCACCATTTGGCACTGGGACCGCATGTTTCTTCAGTAAGTTTTTTGCTTGATATTCATGCAGTTTCATAAATTAGTTAATCACACCTTATCCTTGATTTACATTAATTTTATCTTGAAGCGGCGGAGGGAGTCGGATTCGAACCGACGGTACAATTGCTCGTACGCTGGTTTTCAAGACCAGTGCCTTAAACCACTCAGCCATCCCTCCAAATCAATTTATCACCTACCGTGTTAGTATGTAACTGTCAGCTATCCTTCAATGTAAAACATAATAATCATACTTTATACAGCAGGTTAAATGAAACAAAGATCAGTGATTCAAAATCCCTATTCCTTGACACTCTTTTTTTACCCATTGTTACACTCCCAAATAGAACAGTAACAATAAGAATGAGGCTCTAATATTGACATCACCACCCCAACACTTGACTCTTCCTGAATTTTGTGAGTCTCGTTACGAAACTTCTGGTTTATATGATGGGCTTGAATCTGTTTTGCACGCTATCTCATCAGGAGCCTATGCGCTAGAAAAACAAATTCGAAATGGTAATTTAGCTGGAATCCTGGGTACCACTGGAGAAGTGAATATCCAAGGAGAGATTGTGCAACAATTAGATGCGATCAGCTCTGACACATTTGTTCAGGAATTTAAAGACTCAGGTCGTGTTGCAATGGTTGGATGTGAAGAAATAGAACATCCAGTATCGTTTGGTGAAACCGAGAAGCATAACTATATTGTGTTAATGGACCCTCTAGATGGATCGTCTAATATTGATGTAGCCGTGAGTATAGGGTCTATATTTGGCATATGGAAACGTGATCAACAAAAAGCATTAAATGCCGAGTCATTGTTAAGACCAGGAATTGAACAGGTTGCCGCGGCATATGTTGTATATGGCTCTTGTACAGTTCTAGTGATAGCTACTGAAGGAAATGTAGATGAATTCACTATGGATCCAGCAACTGGCATGTTTCATCTCACTTCTACTGATATCAAGTATCCAGATAAAACACCATACTACAGTGTTAACGATGGAAACACCGCACGATGGACTAATGGTATCGTCCAGGCAGTGGATGGGCTTAGAAATGGTCGGTCCCAAAGATACATCGGATCTCTTGTGGCCGATTTTCACCGAAACCTTATCAAGGGGGGCGTTTTTTTATACACTGCAGATACTAAAAATATAGATGGTCGTCTGAGATTGATGTACGAAGCCAATCCTCTCGGGTATGTTTCTGTGCAGGCAGGAGGAGAGGTGTCAGACGGGATACAGAATATTTTAGAAATTACACCACATGAGCTTCATCAACGAGCTCCACTAATTCTCGGCAACAAAGAACTAGTAAAAAAGATCAGGGAAGCCATAAAATCAAGTTAGTATTTACTCATTAGTATTTACTCACAGGAGCAAATTATGAAAAATAAAACTTTAGCAGATACTGCCGCATCTATTGTAGCTCCGGGTAAAGGAATTCTAGCGGCTGATGAAAGTTCGCCAACAATTAAAAAACGATTTGATTCTATAAATACTGAATCAACTGAAGACAATAGGCGTAATTACCGTGAGATGCTTTTCAGCACTAAGAACATATCGCGATATGTAAGCGGTGTTATTCTTTTTGACGAAACAATCTATCAAAACAGCTCTGACGGGACGCCACTTGTTGAAGTTCTTACAGATCAAGGAATAATTCCGGGCATAAAAGTTGACAAAGGTGCTAAACCTTTAGCTGGACATCCAAATGAAACGATAACCGAGGGATTAGATGGGCTTAGAGAAAGGCTTGCAAAGTATGTGGAAGCAGGAGCTCGTTTTACAAAATGGAGGGCTGTCATATCAATAGGAGATGGCATTCCTTCTAGTTACTGTATACAAGCCAATGCTCATGCACTAGCCAGATTTGCAAGCTTAAGCCAAGAAGCTGAATTAGTTCCAATTATTGAGCCAGAAGTCTTAATGGACGGGGAGCACTCTATTGATGCGTGTTACGCAGCTACAGAATCCGTTTTAAGAGAAGTTTATTCCCAATTAGAACAGTGTCGAGTTGACCTCAAAGGCACGCTATTAAAACCTAACATGGTTATTAGTGGTAAGTCAGCTTCCAAAAGAGCCAATGCAGAGGAAGTAGCGAAAGCCACTGTTTCATGCTTTAAAGATACTGTGCCTTCAATCGTTCCAGGAATCGTGTTTCTCTCCGGTGGACAAAGTGATAATGAATCAATCATGAATCTTGATGCCATAAATAAATACGCGAAAAACGTGGGAGCACCTTGGGAGCTCAGCTTTTCATACGGACGAGGTCTTCAGGCGGCACCGTTAAATGCATGGGGAGGAAAAAGTGATCAACAAAAAACAGCACAAAATGTCTTTTTCCAAAGAGCGCTTGTTACAAGTGCTGCTAGAAATGGATCCTACGATCCCAGCATGGAGGCAGCATTCAACTATTAATCGCCACTCACAATGATGGCAAGTACAGAGAGTTTGCCAGAGTTCTTGAGCCAATAGGCATAGAGCCAATGAGTTTAAAAATGGCAGGAATATCGAAGGACGTCGAAGAGACCGGATTGACTTTTCTAGATAATGCGATTCTTAAAGCGACTACATATCAATGCCTGAGTAAAACACCAACGCTAGCAGATGATTCTGGTTTGGCTGTAGATGCGCTTAATGGAAATCCCGGTGTAAAGTCAGCAAGATATGCTGGAACTAACGCAAGTGATAAGCAAAATAGACATAAGCTGTTGTTTGAACTCAGAAAAGTTCCAAAAAATCAACGGGATGCTTCTTTTGTTTGCGTAATTGCAGTTATTTTGTCCTCAAATGCAATAGAAATATTTGAAGGGAAAATACGAGGTAAAATTGCTACAAAAGAAATGGGATACAGGGGCTTCGGATATGACTCTGTGTTTATTCCTGATAATGAAAAACAAACTATGGCTCAATTGACAGATGACCGTAAAATGAAAATCAGCCATAGAGGCATGGCTTTAAGAAAAACTAGTAATTGGTTCAAAAGTTCCCGCATTTTAAATGAAGATGAATACGAGCCTAATGGTTAACAAAGCAATAAAAGATAAACTTAATAGACCTGTAAGAGATCTACGAATATCACTCACTGATAGATGTAACTTTCGGTGTACATATTGTATGCCCGCAGAAATATATGGTGAAAGATACGAATTCCTTCCACATGAAAAACTTCTAACATTTGAGGAGATCAGCAGAGTAACTCAATTATTGGTTAACATGGGCGTACAAAAAGTTAGATTAACCGGCGGCGAACCTTTAGTGCGTAGAGATATTGATGTTTTGATTAAACTCATTACAGGCATTAAAGGCATTTCAGACTTAGCAATGACTACAAATGGATATTTGTTACCAAAAATGGCGCATACATTAAAGGATGCCGGCCTTCACCGACTGACTGTTAGCCTTGACACACTTGATGACAGCATTTTCCGTAAAATGAATGGGCGGGACTTTGGAGTAAAAAGTGTACTTGACGGGATAAATGAAGCTGTGCGCGCTGGATTTGCTCCAATAAAAATTAATTCAGTTGTTCAAAAAGGTGTTAATGATCACACAATAACTGAGTTGGCTCAGTATTTTCTTACAAAAGGTCACATTGTTCGTTTCATCGAATATATGGATGTTGGAACGCTAAACAACTGGGATATGAAACATGTAGTCCCGGCAGATGAGATTATATCTAAAATTAATGAAACGATTCCCATTGAGCTAATTGAGCCCCTTTATCCGGGTGAAGTGGCAAGAAGGTATAGGCCGACTAATGGCAATGGAGAAATTGGGATTATAGCCTCGGTTACACAACCTTTTTGTGGAGCATGCACCCGGCTACGTTTATCTCCTGAAGGAAAGTTATATACATGTCTATTTGGTACAAAAGGGACAGACCTACGAACTCCCCTCAGAAATGGAGCTTCAGATTCAGAGATTATTGCGATAATCTCCAATACTTGGAAAACTAGAGATGACCGCTATTCTGAAACTCGCAATACTAACTCAGTTAAATCCAATTTGAAAAAAGTGGAAATGTATCATATCGGCGGCTAAGTTTAAAAATATAATTAAGTTAATGGGGAAAAAGTGATCGATATATATACGGACGGCGCTTGTTCAGGAAATCCCGGGCCTGGCGGTTGGGGAGCTGTCGTAGTTATAGATGGACAGCGAACTATTCTAAAAGGTGGAATAGACGACTCAACCAATAATCGCATGGAAATGGTGGCAGTTATTGAAGGATTAAAATCACTACCTTCAAAGTCTGATGTCACTGTGCATACCGACAGCACATACATAACTAACACAATGACAAAAGGTTGGCGTCGCAAAGCTAATGTTGATCTTTGGAAAGAAATAGACAGCTTGGTTGACCAATTGTCTGTAACATGGAAATGGATTAAAGGTCATGCTGGAAATGAATTAAATGAACTGGCAGATTCAACAGCTTTTTCGGAATCACAATCTATGTTAAAAAAAATTAACTTGAATTCAAAAGCAGCCAGCAAGAAGGGTGCTGGCAATGAAAATTTAAGCCATGTTGATAGCACCGGTGAAGCAAATATGGTTGATGTCGGCCCCAAATCAAAGACATTTAGGACCGCTCAGGCCGAAGGATGGGTTCGAATGAAACCGGCAACCCTAAAATTAATTAAAGAAAACTCTATCGGTAAGGGCGACGTATTAACTGTTGCTAAAGTAGCTGGAATAATGGCAGCTAAGAAAACTTCAGATCTAATACCTCTTTGTCATCCTTTACCAGTAGATAAAATTTCAATAGAGATGTCGATAGATGAAACTTCAAGTGCGGTACATGTTTTAACTGAAGCCTCGACCTACAATAACACAGGTATTGAAATGGAAGCTTTAATGGCTGTTTCGATATCCTGCCTTACTATTTATGATATGTGCAAGTCAGCGGAACGAACCATTACGATAGAAGGCATCAGATTATTAAAAAAGATGGGCGGCCGCCACAATTACACAGCCTAATAACTTACAGAAATAATGTTTAAGAATTCATTATGATCATTCCGGTCGACATAAAACACCTAATATCCCGGATACCGAAACGGGAAAAATTAACCCTTCCAGAATTAATTGTTGTCGGGCTCGGCAACCCTGGCATCAAGTACATTAACACTAGACATAATGCCGGTTTTTGGGCAATAAAAACCATATCTGATCTACATAAACTAGAGTTTAATTCTAATAAACGTACCTATAAAGCTTGGGAAGGCGACTTGTTTGGGCACGGCATCGTAATAAGTAAACCTAAAACTTACATGAACGATAGTGGTTTGGCTGTAATGGCTTTATTAAAAAAATATAAGATATCGTCCAGTCAATTAATGGTTATTTATGATGATATGGATATTTCGCCTGGGAGGCTCAAGTTGAAGAATTCAGGAGGACCTGGCGGCCACAATGGTATGAAATCCATTATTGATCACATTGGAACTAACGATTTTCCAAGATTGCGAATTGGAATTGGCCGACCTAATGATTCTAGCGACAACACGTCTTATGTGTTATCCCAACCCCACAGTGACGAATTAACTCAAATCGCAAAAGCCTTAGAAAAAACTGATGAAATATTATCAGGCATTATGTCCGACGGCATCGATACAACTATGGAATGGGCGAACAGATCCTGAATCGCAGACCACTTTTATGAATAATGTATCTAACGAGTAAATTTCTCAACTTCAGCCAATATCATCTCTTTTCCATTGCCTCCTGCAACAATTATGGTGCCATCATTAAGCACAGCAGAGACGTGCCTGAATCTTGGTTCCAGCATATTCGCTAAAACAGTCCAGGTATCTGTGTCTGGGTCATACAATTCCGATGAACTTCGGTTACCCATACCGCCCACTACAATTACCTTGCCGTCCGATGTAATTACAGCAGTATGTTCTGCACGTGGATCAGTAAGATCAGGGGTTCGTGTCCAAGTATCGGCAGATGGGTCGTATATTTCTGCATTATTTCTCTTTCCACGACCACCAACTACTAATACCCTGCCATCGTGAAGTAATGTGGCCGAGTGAGAATGTCGACTTATTGCCATCGGAGCAGTTGAAGTCCAAGTATCGGCAGAAGGGTCATATATTTCAGCTGCTTTGAGATAAGGTCCATCTTGTTTACCGCCTCCAGTTACTAATACTCTCCCATCTTGTAATAAAGTCACTGTGTGCGTCGCGCGCTTATCTGTCATAGAAGCTACTTCTGTCCAAATATCTGTGGCAGGATCATATATCTCAGCAGTTTTATGAAGACCAAAATTCACGTTTGTTCCCCCAGGCACCAGAAATCTTCCATCATTTAAAACAACTCCTTGAACTTCATCCCTTGGAATTAACATAGGTGCAATGGAGCTAAATTTTCCTGACGAAGCGTCCCATATTTCTGCATCGGGATATGCGTGCGTTAGAATCCCTCTACCTCCGGCCAGTATTACTCTCCCATCCGGTAATAACCCAGATGCGAAAGCATATCGATTTATAGCCATGACTCCAGTGAATTCCCAAGTATCTGTGACTGGATCATAAATTTCCGCAGTATCAAAAATATAGGTGTTGTGACTGGTTTTTTCTCCTAACCCCTTTCCACCCATTACAAGTAAACGTCCATCATTAAGCACGATTCCTGAGTGTTGTATACGCGCATTCTTCATGTCAGTTACACGAGTGAATTCTCCGGGCGATATCACTGCGGGTTCCGTGTCGTCCGTTGCTACTTGTTCTTCCTGCTTTTGTGTTTGTGTTTGTGTTTCTTCATCAGTCTCAGTCGACGATGAGCAGGAATAGTTAAAAGCTAAAATGGAACATAATAATACTGCCAATAATAAAATTTTCATCTTATACTGCATCCTACGGGGTGAATAACTCAGTTTCTGCCAGTAAGCCTTCTTTGCCATTGCCACCAATTATTAAAATTTTTCCATTATCTAATAAAATCATTTGATGACGATACCGAGTATCGTGCATGTCCTGGGTCCTTGTCCAATTACCAGTATCAGGGTCAAATATTTCGCCAGAAATACGAAGCCCTATTCCTCCTGTAATCAAAACTTTTCCATCCTGCATTAAAATTGCTGACGCTTCAGAACGAGGTATTTCAGTGTTGCCTACTTTTGTCCAGCTATCATTAATCGGATTGTAAAGCTCAGCCGTCAATTTTTTCCCTCGGCCTCCAACCACTAAAACGTTTCCGTCTGACAGTTTTACAGCGATATGTGAAGCGCGACCTGTGCTCATCTCTGCTGCAGTGACCCAACTGTCATTTTTTGGATCGTATATTTCACTACTTTCTTCGTAAGGAGGATCTAATTTACCTCCCCCTGTCACTAAAACCCTTCCGTCTTCAAGTAACGTTGCAGTATGGCGTGCTCGGGCAAACTTCATTGGTGAAGACTCGAACCACTTACCTGTATCAGGATCCCATATTTCTGCTGTTTCCAACAGTGCATAGTCTCTTTCTTCACCTCCAATAATAATTACACGCCCGTCATCGAGAGTTAAACACGGCATATAATCACGCCCTGTATTCAAGTTTTCAGTCTGAGACCATTCTCCTGTAGCAGGATCATATAACTCTGCCGTCGCCATAGCCATATTAAGTTTTCCTCTTCCACCAGCAGCTAATACTTTCCCGTCCTGCAATAAAGCCGCACAAAGATCGTGGCGTTGGTCTACCATAGATCCAGTTAACGTCCATTCATCTGAATCAGAATCATATAACTCAACAGTCTCGTACACTGTATTGTTAAGATTGGCTCCTGGCCCACGCCCCCCAACCACAAGAATTGTCCCGTCAGGCAACTGGATTGCACTATGCAATTGCCTAGCAGCCTTCATCTCATCTACGAGGATGAACTCACCCTGAGAATCTTCCGGAGCCGGCATTTCACCACTCGAAATTGAGACATTATCCGTCGGCTGGATATCATCTGATTGCGATTCTGAGTTTCCATTCCCCCCACATGCAATGATGAACATAGCTAAGACTAAGCTCGACACCAAAACTGGTAAGGCAACAGACCTATATTTTCTAAATGTTATTAGCATTAACAATGAGTACATTTCCTATTTACCCCACAAACCCAGTGATTCTCTATTAAAAAAAACTTCAGCTAATTAAAAGTTTTTTGAGAAAAGTAATGTATATAATGTGACGGTGCGATAAATTACTAAAATATTATTAGTTGAATTTTAACTACACCTTAAAAACGTTACAAGTGGTCCACGAAATTTATAGATCAATTTACAAAAACTTTTGCTAAAACAGAACCTAAAAAGAAATGAATCTGTCAAACAAGCAAGTTAAACACATTGCGAGTCTCGCAAAAATAGGGATGACTGATGAAGAATTAAAGCTTATTGGTGAACAACTTTCACAAATACTTGAACAATTTCAATCTCTTAGTTCATTAGAGACTGAAAACGTCAAGGTTACCGCTCATCCAACGGGACTTAATACTGTTTTAAGGCATGACAAAGTAAAAAAACAAGGGACAAAAAGTGATCATTTAAGAAACGTCCCTCGTTTAGAAGGCGACTTTGTCCGTGTAAGGCCGGTGATCGAATAACATGACTTCTACAAATCCTTGGTCTTTAACAATATCTGAAGCCCACAATCTACTAATTAACAAAAAACTGTCTTCCGTTGAGCTTACACAATCAGTCCTGAAACGCATAGAAGACACCGAGGAGAAATTGAATGCCTTCGTGACAATTACAAGTGAATATGCCATGGAATCAGCTAAACATGCAGATAAAATTATTGCCCAAGGCAAGTCCTCTTTATTGACCGGTATACCATTTCAGGCAAAAGACAACATATGCACGTCTGGTATTCGCACTACATGTTCTTCCAGAATGCTTGAAGATTTCATCCCAAGTTACGATGCTACAGCAATTACTAATCTGAAGAATTTAGGGGCCGTACTTGTCGGTAAAGGTAATTTAGATGAATTTGCAATGGGGTCTTCAACTGAAAATTCCGCTTTTTATCCAACTAAAAACCCCTATGACATTAAAAGAGTGCCGGGAGGCAGCAGTGGTGGACCTGCAGCGGCAGTGAGTGCTCAGCAATGCCTATTTTCTATTGGGTCAGATACTGGCGGAAGCGTACGTCAACCTGCATCATTCTGCGGTGTGGTTGGCTTAAAGCCCACATATGGACGCATCAGCCGGTACGGATTAGTTGCTTTCGCGAGTTCTTTAGACCAAATAGGTCCGTTGACGCGTAATGTGAGGGACTCGGCTTTGGTTTTACAGGCAATTGCCGGTCATGACAAGATGGACAGTACGTCTAATTCAGAACCGGTTCCAGATTACAGTAGCAATATAAATGGAGACATAAAAGGGTTAAGGATTGGTGTGCCAAAAGAATATTTTGTGGACGGAATGGACGCCGAGGTTAAGGATACAGTGATGTCTGCTATCGGGACGCTCGAGGACCTTGGCGCAAGTGTTGCCGAAACTTCTCTGCCTCACACGTCTCATGCGTTGGCCGTATATTATATTATTGCTCCTGCTGAAGCATCTTCAAACTTATCGCGATATGACGGAGTCAAATTCGGATATTCACATGCTGAATCAACCAATGTTTGGGAAGCATTAGAAAAAACTAGACAACATGGTTTTGGGCCAGAAGTTAAACGTAGAATTCTGTTAGGGACTTATGCCCTTTCAGCCGGGTACTACGATGCATATTATTTAAAAGCTCAGAAGGTAAGATCACTAATTCGTCAGGATTTCGACAAGGCTTTTAAAGATTTCGACCTTTTAATTACACCATCAACTCCAACCATCGCGTTTTTGATCGGAGAAAAAATGTCAGATCCAGTACAAATGTACCTAAATGACATATTCACTATCCCTGCTAATATTGCTGGAATTCCAGCAATATCAGTGCCGTCTGGATTAATAAAAGGTATGCCTATCGGAATACAATTTATGGGACCATATCACTCCGAGGAAATTTTACTTAAAACTTCTAATGCCTATGAGAAATCTACACATCATAGCTTGTTAGCACCGTTAATTTAGGAGTCGATTATGAAAGAACTATCAAATAAAGTGGCCATAGTAACTGGAGCTGGTCGTATGCGGGGCATCGGCAGAGCAACAGCTGTCAGACTAGCTGAGCTAGGAGCACATGTAGTTGTAACCGGTACTGGAAGAAATCCAGAAACATTCCCAGATGATGAAAAAGCGGCTAATTGGAAGGATATTGAGAGCACAGCTGAACAAGTTCGGTTGCACGGAGTAAAGGCTTTAACGTTAATAGTAGATGTCACAAGTCAACAACAGGTAGAAAGAATGATTGATGCTGCAATCTCTGAATTTGGACGTGTTGATATTCTTATCAATAACGCCGCGGCTCCAATCGGAGCTGATAGAGTGCCAATAATCGAGGTTGAACCGGAGGTCTTTCAGCGAGTTATTGATATAAAAATACGTGGCACCTATCTTTGTACTCAGGCCTTTTTAAAAGCAAACTTCAAACAAAATAGTGGCGGTAAAATAGTTAATATCTCTTCGACTGCAGGTAAACGTGGGGTACCGAATACATTTGCATACAATGCTGCAAATTTTGCAATAGTTGGAATGACACAGTCAGCAGCAAAGGAATTGGGGCCGAAAAACATTAACGTAAATTGTGTCTGTCCAGGGGCAACTGAAACAGCCAGGATGGATGAATTACAGAAACGTGGTCAAATGGATGCAATTGCGGAGCAAACTCCTGTAGGACGTAATGGGACAGATGAAGAAGTCGGTAACTTGGTAGCACACCTATGTACAGAAGCTACTAGCTGGATAACGGGTCAATCTATCAATATTAATGGTGGTACAGTAGTCGAACATTAATATATCTCAAGGACTATATTTTACCGAAAAATTAAACGTAGCACCGATTAAGGAACAAACCAATGGATCTCAAGTTAAACGGCAAAAACGCCTTAATTACAGGTGGAAGTCGAGGTTTAGGAAAACAATGTGCTATCTCACTGGCTAATGAAGGTGTCAATGTTGCAATTTGTGGCCGAACTCCAAGCACGCTTGATAAAGCAATGTCAGAATTAAAAGACTTAGATGTTAATGTCATAACAATAGTAGGTGATATATCTAACCTAGATGAAACTTCGCAAATTTATCAGACTGCAGTTTCAAAATTGGGGCCAATAGATATTCTGATCAATAATGTTGGCGGAACTCGTTCCAGAGAAGATATTGCAGAAACAAAACTAGAGGATTTTATAGGCACATTTGATATAAATCTTTTCGGAGGGTATGAATTGATGAGATTAGTGATACCTCACATGCGTCAACAAGGCTGGGGTAGAATCATTAACATAGCTTCAATTTGGGGCCGTGAATATGGTGGTAATATCTCATATATGTCATCTAAAGCAGCTCTAATTGGAGCCACAAAGCACGCTGCGGTTAGCCTAGGAAAGTATGGGATTTTAGTAAATAGCATTGCACCTGGATCAATAGTTCATTCACAAGGATCATGGGAAAAGTTTCAAAACAATAACCCTCCTGATGTGGTAAAAAAATTTATAGAGGAAAACCTACCTTTAGGTAAATTTGGCTGGCCGGAACCAGTGGGTGATTTGGTGGCGTTTCTGTCATCAGACCGAGCAGGCACGATAACTGGAACTTGTATTCCAGTTGATGGTGGCCAAGGGATATCTATGATATGAAGATAATTATATGCCAGCTCGAGTCTTACCTAGTATAGCCTGATTATATAGGTTTTCAGGGATTTCACCAGATAGCACATCAGCTATTGATTGTGCGGCTCTTGATTGAAGTTCAATCGTTGATTCGGGTGAGTAAAATGCTACATGAGGCGAGACGATGACACTGTCCATCTTAAATAATTTGTTGTCAATTGATGGATGATTTGACTCCATAACATCCAGGCCAGCTCCCGCAATTTGGCCGGATTCTAATGCATTAATTAAAGCTTTTTCATCAATGAGCGGACCCCGTGCGCAATTTATTATAAAGCAGTTGTTTTTCATGATATTAAATTCTTCGAAACCAATCATTCCTTTCGTTTCACTATTCAGAGGAGAGTGAAGAGTTACAAAATCGGACCTATGCAGCAGATCTTCTAGCGACACAACTTCATAATTATCTTGAGCTAATGACTCAGTTGAAATAAATGGGTCGGTTACCAAAACTTTTAGGCCAAATGCATTGGCTTTTGCCGAAACATTGCGTCCAATTCGCCCGAACCCTATTACCCCAATAGTACAATCACGTAATCTGTTCATCGGTAAATCCAATTTTATTGAACCCCATCCTTGAGTTTTTGTTTTATAGTCAAACGATAACAATTGCCTATTCCACGCCAATAGAAAAGCAATTACATGATCGGCAACCTCATCGACGCAGTAGTCAGGAACATAGGTTACCGCTATTCCTAATCCACTAGCTTTGTCAACTGCTATGTTGTCAACTCCAACACCATATCTTGCAATCACTTTCAAATTATCAGCGTTCTCTATTACCTTATCGGTAACTTTGGCAAAACAGGTCAAGATTGCATCCACGTTAGTTGCTAATTTCACCAAGGTATCTTCTTCGCCATTTGGAGAAATTACTAATTCAATACCCATCGGCTCCAATATGCTCTTTTCAGGCTCTAGATTAGGCCAAACATAATCAGTTACCAAAATTTTCTTGTTGTCTGCCATCATTATCCTCACTTAGTTAAGTTTGTTTGGCTACAATTTAAAATCCATTGGTTTAAACTGACAGCCTTCAACAAACAGCTCGAAGAAATCCTCAGTGGTTTCTAATTCGATGTGTTCAACTGTAGATACTAAATCTTCTATACGATCACGCATCTCACCTGAAAGCAGCATAATAGTTGCACCTTCTAATGAGGCGTTACCAACCTTCTCAATTCTTTCCAAATTCACATCAGCTAGAAATCCAATATTTATAGCATTTTCCTCATTTATGTAATTGGCAAACCCTCCGGCCAGGAACAGTCTTGAGAGGCCAGAGATTGGCTCTCCAAATTTACGCAGAACGATCCATTGCCCGCAATAATTAGCCGATTTTGCTTGAGCTAAGGCGGATATATCGGCCCTAGACAACGTTAATCCTTGATTTGGCACAAATGCGAACTCACTTTCGCCGTTTTTAAGAACTCCTAATTCAGTCATTTGTTCAGTTCTTCTAAGCTCAGCCAACAAATCAATCAGTCCAGATCCACATATACCCTCAGGTTTATTATTTCCTATTGTTTTAACATCAATCTTGTCATTATCAATTGTGACTGCTTCAACGGCCCCGTCATACCCCGACATTCCAAATTTAATTTCTCCACCTTCAAAGGCAGGCCCTGCAGGGCACGATGCCGCCAAAATTCGATTCCTATTACCGACTATAACTTCTGTATTGGTGCCAACATCAATCAACATCACGGTGTCTTCTATTTCATCCATTCCGATAGCTAAAAGATCTGCCGTAACATCAGCTCCGACATGACTCGCTATTAAAGGTCCTCCGTAAATGTTCGCTTTGGGGAAAATCCTGATTCCAAGTTGTTCTGCTGTAAGATTTAGTGCCGTTGATTGAC
Organism: Dehalococcoidia bacterium UBA1152; assembly: GCA_002311285.1. Classification (GTDB taxonomy): domain Bacteria; phylum Chloroflexota; class Dehalococcoidia; order Lucifugimonadales; family UBA2962; genus UBA2962. The sequence goes on along the minus strand of DBZU01000074.1, from coordinate 45,951 downwards.
GTTCTCCCCTTTTAAACTCCATTTCAATTATTGACTTATAAGGTCTTTCACCTATAGATTGCACGTCGATACCAAATATAATGTCTCTCATTGTAGAGTTTCCTACCAACACAACTTCATATATACGCCTCCTATGTATACTGAGTTTGCGGCAAAGATCTCCTATTTCGAAGTTAATGGCTGACAACATGACTTTTTGTAATTCGCCTTTATGCGGTCCTCCATCATAAGAAATTCTATGCATCACATCGCTGCCACCAAATTTTTGTGGGTTTTCAAATGAAGCTGTGTATATTGTCATGTAACTTTCCAGGTCGACTAAATTCATTGCTACAGTGGTTGTCCCTATGTCTATAGCCAAGCCATATATAGAACCTTTATATTCCTCTAGTTTACGGTCTCCATAACACACAAAATTATCAACTTTACAAGTGATTGGATCGGCTGTGATTTTCCGATTGATCGAAGTAGTAAGTATTCTTGGCTGCCTTCTGAGTACAGAAAACTCTAGTTCTATTGAGGGGTTAAAAATCTTAGCCTGACATGCTAGTCGATATCCATCCCGTAAAAAATTCTCTGACTCAGTGATTGGTGTTAGGCCTTCAAATCCCTGTTTGATCTCAACGATACATTCGTGGCACTCTCCTGTACGTCCACATGAAGTAGGGACACGCAGTTTTAGATCATCAGCATAATCAAAAACTGTTTTGTCTTGATCCAGAGGTAATTTTTTTGAGCCGTGGATTAGTGGAGACAAATTAATTCAAACTCTTTGTGCACAAATTTTCTGTATCATATTGTTCTATAAATCCCATGCATCCCGATAATCAAGTTCATCACTACCGATACACAAAGCCATTTTACCTTTTCCATCTACAAAGTCTTGATTGCGACATCCAAATTTGGCTGTGCATCTATCTTTAACATTTTTGTAGGGACAACGTCTTTTAGAAATGTCAGTGGCTGAGTCTGAAATGCCTTGATAAATCTTCCCTAATTTATTAATACTTGACTCATAGCGAGCTTTATCAATTTTATTTTCGTCGTTCACGCTTTACCTTTTAATGTTTCTTAGCACGATGATCGAGTATACCTGATTCTGTAATTAATTCTGCCACCAATTCTTCCTGGCGATAAGCCATAACATGCACTCCGCTAACTCCTTTTATTTCGAGTACCTCCTGGATAATTTCCAAACATATTTTCTTTCCTTCATTCGCCTGGCTTTGTGCTCCCTTCAGTCTCTTTATGACCCCATCCGGTATTACTACTCCAGGCACATTAGATCTAATCCATTCAGCTGACTTAGCCGATTTTAATGGGCCAACTCCTATCAGGACAAAAGCTTTATCAGTTAATCCCATATCATTCACTTGTTGCATGTAGGTTTTTAATCTGGCCACGTTAAAACAATACTGTGTTTGAATAAATTGCGCGCCAGCATCGATCTTCTTCTTTAACCTCAAAGGCCGAAAATCAAAAGGAGGTACAAAAGGGTTGGCTGCTGCGCCTAAAAACAACTGTGGGCTCGTATGAAGTTTTCTACCAGAAAGAAACGTTCCTTTTTCTTTCATTCTCCTTGCTGTCTTTAGTAAGGTAACGGAATCTAGATCAAAAACCGGTTTTGCGTCTGGATGGTCTCCGGCTTGAACTCCATCTCCTGTTAAACACAACATATTTTTTATGCCTAGAGCTGATGCTCCTAACAAATCACCCTGGATCGCAATCCTATTTCTATCCCTGCAAGACATCTGCATAATCGGTTCATACCCAGCCTTTGCTAATAACGCAGATATAGCGAGACTAGATAGATGCACATTGGCTGCGGCAGCATCAGTAGCATTTATAGCGTCACAAAGAGAAGCAAGAACTAAAGCGTTTTCATATACTGAATCAGGTGACGCGCTATCGGGTGGATTTAGTTCTGCCGTAACTGCAATTCTGCCAGAACGCAAAACACGTTCTAATCGAGACTTTTCTTCAATTTGACCACTCATCTTGAATAGACTCCGTTTTACCTGAAAATTCGTTTACCCATGCGGAAGTGTCCTGTAACCGTTGATCTAATGGGGCTAGTATTCCAAGAATATTGGAGCCGTATACTGGCATTTTTTTTGATCTTTCCCAGGCACTGACCCACACGCATTCCATTTCTGGTTTAATTTCACAATTACCGTTATTTCTAACACCGCCACATGGACCGTTTCTCAAGTTTTTCGGACATGTCATTGGACATGTCATACCGGTGCTATGTAAAACGCACTGCCCACACATATGACAATCAAATACTGCTTTTTTAAATAGCTGCTCCATAAACATCAGGGATTTTTGCAAAACTGTACTGCGCAAGATCAAAGATTGAACTGGCTTCAGAAAAACAACTGTTAATCTATAACAAGATTCCAATACAGCTGGCTGTGTCTGAAAAACTCTCATAATCAAATCCATGTGCAGCAAATATAGTCTTTCGGCTACAAGTAATTGAATGCCAAAACAATACTATTTGGTTTGCACCATTTCTTTTACTAGGTCGACACATTCCATGGCATCTTTGCCGTAACCATCGGCTCCCATGTCTTCTGCAAATTCCTGAGTTACAGGCGCTCCCCCTATTATCATTTTAAATTTTTCACGAATACCATTGTCTTCGAAAAATTCAATAGTCCGACCCATATTTGGCATCGTAGTTGTTAAAAGTGCCGACATACCGACAACCTGTGCTTTATATTCAATTGCCGCATCCATGAACTCATCCGGTTTAGTATCAACTCCTAAATCTTCAACTATAAATCCTGATCCTCTCAGCATCATGATACATAGATTTTTGCCTATATCATGTAAATCGCCCTTAACGGTGCCCATTATTACAGTACCCTTAGGTTCTACCCCAGATGCAGAAAGAATCGGTTCGATGTAAGCCATCCCTGCTTTCATGGCTCTTGCCGCAATCAAAACCTCGGGGACAAATATGATATTGTCCCGAAACTTAATTCCAACAATAGCCATCCCTGATATCAAGCCATCGTCAAGAACATCATTAGCTGAATACCCCTTATCCAGTGCGGTTTTTGTTAATTCATCAACTTCATTGTTATTTCCATAGATGAGATTAAATGCTATTTTCTGCATAAGCATGTCATCTTTTGCAAACAGTCCATTAATATGTTTTTGTTCGAAGGACTTGGATATATATTTCATTTCACCAAGAAGTCCTTCATGGATTATTGCCATTTATACAGTCTCCCAATAAGACTAGAGCCTAAATATTTTTAGGAACGGTTTACGTAATTGTCAAAACTTTCATTTTACTACCAATTCACCGGCGTTATATGCTCTTATGTAATTCATGCAGAATTCATCTTCACCCATAAGCATATCTTTTGCCAATTTGTATGGTTCAAAATCTAGTTTTAAAGATGAAGCTTTAATCAAATTAGTTTGTATGGGATCTACAATGCCGCTATCAGCACCCGCCTCTAAAGAAAGCTTTATGAATGTCTCATTAATGATCTTTCTCATTGGGAGTCCGAATGACACGTTACTTAGGCCGCCAGTGATTTTAATAGCATCGCCTTTTTCTTTTCTTAGCATCTTAACAGCATTTAAATAATCCATTCCAAAAGAACCATCGACAGAAATCGGGAATACTAAAAGGTCTACAAATATATCTTCTTCTCTTATACCTCTGTGCTCAGCCTCTTCCAATAACCTCAAAACATTTTCTACCCTTTCAATGTCATTTGTGGGCATCTGCGATTCACCAGCAGCTGTAATTATGGTTTTCGTATCGTATTTTTCAACAAGGTCAAATGCCTCGAGTCTTTCTAATGCCACTGAATTTATTAAGGTCTTACCCAGTGTGGATTCTATCTCTGCAAGTCCAGTTGCAATAATTTCAGAATTAGAGGAGTCAATACTTAGAGGTACAGTTGAGACTTCCTGTACCGTATTTACAAGCCAGCGCATAGCTTGTTTTTGTATGTCTAGCTTGTATGATACTTCATCAACATTTACATCCAGAAAGTCAGCTCCCGCACTTATCTGACGCAAGGCCTCACTATGAACAAATGAGGCACATTCACGTTGTGTTTTTTCATTCCCGTTAATAGCCTCTAAAACCGCGATCATGAAGTGTTTTATTTGACCTTGCTCATAGGGTTGGGTTTTCTTAAACCAATCGGGAACAGATATATTCTTTTTATTACCGTCATTGTCTATATATGGGATTATTTCATCACCATTTTGTAAGGTTTTGTGTCTTTTCCCATCACGTAAAACAATCCTGGTGGTATGAATATTTTCACCAATAACTACAAATTTTCCATTTGTTGACGGCATAACTACTTTAATTACTTTGAGTCCATTCACGGACTGCTTTGGGTATTTCTAGAAGATTTTCTAATCGAGTCGCTAAGGGTATAGCACATTCAGGCGCGATCATATTAACTCCTGCTTGCATGCATCTGTTAACCTCATCTCGTACCTCTTGAGGACCTTTTGAATACAATGTAACAGGATTGTTTATATTACCAACAAGTCCAATTCTTCCATCAGCAATTTTGACGGCTTCAGAGGGGTCGTTTTTCGAATCAAAATGAAAACTTGCCATTCCACTTTGAGCAATATGATCTAATCTGTCTAAGGTATATCCACAAATATGTAATATCAATGGGACGTTCAATCTTTCTACCATCTCCTGATGAATTTCTAACAAAAATCTCCGATAATATTCTCCAGATACAAGATCACCTGTTGCGTGATCAGGGAATGTTAAAACATCAGCTCCGGCTGCAATTTGAGCTTGTCCAAAAATCACGGATATCTCTTTGAGTTTATCGAGAGCCCGTTTTGTCATATCAGGATCATCGATGCTCATTAATAAAAATTTCTCGACTCCAAAAACATGGTATGCCAACGTCCATGGTCCCATCGTTTTTCCAACAATTGCTACTTCTTTATTGAAATTTTGTGACAAAATTTCAATTGATCGAATAATCGTTGAAGTGTCTTTATGTTCCAGAAATCCTGACGGTATTTTTACGTCTTCAGGCCTATCCCAGATTGGCTTGTGCATGCGTACGGTGGGCCAATTATCTTTCTGCTCCCATTGCATCTCACAACCTAGAGCTGATGACTCCTGTATTATTGAAAAGTATGGAGATATGGAATCAAATCCTAATTCTGTATAACCGGTTGCCGCAAGACTAGCGTTTAATTCTGGATTTCTATTAGCTTCTGGGAAAGGAGCGTTTACTAAGTCCATTAAATCAACGGTCGCAACATTAGTAGGATTGCATACAGGGGTTCTATCAACTTTTTCTCCAGCTAAAGCCGCCAGAACTCTTTCGCGCGAATTCATTGTTTCTGGTGCTGTCAAAAGACCCCCCTTAATATCATCGCTATTTTATGAATTTACCCTGTTTTTAGCAATCTTTTACGATTGGGAATTACGCCCGGTAGCATAGATACTGTTTGGGTTTGCTTCACTCCATTTTTTTACTGCTTTAGGAATTTCCAGTATGTTCTCCAATTTTGTCTGCAATGGAAGAGCACACTCTGGAGCAATCAAATCTACTCCTGCATCTAAACATCTCGTCACCTCATCATTGACCTCTTCAGGTCCTTTAGAAAACATTGTTATCGGACAATTTACATTTCCTACCAAGCGCATCCTTCCTGAAGCAATTTTCATAGCTTCATGAGGATCATTCTTTGAATCAAAATGAAAACAAGTCATTCCAGTTTTGCAGATGTAATCTAATCTATCTAATGTATATCCACAAATATGTAAAATTAATGGAACTGGCAAACGTTCAGCCATTTCTGAATGTAGATCCTTGAGAAAGGTTCGATAATATTCTCCTGAAACTAGATCACCAGTTGCATGATCAGGGAACATCAAAACATCTGCTCCCGCTGCAATCTGAGCCAGCCCAAACATAACTGATACTTCTTTCAATTTGTCTAACGCTTTCTTTGTTATGTCAGGGTCATCAATGCTCATTAGTAAAAAGTTTTGAACTCCAAACGTATGGTACCCAAGAGACCATGGACCCATAGTTTTACCGATAATACAAGCTTCAGATCCTATCTCTCTTTTCAAAATTTCTGTCGCCCTTAAGACGCATAGAGTATCAGGATGCTCCAAAAAGCCAGATGGTATCTTAATTTGATCTGGATGGTTCCAGATGGGACGACTCATTACAACAGTAGGCCAATTATCTTTTTGTTCCCACTGTATTTCACAACCTAGAGCGGATGATTCTTGTACTATCGTGTAATGATGATAGGTGGAATCAAAGCCAAGTTCATTATATCCGGTTGATGCCAACCGAGCATTCAAGTCAGGGTCTCGACATGCGTCAGGAAAAGAGGCGTTAACCAAATCCATTAATTCAACCGTCATGATTGAGCCTGGATTGATCACTGGTGGCCTATCCACAGGATCGCCATTTAAAGCAGCTAAAACCCTGTCTCTCGATTTCATCAAAATTGCTCTCCTTCTATTGAGAGAACCCAAGTGTGCCGGTCGTCATCTGGCCTCTGGATTCATCTGCTTCAAGCATGTCTTCAGTACCCGTGACATTACGTGCATAAGGTAAAACACTTCGAACTAATTGATCATATCTGGTGGAACACGGAAACATCAGCTTAGTATCGTCAACTTTTTCCATCCCACCATATCTAACCATGCCCGCAACAGTTGCTCTGATTCGAAGCTGCGGTCGGTCTGCATTGCCTTCTCCTCCAATAGAATAAATCCACTTTCCTTTCAACTGTTGTGGAACTGCGAACAATATCATGTCACTTTTTAAGTCTTTAACCTCAATTCTTCCTTTAGGCAACGGAGTAAGTGGCGATTTTTCAACGGAATTTCTAGCGATAAACTTAAAAGCTCTCCTATAAACGGTACCTCCAGGAAAATAAAGTTGATGAGGATTATCAGGCGATGCTTCCAAATCTCCTAATTCAACTACTCGATCACGAATTTGCTCTAGCCTTGCCGATACATTTCTGCCGGTTTTAAAACTCCACACCGATATGACTCCATCTCGCTCATAAAATCCCACTGACATTTCATCACCGTAAGGATCAATAGGAATCAACTCTAAGCATGCTCCAAGTCTTTCAAGGATTTGAACAACAGATTCTTTTACAGCCTTGCTCATTCATTTCTCCTCTCTCGTACTTAATACAGTTGCAATGTTTTTAATATGTTCGGGAGTCGTGCCGCAACATCCCCCGATAATATTGATACCAATATCTGCTAATTTTTGAAACCCGTGAGACATGTATTCAGGAGTCTCGGGGTATATAATTTGCCCTTGCCTAATCTGGGGAGTACCAGCATTTGAATTAATCCATACATAACCTTCACTTGTTTGCCGAAACCGTTCGGCTAATTCGACCATAATTTCTATGCCATTTCCGCAATTTGTTCCCACTATGTCCGCTCCAACAGCACTTAATTCATTGACGCATTTCTCAGGAGTATCTCCCATCATAGTAAAAAATCCACGTGGGCCCTTATCAAAAGTGGTCAATGCCGCAACCGGCAACTCAGTGTTTTCTTTTACTGCCCTAACAGCTATCTTGGCTTCTTCTAAAGAAATCATTGTTTCAACGATAATTCCATTTACCCCGCCTCGTTCTAATGCCATTATTTGTTGCTTAAATTTACTATATATATCTTGAGGGCTCGTCATACCAACAGGTGCAATTAATTCGCCGGTTGGGCCAACAGAACCAAACACATATCGTTCTTTTGAATTCAATTTGGGGTCATCTGCCCCGGCTCTGGCTAATTTCGCTGCGACATAATTGATTTCATCGACTTTATCACCGTGTTCATATCTGTTTTGAACATAAAAGGTTCCTCCAAAGGAATTAGTTTGAACTAAATCGCTTCCAGCACGGAAATAATCTGCTGCCATACTACTTACTATTTTGGGATGAGTAATATTCATTAATTCTGGATCTCCCCCCGCCACCAATCCCCTACTTTGAAGGTATGTTCCAGTAGCGCCATCAGCAAGTAAAGTCCTTACTGTTGCGAGTTTAGAAATTATATTCATTACTGAATTTCCTTTTTGTTAAGATTGTTCAAACCAGTCATCTATAGAACCGGGAGTTGGGTCTCTCTTGCCTTCCATATGTAAATTTTTTAGTCTAGAAACTAGATCAGTTGGAAAACTTGCATTATAGTGCAGGCTTATCCTTTCAGTTGCTTCTCCTGCACTACCTTCAACGTCTATTGGCTCGGTCCATTCCCATCCATCAAGATAGTCATCGGTACCGAACGACCCTTCAAACATAGCTAAGGAGTCTGCCGCCTCTTGAAAACATGGTTCAAGTAAGACAGAGGTGTGCCCAGAATCATCTTGTGTTTGAATCTGAATTGGTATTTCTTTCCAGTACAAAATTCGCAGCTTAGTATTCATAGTTAATAAACTCAATGATAACATCAGGTAATAGGATTTAACCTTACTTTAATATGGTTAATCAAAAGTTCAATTGTGTGTGTTTTATTTAATATATTTCAAAATATAAAGGCCTATGAACACCCCATCATCTGAACAAAACCTAGCATTCACGCCTGCAGTCAAACTTATTTCAATGATAAGAAATAAAGAGGTGTCTTCAGTAGAGCTAATAAATCTTTATCTCGAAAGAATTGAAAAATTAGATGATCATCTGCATTCATACCTAACAGTTGATGCAGAAAATGCGATTTCTGAATCAAAGAAAGCGCAAAACAGGTTAATGCAAGGTGCGAAGTTAGGTCCGCTTCATGGATTGCCTATTTCTATAAAAGACCTAGAAATTACCAAGGGTTTAAGAACAACAGGGGGGTCCAAAATCTTTCAGGACCGAATACCAACAGAGGACTCCATAGTTGTAGAAAGAATAAAAAATGCAGGGGCAATAATCTTAGGCAAGACAAATACTCCAGAATTTGGTTTGCTTGGAATCACTTTCAATTTACTCGGAGAACATTGCAGAAATCCATGGAATATTAATAAAACATCTGGTGGATCTTCCGGAGGTGCAGCAACAGCCTTAGCGGCTGGACTATGCCCAGTATCGATTGGAAGCGATGGTGGCGGTTCCATAAGAATACCAAGTAGTTTTTGCGGCGTATTTGGATTAAAGCCTGCACAAGGTAGGGTTCCTAAGTATGGAGGGGCCGGATTACAACTATTAGGGAATCACCTCAGTCAATCAGGCCCACTCAGTAGAACGGTCGAGGATTCTTCACTGATAATGCAAGTTATTTCTGGATATGACGATCGCGACCCATCATCTTTTAGAGATAATGTTACAAACGAAAGCTTTTCACCCCATGAAACTGTTTCTGGCATTAAAATCGGCTGGACCTCCGATTTGGGATTTGCTAGCGTTGAACCAGAAATTCTTAATATTTGCCACACAGCAGTAAACTCTTTAACAGATGCAGGTTGCATAATTGATGATGCAAAAATTGTTCTCAAAGAACCTTTTGAGACATTTCGAACACTATTTGCAACCATGGCTTATACATCATACGGTCAATTATTAACGAAATATCCAGATCAACTTACTGATTATGCTACAGCTACAATTGAACATGGTGCTTCAATATCTGGAGCAGAATACGCAATTGCCTTAGGAAAAGTTGATGAAATAAAGTCCAGTTTTAATACAATGTTTCAAGAATTTGATGTGGTAATCACTCCAACAATGGCAATCGCAGCTTTCGATGCTTTAGGCCCTTTGGATACCGTGTCTATTGTGGATGGAAAGGAGGTTGATCCGTGGTGGGGGTATTTCCCCTTCACTTTCCCAATAAACTTAGCTGGACTTCCAGCAGCATCTGTTCCAGCAGGATGGAATAGCAACGGCCTCCCTGTCGGCCTGCAAATTGTCGGCCGTCCTCGTGATGAAAAAACCGTGTTAACTGTTGCTGCAGCTTTAGAAAAACTGAACCCTTGGTCTCATGTTAAGCCGCCTTGTAGTTAGTTTAATATCACGATTTAGCTTCAAAATTTATGCAAGTTTCACACACTGATTCTGGTACAAGTTTCCACTTCATCATATACCCAAACACAAAGCAACCAGCACAAAAGCCAAGAATCGATTCCAAAAAAGCAAAGCTAGCCAGGACTGCAAGAACCACGCGATATGGCAATGCTGAGTCAACTGCGAAAAAAAGAATCAATGCAGTTAAAGCAAAAAGCAGTCCTACGAACTGGGCAAATCTTTTTGGAGGCCCGGCCACAGGACGATTTTTACCAATAAGCGGCACTAACAAACGAATAGCTATTTGCCCTATTGGGCTTAAAGTAGGGCCTGTAGCTACCCTAGCGCAAAATCCGTACAGCAAAACAGCGATAATAATCCATTGCCCTGTAAATAACGCTGATAACGTCAATGCCATAACCATTCCGGCCACACAACGCGCGGCCCATTCATTCACGGGATGTGGAAAAATAAATATTTGAGGTAGTTTTTCCATCAAACGATTAATAACTTTCTACCATGTACTGAATATGTATAAAAAGCCTCCTATAGAATGTAAGTAGTCCAACCTAAGTCATTATTATATTAACTGTCAACAATTAAGGTTTTGAAATGACATCCAGCAAAACAACCAATTATCAACTTGAACAGGGTAGTTCCCACACCCCGTCTACAGGTCGGCCGGTGCTACAAGGTTCAAACGGCATAATTTCATCCGGTCATTATCTAACTTCTATGGCAGGCATGCGTGTTTTACTTGACGGTGGTAATGCTTTCGACGCTATGGTAGCAGCAACATTCGCCGCCGCAGTGGTAGAACCGATAGCTTCTTATTCAATTGGAGCAGAAAGTGTATTTATGCTTTATTACGCCAAGACAAAAGAATTGGTGTCTTACAGTGGACAAGGCGTCGCCCCTTTTCTAGCAACTTCAGATTATTATCGCTCCAATGGACTAAACGTAATTCCTACCGGCCCAGGCAACCTAGCACATCTGTCATTCACAGTGCCGGGGGTTGTTGGAGGTTTAACATCTATATTGGCTCGTTTCGGAACAAAAACTATCAAGGAGGTGATTAGCACATCGATAACTTATGCTAATGAAGGTATACCTAATTACAAATATATGACTGAAGCATTACGCTCTCCTGGTATATTAACTCAATTTAACAATTATCCCCCAGGGGGATCAGATATCTTTTTCGATAATGGCCGTGTACCAAAGATAGGGTCAATATTATTACAGAAATCTCTAGGCAAAACATTGAACTCCCTAATAAAAAGTGGTGCCCAAAGTCTCAGTAATAGGGCCAAGGAAATTAAAGCAGCGCGTGATGCATTTTATATGGGAGAAATAGCTGAAAAAATCGATGTTAACGTGGCCAAACTAGGTGGATTGCTCAAATTGGAAGACCTGACACAATACAAGGCAAAATCGGAAAAGCCCATAAAAACTACTTTTCATGACTTCACAATACACGGACAAGGGACATGGTCACAGGCAGGCGTATTACTACAATCTCTAAACATACTAGAAAATTTTGATCTTCAATCAATTGGACACAACACACCGGAGTACATACATCTGGTTGTAGAGGCGATGAAACTGTCTATGGCCGACAGGGAAGCATACTATGGTGACCCAGACTTCTCTCAGGTGCCAATCGACGGTTTGCTATCAAAAGAATACTCCGATGAACGAAGTCAATTAATTAAAAAAGACTATCCTTTCATTGAAATGCCGAGCCATGGTGACCCATACAAATATTCAAATTTAGATGGCTTCAAGCCTGCATATGTGAAACCTGTTTATAATCCTAGTCATATGGATCCGGAAGTTGGGACGACTCACATAGCAGTTCAAGATCAAGAAGGGAACATAGCTTGCGCTACACCTTCAGGCGGTTCATTTGAAAAATCAGTTTTCTTTGCGGACTTAGGATTTGCGCTAAGCACCCGTATTGAAATGTTTAACCTGCAAGAAGGCCATGCCAACGTTATTAAACCAGGTAAAAGACCGAGAACAACATTGGTTAATTATATTGTAGAGAAACAAGGTACCCCGTTTGCTACATTCGGATGCCCTGGCGGAGACCATCAGGTTCAGGGAAACCTTCAACTTATGCTTAACTATTTTGTGTTTGGAATGAGTCCTCAAGAGGCTATAGAGGCTCCTAGATTTGCCACCGATAGCGTTCCCAATTCTTTTTACCCTCATGTGTATTACCCTGGACAAGTATCTGTGGAAGGCGGTATTGATTCAGATACAGTTTATGAATTAAAGGTAAAGGGGCACAAAGTTGTAAGAGCAAAAGTTTGTGGATTAGGTGCAACAATTACGACAAGGGACTTGGACACAGGCGTTATGAGTGCAGGGGCCGATCCAAGACGGGCATGTTACGCAATGAGTTGGTAACCCTTTACGGCCTAGAAGCAGTTTATATCTCTCCTTCTTTCATTTTTCGTTTTTATTAAACATAGGTCAAAAAACTGGTTTTAATAATTAACTATTACATCTATGATTTAATAAGTTAAGATCCAGATGGATAGCACGTTTTTCCACCATTTTCCTAAATATGCAATCATATCAGGCCAATTTTTATATATTAGCAACAATAGCATTACTAACCTTTGTTGTAGTTATTGGGTGCAACGATGATCAAGTTGACCAAATAATATTCACATCGGACCGTAATGGAAATTTAGATTTATACTCTATTGACCCGCTCACAAAACTAGAAACGAATCTAACATCCTCATCTATTGATGAATTCCAGCCGTTAATATCACCTGACAAGTCTACCGTAGCGTTTTTATCCGAAGAAAATGGAGAAACCACAGTCGAAACACTTAAAATCATTGGTGAAAATAAAGATAGAATTAGAGTTACACAAAAGCCGGGCAGTAGTTACAGTCATCAATGGAATCCTTCTGGAGATCGCATTGCATTTCTCACAGCTCATGCTGGCTCTAAAACCGTATACACAACAAACTTATTAGAGAATCGCCCTGTTAGATTAACGACAGTCAAAGCAGACGAAGTCGGACAATGGTCACCAAATGGAGAGTATCTTCTATTTGCAGTACATGCCGGCGAACGAAAAGGAATTTATAAACGGAATCCAGATGGGGTAAATGAGGAACGTTTAACAGCGGAACGGGATTCTAGCCCTGTTTGGTCTCCAGACTCTAAGCGCATTGCTTTCATATCTATGAGAGATGGTAATAAAGAAATTTACGTGATGAATGCAGATGGACTCGAAGTGAGGCGGCTAACAAATAACGATGTGGATGACCAAGATATATCTTGGTCACCAAATGGCAACAGGATTGCATTTGTTTCAGAAATTGATGGTAACCCTGAGATATATACAATACGCCCAGATGGCTCAGACAAACGACGCCTTACAATAAATTCTATTCGAGATGAAAATCCGGTTTGGTCTGAAAACTCAGATCAAATAGCTTTTATATCATATTTGGATGATGATTCAGAATTAGTGATCATGAATGCGGATGGTTCAAATCAACGTCGCCTTACCAACAACGACTTTAATGAACTAACCCCCCAATGGTGACAACGTATTAAAATATAGTACCTCTAATATAATTAATAGAGCTTACCGATTAATCAATCCCAGGATGACTTGGACAGAATTTACACTTCTATAATTTTTGTAGTCAATAGATTTAAATATGTCTCCCAATAACACCAGAAAAAACACAAGCCCTGATGGCACAGCAGAATTGTGCAGTCCATTATCATGTAAACGTATTGTTGTTAAAATCGGCAGCTCCCTGCTGACCCATAAAACTGAAACTATTAACAAATCTATAGTTGAAAATCTTGTAAAGGAAATAGCAGAACTTTCAAAACAAGGTATTGAAGTAATACTAGTATCATCTGGAGCAATAGCTTCAGGCCGATTAGCGCTGAACGTATCAGAGAACATTCATGATGTACCTTTAAAGCAGGTTTTAGCTGCTGTAGGACAGGGATTGTTATTACAAATGTATGAGCAAACTTTTAACTCGCACGGTATAAAAATAGCTCAAGCATTGCTGACAAGACATGACATGGAAGAAAGATTGGGTTATCTAAATGTAAGAAACACGCTACTTAAACTTATCGAATTAAAAGTCATCCCTATTGTTAATGAAAACGATGTCGTAAATATCGAACAACTCTCTGAAAAAACAATTGGTGATAACGATACTTTATCTGCGCTAGTAACCAACTTGGTTGATGCCGATATATTAATAATGCTTGGTAAACTTGACGGGCTTTATACTACTGATCCTCATTTGGATGAGAATGCCAATTTTGTTGATAGAGTTAATAACATAGATGAAACAATACTTGAAATGGGTGGGCAATCGTGGTCAGAAAATCGCATAGCAACAGGTTACGGGGGAATGGCTGCAAAATTACTGGCTGCAAAAATGGTAACTTCAAC
>DBZU01000074.1:0-31444 GCA_002311285.1 Dehalococcoidia bacterium UBA1152 | reverse complement strand
AACTTCAACTGGAGCTACTGCGATTATGGCTAGTGGACTCCAGAAAAATGTATTAAGTAAGTTAATCGCAGGGGAAAAGTTAGGAACCCGATTTTATCCTACTGGAGACAGGCTAGAAAGTAGAAAACGTTGGATGCTAAGTGGAATTGCGCTACGGGGAGACGTGATAATTGATAGTGGTGCCTCGGGTGCAGTTAGGCTTGAAGCGCATAGCCTTTTACCAGCAGGTGTTGTAGAAGTGATAGGATCTTTTGCCAGAGGGGATGTAGTAACAATATCTGATGAAAATGGAGTGCCAATTGTAGCGGGCATCAGTAATTATAGTTCGGAGGAAATAGATCAAGTTAAAGGTATGCATTCAGAAAATATTCGAACCACACTGGGATACGACTACGGAGATGAGATCGTCCATCGCAGCAATATGGTTAAGTTATAGAAAAAATATAAGTACAGATAATGAAACTAACTACGATCGAGATTGGCAGAGCAGCAAAAAAGGCATCTCGACAATTGGCCACTAGCAATTCAGAAAGTATTAATAAAGCATTAGGGTATATTGCTGAAAGCATCGTCGAGAGATCTGATGAAATAATCGGATCGAATCTGCTTGATATTAAATTAGCTAAAGATGCTGATTTGGATGATCATATGATCGATAGATTGCTTTTGAATAAAGATCGTATAGAAAAAATGTCTCAGGGAGTTATAAACATATCAAGTTTACCTAGCCCAATAGGGATAGAGTCTGAGTCCAGAGTTTTAGAAAATGGCATGCTGTTATCTCAAAGGACGGTTCCGTTAGGTGTGATTGGGGTTATCTACGAAAGCAGGCCAAACATTACAATTGATATCTCTGCATTATGTTTAAAATCAAACAATGCAGTAATTTTACGGGGCGGCAAGGAGTCCATAAATTCAAATATATGCCTTGAAGGCATTATCAGGGATTCTTTAAAAAAATCCAATTTATCTAAGAACTCAATTCAATTAATCAAAAGTGCAGACCGTAAAGTGATAAATGAGCTATTAACAATGGATGATTACATTGACTTTCTGATTCCAAGAGGCGGTAGTGAATTAGTAAATAAAGTAGCAGCTGAATCAAGAATCCCAACTGTAGTTGGAGGAATAGGAGTTTGTCATACTTATATTGATAAGGCGGCAGACCTAAAGATGGCAAATTCAATAGTCTTAAATGCAAAAACGCAACGACCTTCAGTTTGTAATGCTTTAGACACGGTACTGATCCACTCGCTAATAGCACCTGAATTTTTGCCAGTTTTGTATCAGAATTTTACTGCTAAAAATGTAGAAATGCGATGCGACACCAGAAGTTTGAGTATCATTGGGGAAAACAACAATGACTTAGTAAAAAAAGCGTCGGATGAGGACTTTGGCACCGAATTCCTGTCTTTGACAGCTGCTATCAGAGTGGTTGATTCGGTTGAAGATGCAATTGAACATATAAATACTTACGGATTTGGACACTCTGAAGCAATCATTACAGAAGATCAAAAATCTGCCGATAAATTTGTTAATGCGATTGACGCTAGCGCTGTTTTTGTCAATGCTAGTACAAGGCTAAATGATGGGGGTGTATTTGGGCTCGGAGCAGAAGTCGCTATTAGTACTGGCAAAACACATGCTAGAGGTCCTATGGGCCTGAAATCATTAACTTCTTACAAATGGGTGGCTTTAGGATCAGGCCAAATCAGAAGCGACTGAGCCACAAATTACCTAATCCGGAGAAGTAAATGTCTAGTTTTGAATTTGAACGCGAATGTAGAACACCTTCATCTGAATGCTACTCAATTGTGGAAGAAGACCTAGCTATAGGGCGAGTAGATCTTCATTTTACAAACGGAATTGTTCACGGAACGATAAACGTATCCGAAAGTCTCACACTAGAAACAATACGTGAGTTAATTGAATCAATTGATCAACAAATCATTGATGCAGCAGGGATAGTCAGAGACGAAGTTGTGATGCATGTTCATCAAGGCCGGGATCTAGGAGTGTTTTCAGGGCTTAAATATGAAGACTCTGAAGACTCAGATCCGCACATGGCTTAATCAAATCTTTTCTTTAATTCGTTTGCCGACTGTCACTGATGAACGCAAACGAAATAGAAAAATGTTTCTGGACGCCCGACAATAATTACCTGAGTTATGAAGATATTAAGTCATTTAACCATCAAATAGTGCGGAACATACTTAAAAGCCTCGTATAATACCAATGAAGACGTATGGCTATGCCAAGGAAAAATACAAATTCTTCCATCCCATCGACGTTATCCATCAGTAAGGAGATCTTATTGCCTAAACACTCTGACTATAAAATTGGTATTGATGTTGGAGGAACCTTTACCGATTTTGTGGTAGTTAAAAAAGGAGGGTCGCCAAAGTATTTTAAGACCTCCTCCACCCCTCATGATCCTTCAGAAGGCATCATGTCAGGTCTGAAATCTATCGCAGAGGAATACCAATTATCTATCGAGATGCTTCTCGATATAACAGAATTAATTATCCACGGGACGACCGTAGCAACCAATACATTAGTCGAACGAAAAGGTGCGAAGGTTGGGTTAATCACTACAGAAGGGTTCAGAGACCTTCTTGAAATGCGGGAGGGCTTGAAAGAGGACCGCTATAACTTACATATGAAGCCAGTAGAACCGCTTGTAGCCAGGCATTTACGGATAGGAATAGCCGAAAGGTTAAGTTCTAGTGGAGAGATTTTGATCCCTCTTGACGAAGAATCGGTAGACAAAGCGTTGGACACTCTAGAAAAAGAGGGGGTCGAATCTCTAGCCGTTTGTTTTCTATTTTCATTCTTAAATCCCGAGCATGAAAAACGTGTTTTAGAGAAAATTGCTGCCAGGTTCCCAAAAATGTACACCTCTCTTTCTCATCAGATAATCCCTCAGATTAAAGAATTTGATCGACTAAGCACGACTGCAATTAATTCTTACGTTGGACCTGCATTTGGATCTTATCTATCTAACTTAAAAGAACGTTTATGCCAGTTCAGGCAATATAGTGAAATTCTCATCATGCAATCCAACGGAGGAGTCGCACCCATTGAAGACTCTATATCTGCCGCAGTGAGAGCCATTCTGTCCGGTCCCGCAGGTGGTGTAAATGGAGCAGCGCATTACGGGCAACTCATCGGAGAATCTAAAATAATTGGCCTTGATATTGGTGGCACTAGTACGGATATTTCGTTAATTGAGGATGGCAAACCTCACGTCACTAACGAAAAATTCGAGGCCGGTTGGAAAATTGCTGTTCCAATGATAGATATTCAAACCCAGGGAGCGGGAGGAGGTAGTATAGCCAGAATTGATGAAGGCGGCATCCTTAGAGTTGGTCCAGATAGTGCCGGAGCTCATCCCGGACCCGCATGTTATCAAAAAGGCGGCTCATCCCCAACCGTTACTGACGCTAATCTTCTTTTGGGCTACCTCGATTCGCAGAACTTTCTAGGTGGTAGAACCCAGCTAGATATAGACTCTGCTGAAAAAGCAATGTTTCAACATGTTGCTAAGCCATTGGGATTGTCAACTATCGAAGCATCTTACGGAATTCATGAAATCGTGTCCACAAACATAACTGAAGGGGTACGATTGATGTCCGTTAAACGCGGTGTTGACCCCAGAGATTTCGTGATTCTGGGCTTTGGAGGCGCTTCAGGATTGCACGTTAGTAAAGTCGCTAGACAACTTCAAATAGGAAAAGTTTATATACCAGCTGCAGGGCCTGTTTTATCCGCTTACGGTATGCTTTCCACAGACCTGCGATACGATTTTTCTCGTTCATATCCTATCGGGCTTCATAACATAAACCTGGAAACAGTTCGCTCAATAATG
Source organism: Dehalococcoidia bacterium UBA1152 (assembly GCA_002311285.1). GTDB lineage: Bacteria > Chloroflexota > Dehalococcoidia > Lucifugimonadales > UBA2962 > UBA2962. The sequence continues at coordinate 27,576 of DBZU01000074.1, read as the reverse complement.
AATGAATTAGAGTTAAAAGGACATGAAAAACTGAGTTCTCAGGGTATTCAAAACGACCATATTGAAGTTGTGAGGTCAGCGGACATGAGATACCTTGATCAAATATACGAGGTCAACGTCCCTATGCCAACTCTTGATCTAGATGATAAGACTGTCATTGACCGATTGTCTTCCAACTTCCATAGGCGCTACGATGAACTTTATTCATACCACCAATCCAATCAAGAAATACGACTTGTCAATCTACGAATCTCCGTAATTGGCCACCTCCCAAAAATTACACAGCCTGAACATCAAGAAGCAGAAAACTTGGCCAATGCACAGAAAAGTTTTCGGAAAGTCTATCTAGGGAGTTGGGTGGAGACTCCGATATACGATGCTGACAAAATTCCTTATGGATCGGTAATTCCTGGTCCAGCTATCATAGAATCATGCTTTACTACTATTCTAATTGAAGAAGCCGATACCATTACAGTCGACAAATTTGGTGGCATGGAATTAAGAATAGCTCAAGTTAACACCAAGGAGACTACGGATAGTGAATCGGATGGTGTGGAAACAGATCCGATTACACTCGCCGTAGTTGAGAATCGTCTTGAGTCCATCGCACTTGAAATGAAGGATGTGATGCTTCGTACTTCCATGTCACAGATTTTAAATTCAAGCCATGACTTCTCGACTGCAATTCTTGATACAAATTGCCAGCTTATAGCTCAGGGTGAAGGCATTCCCGTTCACGTTAGTGCTTTACCAATTGCAGTTTCAGCCATTAAGGATTACTTCGGGGACGATATTAATGACGGAGACATGTTTGCACTCAACGACCCCTACTTCGGCGGTAGCCATTTACCTGATATCACTATTATTCGTCCCGTTTTCTTTAAGAGACAGCTTGTATTTTATACGGTAAACAGGGCACATCATAGCGACGTGGGAGGGGCAACTCACGGCGGATATAATCCAGCTGCAAGCGAGATTTATCACGAGGGATTACGTATTCCACCAGTTAAAATCTATGATCAGGCTATACCAAGAAAAGATCTCTTGCAGCTGTTGTCGGCCAACGTGCGACATCCAAAGAATTTCATAGGTGACCTCAACGCTCAAATCGGTTCAGTAAATATAGCAGCCCAGCGTATAATCTCTCTTCTCGAGGACTATGGCCCTGTTAGATTAAAAGTTATTACAGATGGAATTCTCGCGGCCACAGAGAGACAGGTCAGGCAATTTATTTCTGACTGGCCCGATGGCGTTTACAAGGGTGAATCCTTAATCGACGATGATGGATTTGATAGCAAAATGATTCCCATACGTGCCACCGTAACTATCGATGGAACTTCAATAATCATCGATCTAGGTGAATCTAATTCCCAGGTCAAAGGATTCATCAACAGTTCCTATGCAAACACGCGGTCTTTATCTCATGTTGCTATTATGTACATGGCACCCGCTAATGTGGCCAAGAACGAAGGTTCGATTCGTCCAGTCAAAGTAATAGCTCCACGAGGTTTAATTGTAAACGCAAATCCACCAGCTCCGGTCTGTATGAGCACCAATCACTGTGCAGAAGAGATTATAGAGGCCATATTTAAGGCATTGGCGTCAGCCGTACCATACGCGGTCAATGCAGGATTCTCTCGTCGTTTACGTTATGCAATTACAGGACTAGATCCAAGAACCGGACGTAGTTTTATTTGGCATTTCTTTCTTGCCCGAGGAGGTGGTGGCGCATCCCAAGGATTCGATGGATGGTCCAATGTTGGAGAAGTACAGGCAGTGGGAGGGATTCGTGCTCCTAGCGTTGAAATAACAGAAGACCGATTTCCATTTCTTATAAAGTACCACGAAATGCGTCCTGATTCTGGAGGTGATGGTGAATGGAGAGGAGGCGTGGGGTCCGCCTGTGAATTAGTTTATCAAGGTGATGGACCAGCTATACTCAATACGGCTGGCGATGGAATAATCAACCCGCCGTTCGGATTATTTGGAGGACAGCCGGGAAAACCCCATATCTACAGTGTTATTCAAAATGGAAAAGAGAGATTTCTTAGATCAAAAGAAGCAGGTGTTATTATTAACCCTGGAGACAGTATTGTTTCTCTATCATCGGGCGGAGGAGGTTTCGGTGATCCGGCTAAGCGCTCTCTAGAGTTGCGGGAATATGATATAAAGAATGGTTACTGCACATGATTAACCTTCTACATTTGGGAGCCCGGTACAACGACCCATTTCCATCCCTCGACTCGCCGCATCAAGTCCATGCTTTTCCAGCGCATCACGTAGTCTCCGAGCACGTTCTACGTACTCTTCGATAGGGAATTCTCTGTAATATTCGACGACGTCTTGGTTTATGATGCAAGTTCTCCTAGTCCACTCCGAGTTAGTATTCGTATAACAGAAAATCAGTTAAGAAGTTTATGTGCAAAACCATTTAATTGAGACAGTGCCTCATCCTCCGAAGCCGTCTTAAGCTCTAAAATCACCCTATCAGCGCCATTCTGAGATAACTCTTCTATTAATTTCGGATCAGCAGGTTGATGGAAGGCTGATATTTCAAATGTTTTAGGATCAAGTCCGGCATTATTGGCAAGTTCAGTTATCTGGCTGCGTCCCATGCGTATTTCTTCAACACTCGCGGTCGTTGGCATCCATCCATTACCATATTCAACAACTCGTTTAAAAACATTCTTAGCATTGCCCCCCAAAATAACTAATGGATGTGGACGTTGGACAGGGCGAGGAAATGAATAGACCGGAGGAAAGTCATAGAAGTCGCCATGATATTCACTTTCAACTGTTGTCCATAATTGCTTCATTGCTAAGATCGATTCTCTCGTCTGGGACCAACGACGTTCAAAATTTCCACCCATAATCTCTGTTTCTTCTTTGCACCATCCTGCGCCGATTCCCAAAATAAACCGTCCATTTGAAAGAAGATCTAACGTAGCCACTTCTTTAGCGAGTAATAAGGGATTTCGTTCAGGAATTAAACATATTCCAGTAGCTAATTTCAATTTCGAAGTTACACCACTTGCTTTACCTAAAGTAACGAAAGGGTCTACAACATCGTAATATTGCTTTGGTAGCTCCTCGCTTCCAGTGCTGCCAGGTTTTAAGTAGGATTGCATGGTACGATTGACTGGTATGATCGGGTGTTCTGGTAGCCAAAGCGACTCAAACCCCAAACTTTCAGCTTCTATTGCTAACTTTGCAACATCTATTGAATAGTCAGTTAAAAAACAATAAATACCTATTTTCAAATCAGTTATCCTTGCTAAAAAAAACCCTAACAGCATAAAATCATCTAGATTTTTTATATTATAGTTATGCTCGTCTAGAGGCAAGAATTTCGGGTTACGTGAACAAGTTGAGCGATGAAAAACTATGCCATCGGATATGATTTAAGAATTTAAGAAAGGTGTTCATTGAGATTAATTAGCTGGAATGTGAATGGGATAAGGGCCGCATTTAGAAAAGGTTCTTTGAAGCAACTTAGTGAAATGTCTCCTGACATACTATGCTTGCAGGAATTAAAAGCTCAAAGACACCAAATCGGCCAAGGATTTGAAGCAACAAAAGGTTATTATGCAAATTGGTCATTTGCTGAGCGTAAGGGATATAGTGGAGTAGCTACATTTTCCAAACCAAAACCGCTCTCATATAGGGACGGTTTTGGTCACGCTCAATTTGATTCCGAAGGCAGGACTTTAGTTACAGATTTCGATGATTTTACTTTATATAACGTTTATTTTCCAAACGGCCAATCTAATATTGATCGATTGAATTATAAATTAGCTTTTTACGATAATTTTCTTCGACATTGTAATAAAGAATTGACTACAGGGAAGAAGCTGATCGTCTGCGGAGACTTCAACACAGCCCATAAAGAAATTGATCTAGCTCGTCCTAAAGAAAACCGAAAAAACTCAGGTTTTCTGAAGATTGAAAGAGAGTGGATAGATTTGTTTGTAAAAAACGGATTCGTCGATGTTTTTCGTAATTTTAATGATCAACCCGGTTGGTATACATACTGGGATCAAAAATCTCGTGCTCGTGATAGAAACGTAGGATGGCGGATCGATTATTTTTTTGTGCATCAATCAGCTATTAACCTAGTCAAAAATGCAAAAATCCTAAATCAGGCCGTAGGCTCCGATCACTGCCCAATCCTGCTGGACTTATACTGAGCGAATTTTTTAAATGTTAGTTAGAGGACAATCATCACGTATATTTTAAAAAATCAATTAAGGTAAAATATAATAGACATGCTAGTCTGGATGCTCTGCTGAACGCACAAATGGCTAAATTTATTGGCTGTATAACACAGCATTCCGGATGCATAAAAAGTTGGAGGTTCCCGCAATGACAAGTTCGAGTAATAGTGCACTACTCCAGGACGCTGCTGAAATTAAATTGAGTCACCGTTCCGTAAAAGGTAAAAACGTCGCTAAGCTCAGAAAAACCGGTATCATGCCTGTACACCTGTATGGAGGCGATGGCGAACCTTTATCTTTGCAAGTAAGCTCAGCTGAAATTTACAAACTCCTCCCAAGAGTCGGGTTAAATATACCGGTATCTGTAACAGTAGAAGGCGGCGGCTCAAGTGAAATTTGCTTTGTACGTGAAGTGCAGCGCCAACCGATAACTCAAGATATCATGCATGTAGATTTCATGCGAGTTGATGTTAAGTCTAAGATCACAGCGAAAGTTCCAGTAGAAGTAATTGGAAACCCTCCTGCAGTACGATTGTTGGGAGGCACTTTAATTCAAAATATGCAATCGATAACTGTTGAATCTTTACCTCTGCGAGTGCCAGAACGAATTACCGTAGACGTTAGCTCAATTGAAGATTTTGAAACAGCAATACATGTGTCAGATATCACCGTCGATGATGACATAACCATTACCGATTTGGCAGACAGCTTAATTGCGCGAGTAGCGCCGCCAAGAGTTGAAATAGAAGAAGTAGAGGAAGTGGATGAAGAGGCTCCAGTAGAGGGTGAGGAAATAGAAGAAACCGAAGGCGAGTCTGAAACAGGCCGGCCTGAAGAACAAGCCGGATAATAGTTAACAATGGCTCAAAGAATAAAAAGACGATCCGAAGCTTGGTGGGGTAATTCGGGTAAAGAATCCAACAGGCCTAACTTAATATCTATGGTAAAAAATGGAACCTTAGATTCTAGGCTAGCAGCGACACTATGGCTATTATTCGATAGGGGGTCTTCTGTAATATTCGCTTCCGAAAATAAATTGGCTGGAAAAACTAGCATGTTGTCAGCTTTAATTGACTTCATTCCTCCCTCATACGAAAAATCATATATCTATGGGCCAAAATTTGAAGAACCTGAAGCAAACGATGACTCAACTAAACCGTATTTGCTGATACCTGGAATAAGCGATACTGAGGAGGCAAATCTGTGGGCTACGGATGTTACAAAAATGTTGAGATGGACTAGCAAAGGAGTCCCATTTGCAACAACTATGTATGCTGGTTCCCCAGAAGACGTGATAAGGGTCTTTAGTTCCAAGCCTTTAAAAATTCCGAATACTACTCTAGGTAGTATAGGAGTGATTGTAATTGTTGATGTTACTGGTACTGGCGGCAGGAGTGTAGCAAGAAGGAGGGTTAGACAGTTGGCTTTGGTTGTGCCTGAGAAATCTAAATCACCGAAATTGATCACTTTAGTAGGATTGGATCCGGATTTAGATCAGTACATTTATATGGACAACCAGTTAGCAATATCTAGCTTCTCTAAATACTTAAATTTAGGCGTGGATGACCTTGAATCAGAAATAAACCGACTTAGAAGAAGGCTGGAGGCCTGGATAACAATCGGCACATCCACTACTAGTGGGGTTAGAAAAGCTGTCACCCAGTACTATATAAATGTGCAGAACGAGTTTGACAAGAATCAGATTAATCAAATCTAACAAAACACTCCATCGACTAGAAATGTTTTCTTTTTGAATCTCGTCTCGGAATGCAAACCCCACACTCAGGATTCAAATTCAAAAACAGTAAAATCATCGAACTTCTTCATCAATTTTATATGGAAACAGATATTAACGAACAGTTCACAAGGTTTTCATACCGCCCGTAACCATTATAGTTTCACTTGTTATATGTGAAGAATCAGAACTCGCCAAAAATGCTACTGTGGAAGCCACGTCTTCTGGTTCCGTCATTCTGTGAAATAGTGGGATGGATTTTGCTTTGTTTTTCATTAGTTCCCCGCGTTTCAAACCCAACTGATCTTGTCCAACTACTTTGTCAACTACATCATGAAAACCGGTGTTCACAATCCCTGGGGCCACAGCATTAACTCGAATACCATGCTCGGCTAAGTAAGCTGCTGCCATAACAGTCACATTAACCAATGCTGCCTTGGCAGCAGCATAGGGAGGAGAAGAAGTTAATCCTCCAATAACTCCAGCGTATGAAGAAATATTAACTATACTTCCTGATTTTTGATTTATCATAATTTTTGCTGCTTCTTGTAAAAGAAAGAAGGCACCTTTTAGATTAAGGTCCATGGTCCAATCCCACATATCCTCAGTAACATAGGGAAACGTCTGCGGTCTGGATGCCCCTGCGTTATTAACAAACACATCTAATCGGCCAAATTCTTTAACTATTGCAGACATAAATTGCGGGGCTGTTGAAATATTCGAAACATCAACTACTCTACCTGAAGCAGTTATACCTAATCCAGTAAGTTGTTTCAAAGCTTCTGACAGAGCATCTTCATCAATATCTCCAATAAAAACACTCGCTCCTTCTTTTCCAACCCTTATTGCGGTTGCAAGTCCATTACCTCTTGCTCCACCAGTAATGGCCACGATTTTCCCTTTAAGGCGTTCATTCATTAAATTTCCCATATTAAACCTCTTTAATCGATACAATTGAACTAATACTTACATTTGCAACAGTTGTTGAAATAGAAGATTGTACTGGCTTTGTTATTCTAATTAATCGTAGTAAATTATTAACAAATCTTTATCTAAATTTTTGGAATGTCTTATTTATAACTGGCAAGGCCCAATCTATATCGTCTCGAACAATCCCATAATGTGTAACAAACCTCCATCCTTCATCAAGTATCAATCCTCTTACCCCATTATTTTCTAATTCATTCAGAAGTTGTGGTTGATTATCAATTTTGACATTGAAATATACCTGATTAGTTTCGACATCTTCAGGGTTTAGTTCGATTCCCTGTATTTCGGCTAAGCCTAACGCTAATCTGTATGCATTTTCATGATCTTCAGAAAGCCTATCAACCATTTTGTTTAACGCAATAATGCCTGCTGCAGCCATAACGCCTGCTTGCCTTAAACCTCCACCTAAAGACTTTTTTATAAGTTTAGCTCTATTAATATCCTCGTAACTACCACACAATAATGATCCAAATGGGGCAGCAAGCCCTTTGGAAAGGCAAAATGTAACTGTATCTGCTCCCTGAACTAGATCAGACAAAGGCATCTCTAAAGCAACAGTAGCATTGAAGATGCGGGCTCCATCAACATGCATCGGAATCCCATGTTTGTGTGCTAATTTGGAAACTTTGAGCATGTCTTCTTTAGTTAAAACTCGTCCCCCTGTTGAGCCATGTGTGTTTTCGAACTCTATCATGCCCGTTTTTGGTTGTGGCTCATCCTTAGGATTCAAAAGAGCTTCAACTTGTGTTAAATCAAGCATTCCTCTCTCATCATTGTCGACTAATCGAAAAATTATGCCTCCATGGGCAGACGCACCTCCCATCTCTCCGATATAACAATGTGCTCTGTGCCCAACTATCATCTGGTCTCCTCTACTACAGTGCGCTAAAGCCGCAACTAAATTTCCCATAGTCCCACTACTGACTAGTAGGCCAGCTTCTTTGCCAGACATTTCAGCAGAAATTTCTTCTAGACGATTTATGCTAGGATCGTCCTCATAAGCCTCATCGCCAAGTTCAGCTTCAGCCATTGCATTGCGCATTTCCTGTGTGGGCAAAGTAACGGTATCACTTCTAAGATCCACAATTCTTTTGTGTTTGCTCATTAAATACAGACCCCTTACAACCAATTTAACTGAAATTGTAGCATTGCCTCTGTTAAAATCGATCATTAGGCAAGCGCCGTGCTTGCCCTTTTGGCGTTGATTTTCAAATAAAGAAAGGTAAATGTAGAGAAACCATGGTCCCAAAAAATTTAGGTGCATTCCTGGACACAATCCCTGAATATAAAAGGCTTCGTAAAGGATTAGAAATAAGGGGATCCCAATATATATTACAGTCTGTAAATGAGGGCATTCCGTTCACATTGGCCAAACTTTCAATAGACCTAGAAAGGCCCATGTTAATTTTGACATCCAAACAGGATGAGGCTCAACGAATACATGAAAACATGAACTTTTGGGGGGCTCCGAATACGCATCTGTTGAGTGAAACTGAAGTCTTGCCTTTTGAACGTGTGGCTGCAGATACACAACTTGAGGATAAAAGAATTTCTGTATTATCCTCATTGATTGATGCCAGAGAACCGATATCGGTCATAAGCTCTGCATTTGCTATTAGTCAGAAAACAGTTTTGCCTAAGGAATTTAAACAAGTACAGACCACTTTAATTAAAGGAGGATCTTTTAAATTACGATCTCTGTTAGATTTATGGAGCATGTCTGGATATAGCGTTGTATCTATTGTAGAAACTCCAGGCCAAATCAGCCATCGAGGAGGCATTGTAGATATATTTCCTGCCAATTCTCAGTTTCCATTCCGTATCGAATTTTTAGGAGATCATATTGAAACAATTAGAAAGTTTGATCCCTATTCACAAAGATCAATAGAGCTTGTGAAATCATTTACTGTAAATACCGCAACTGAATCACTGGTTAACAAAGGTTTCATACGTAAATTAAAGGATTTAAGCGATTCCAATGCAAATTCGTGTCTATCTGATAAAGATAAAACACGTATCCAAGAGGAGTTAGACCTTTTTGCAACCAATGAACACTCAACCTTAAGAGACAGCTTGAATTTTTATGCAGGATTTCTGAATGAAGGTTCTTTATTTGAATATATACCCAAGGACTCATTAATTGTAGTATGCAACCCTGTTGAGTTTGCTAATACAGTCAAGAAATCTGATCAAAGAGTTGACGACATACGAAAAAAGAAGGAGTCACGAGGGCAAATACCAGATTCCTTCCCTTCACCTTACTTCTCGTGGAGCCAGGTTAATAGAAAACTCAGACGTTTTACTGATCGAATCAATATTGTTCCATGGGCGGCATTTGAAAATAAGACTGCAAACCAATTTAGTTTGCCAATAACTACAAGTGAATGTTTTTTCGGTAATCTTGACCGTGTTTCAAAAAGAATTCGTGAATTATCAGAATCTGGATCAACTGTTGTATTGATAACCTCCCAGGAAAAGCGTGTCCAAGAGGTTTTGACTGATCATGGACTAAAGATTTATGAGGGCCCAACTTTTAATGGCACTATCTTATCCGGATCCGTTGTAATGCTAAAATCTTCAAAGATACACAATGCTCCTGGTTTGTCTATTAAATTTAAAAATAAATCCTTAATTGTTTTTAGTGACGTAGAAATGTTTGGTCATATAAAAACTCGCCGTGCCTATGCAAGTCGAACAAAAAAAATTAAAAAGTCCCTTCTTAGAGAATTGCGTCCTGGTGATTATCTAGTTCATGTGGATCATGGCATAGCTAAATTCGCAGGCACTCACGAAGATCCAGAAAACCAAAACGAATATTTGGTTCTTCGATATGCTGCGGGGGATAGACTGTATGTTCCAATGGAAAGTCTAGAAAGAGTTAGTCCATACGTCGCTCCACTAGGTCGGGTCCCACACCTTTCGCGCCTTGGGTCTCAGGAGTGGAGCAATACCAAACAGAAAGTGACCGATTCTACCAAAGAAATGGCTTCAGAATTACTGACTATATATGCTACAAGAGAGACTGTTGAAGGATATAAATTTTCAACCGATACTACCTGGCAAACCCAATTAGAAGACTCTTTTCCATATCAAGAAACTGATGATCAGGTTGATGCTTTGTTGGCTATTAAAAGTGATATGGAAAGTAATAAGCCAATGGATAGATTGATATGTGGAGATGTAGGATTTGGTAAAACAGAGCTTGCTCTCAGGGCAGCATTCAAGACTGTAATGGAAGGAAAGCAAGTAGCTGTACTTGCGCCCACAACTGTCTTAGTTCAACAGCATTATTCTACTTTCTCTCGACGTCTTGCCGCATATCCTGTTCACATTGAATTTCTTAGTCGATTTAGACGTCATAATGACCAAAAAAGAGTAATCCATAATCTTGAGCAGGGCAGGGTCGACATATGCATAGGGACGCATATGCTAATTCAACCCAATATAAAGTTTTCGGACTTAGGCCTTGTGATCATTGATGAAGAACAAAGATTTGGAGTATCTCAAAAAGAACAGATGAAGAAAATTCGAGCTGAGGTTGATGTGATAACACTAACTGCCACTCCGATTCCAAGGACTTTACACATGTCTATGGCAGGAATAAAAGATATTAGTATGGTTTCGACTCCGCCAGAGGAACGCATAGCTATAAAAACGTACGTTACAGAATTTTCTGAAGACTTAATAAAAGATGCGATTCTTAGAGAATTAGACCGAGATGGCCAAGTTTACTTTGTGCACAACCGAATCCATGACATAAGTTCAATGGCAAAACGGTTAGGTGATATCGTCCCAGAAGCGACCATAGCAATTGGTCACGGACAATTAACCGAAACTGAGCTTGAAAAAACAATGTTGAATTTTGCTGAGGGAAAAATCGACGTACTTGTTTGCACAACAATAATTGAATCTGGATTAGATATTCAAAACGCGAATACAATCATTATCAATCGTGCAGATACATTTGGACTTGCCCAGCTTTACCAATTGAGAGGGCGTATTGGACGTGGTACTAAAAGAAGTTATGCGTATTTGCTGGTACCAAAAAATGCGCCAGTTAACGAGGTTGCTAGTAAACGTCTAAAAACTATGTTGGCGGCAACAAATTTAGGAGCCGGATTTCAGATAGCAATGGCTGACCTGGAAATTCGAGGTGCAGGGAATATTTTAGGCGGACAACAAAGCGGTCATATACACGCGGTTGGTTACGATCTTTACTCAAAAATGCTATCAGAAGCGACAGAACAATTAAGAGCATCAACCTTAAATACAGACGACAAGAAAAGCGACGATCATGTTGCATCAATTGACCTTGGGTTACCAGCAAACATACCTTCAATTTACATTCCAGATTTAGACATTCGAATTGATATATATAACGAAATTGTTAGGACAAAGAATGAGAAGGATTTAGAAGAAATTAAAGATATGTTGAAAGATAGATTTGGACACATACCATTTCAATTAGAAAATCTTTTGTATATATCTAATTTACGACTCATTGCCCGTAAAGCAGGCATAAGATCTGTGTTCAAAAGAGAAGAAAAAATATTCTTAAGAATGAATTTTGATTTAGCGAACATAAAAGTGCGTTTAGCTAAACAGTTGAACAAGAATGTTGAGATTGGAAACAGAGAAATCAGACAAAAAATTGCTGGTACCGAAAGTGAGTGGACAGAAAAATTACTTCAACTGATGAGTACTATAGTAGATTTTGAAACAGAAATTTATAGACACCTCCAACACTCGGGGTATTCGCAACAACAGCCTGAATTTTAATGTTCGATGCACGAGATTTTGTCAATTACTTCTTGCAACTCAAACAGATTTTTAATACGTGGAGCATCTTTAAAACTTGAATTCACAGAGTACCTATCAATAAGAACTGAGTGGGTTCCAGATCGTTTTGCTCCTATAATATCCGATAAGATTTGATCGCCAACATGGATAGCTTCTTTCGGTGTACATTGGGCTTTCCTCAAAGCAACTTTGAATATATGAGTGTCAGGCTTCTCTGAATTTGCTTCTAACGATGTTATTGCAAAATCTATGTGTTTCGATAAATCTAAATTATTTAAAAGTTCTTTTCCAGTAATATTCATATTGGATATTATTGCCAAAATCAAACCCTGCTCTCTAAGGGTTTTTAATACCGGTCGCACATCATTAAACACGGTGAGCTGGTACGATATTCTTTGAATATCTTCCCAAACTGCCTCAGCAGTTTTCAAACTAACGTTTGGATAAGAATAGGCAAGAATCAGTCTTTCATATTCAGCAAAAAACTTTCGCCTTTCACTTTCGTCCATTGATCTAATAGGACGAATTGAATTTTGGCGAGACATAAATTCATCTGCTTTAGCATAGCCACTTGAAACTGCATCTTCAGTAAGATTAAGTCCATATTTTGAAGCGACACTGGATTGAATCTCAAATCTACTAGGATTAAAGCCGGCTAAAGTTCCATATAAATCAAAAAATATTGCCTTGATCATCTACCTACGTGCTATCCTTAAATCGGGAATCAGGAATTTAAATTAGTTTAGACTCTAAACATTTTAAAGGTAAGCCAATTGGAAATTAAATCAGGAAAACTGCCTGCATCATTACTAAAACAACTGCTGGATGAAATTAGCCAAGAGGATCCAAGAGTATTATTAGGCCCCAAAGTTGGCGAAGACGCAGCATTAATTGACTTTGGCGACAGAGTATTAGCAGCGAAAACAGACCCAATAACATTTGCTACCGATCTAATCGGGTGGTATTTGGTACAGGTTAATGTAAATGATCTTGCCGTTATGGGTGCTACGCCAAAATGGATGATGGTGACTTTATTGTTGCCTGAAGGCATTGAAGAACGACAAATAAAGCATGTGTTCAACACTCTGGCAGAAGCAACTGAAAAACAAGGGATAACTTTAATCGGTGGTCACACGGAAATTACTGCCGGACTTTCAAAATCAATAGCAGTAGGGACTCTACTCGGAGAGCTAGATAAAAAAGACATAATAATGACATCAGGCATGAAAGAAGGTGACTCCATTATTCTAACCAAAGGTATTGCAATAGAAGGAACAGCTATTCTCTGCAGAGAATCTGAAAAAGAACTAAGTGCAGCAGGAGTCCCTAAGAAAATTATTGAGTCAGGGAAAAACATGCTTTTCAAACCCGGTTTAAGTGTGCGAAAAGATGCTGAATTAGCCAGAAAAACTGTCAGGGTTCATGCAATGCATGACCCCACGGAAGGAGGATTAGTAAATGGTCTATTGGAAATGTCGCTTGCTTCTGGTTTAGGTATTAAAATCAAATTCTCTGAAATTAATATTTTCGCTGAATCGAAGATCGTATGTGATGCTTTGGGATTAAACCCACTTGGATTAATAGCTTCAGGAGCGCTTTTAGCAGCAGTAAGTCCGTCTGACGCTTCAAAATTAATGGATGTTTTTCATAATAATAACATCGACGCAAAAGTTATAGGTACCGCAACAAAGTTGAAACAGAAACTATATATTGAAAATGATGGCAAGATAGATAAAATCCCGATGTTCGAAAGAGATGAACTGGCTCGTTATTACAGTGGATGATTTGAGTTTATGTCGTTAATAATAACGTTTATCAACCTAGAAAAAAAATGAGTAAAATATTAATATAAGATTAGGTTGTCGACGTGGAAACACTGTCATTAGTAGATTGATTGCAAACCGTAATCTAGGTGGTTTAATTGCCTGAAGGCTACGATGTAAATTGGATGGTCGTTCTTATATTACCCATCATGGGTGCATTAGCAGTTGGGGCAGTATTCTGTGCATCAAGATTTATCGCACCTAAGCGTCCCTCCAAAATTAAAAATGAACCATATGAATGCGGTATACCTCCAGAGCCATTTAGATGGTCTCAAATTAGAATTCGATACTACGTTTTCGCCATTCTATTCATAATATTCGATATCGAAGCTGTGTTTCTGTTTCCATGGGCAGTCGTATACCTTGAATCGAGCCCAATAGTTTTCTATGAAATGCTAATCTTCATTGGCGTTTTGTTTTTTGGAATTGTGTACAGCTGGCGTAAAGGAGTGCTCCAATGGAAATAAACGAAGACAATTACGCTAACCTAACCAAAGGCTATGACCAAAAATCCAAAGGAGATGGAAATATACCTGCGGAAGGTGTATTCGAACAAGTATTACCTAACGTGGTTGCGGCAAAGTCAAACGAACTATTTGCTCTTGCCCGAAAGTCTTCTTTATGGACACTCTCATTTGGGCTGGCTTGCTGTGCAATTGAAATGATGTCGGCACATATGTCTCATCACGACCTTGATCGTTTTGGTATCGTAACCTGGCCATCTCCCCGGCAATCCGATGTCATGATAGTTGCAGGCACAGTAGTAAAAAAAATGGCAGACCCAATAAAGCGCTTGTATGAACAAATGCCTGACCCAAAGTGGGTTATAGCAATGGGAGCATGTGCTACAAACGGAGGCCCATACTATCGTTCATATTCGGTAGTCATGGGTGTCGACCACCTCATCCCAGTGGATGTATACGTACCTGGGTGTCCACCTAGGCCTGAAGCGCTAATGTACGGAATAATGGAATTACAGGATAAGATTTCTTCGGACGCAAAAAACCGGGGTGATTTAAGAAATAAAGCAGACTTAAAAGATGAGAAATGATCTTCGATTAATCAATCAGGATCTTATAGTGACATTATTTACATTCATGCATGCTACTTTCATAGATATTAAGTAAGTAAACAGCCTTCTTTTATGAATCACTTTAAATTGAAACAGTTACAACACCAACATGCAAGACAAAACTAACGAAACTACCGCTTTAACTGAGGCATCGCGAAAACTTTTGGAATTGTTACCATCAATTTTAAATGAACACAAAGTTGAATATGGCATTGAACTCGATGAGATAACCGTTACAGTGTCTCCTGAACTTGTAAACCCAATTTGTAATACTCTTAAGATGAACTCTTTAGCAGCTTTTGACTATTTAAGATGTCTTTCAGTGGTTGATTATGAAGACAAACTAGAAATGAATTATCATCTTTTTTCTTATACAAAAAGACATAAGATGGTACTTAAAACTGAACTTACTCCAATTGAACCTAAAGTTGCGTCAGTCTCCAGCATATGGAGAACAGCAAATTGGTTTGAACGGGAGAGCCATGATCTGTTTGGAATAATATTTGATGATCATCCAAATTTAAACTCCCTTTTACTACCAGAAGGTTTTGAAGGCCATCCTGGCCTCAAGTCATACCCTTTACACGAGTACAAGGAATGGTGAGTCAATGACTTACAAATACAATTTAAGTTGATAATAGAAACAACTTTTTACTCATACCTTTAGAAATACATGGGGCGATAAATAATTTTGAAAATTAATCAAAATATTAGCGAATCTGGATCGATGGTTGACATGCTAATTAACATGGGACCACAACATCCAAGTACTCATGGGGTCTTTAGGCTGGTCTTACAGCTCGATGGCGAGATGATAGTAGATGCTGAGCCGCACATTGGTTATTTACATCGCGGGTCTGAAAAGCTATGTGAATCAGAGAGTTATTCTCAGGTAGTAACACTATTTGACAGGTTGGATTATATTGCTAATTTAAACGGAGANNTATGGCAGTTGAGAAGTTAATGGAATTAGAAATTCCTGATCGAGCATGGTACATAAGAACTATTTTATGTGAACTTAATCGTATAGCCAGTCATATGCTTTTTTATGGCGTGTTTGGCTTAGATGTAGGGGCAATGACACCAGTGCTTTATGGGTTTAGGGAAAGAGAAAAAATTCAGTCACTTTTCGAGCGAGTAACAGGGGCAAGAATGATGCATAACTATATTCGCATAGGTGGGGTTAAAGAGGATTTACCTGAAGAATTCGAGAATGAATTGCATGTTGTTGTAGATGAATTAGAAAAGGCTATCGAAGAGTGCGATGATTTATTAACCCAAAACGAGGCCTTCATGGCTCGCACCAAAAATGTTAGCAATTTAACTATAAAAGATGCAGTCGATTTTGGTGTCACAGGACCTATTTTACGATCAACCGGTTTAATTGAGGATGTCAGGATATCTGAACCATATGGAATATATGATAGATTCGATTTTGGAATACCCATTGGAAGCACTGGTGATTGCTGGGACCGTTACTATGTGCGTATACAGGAAATGCGTGAATCTTTGTCTATTATTAAGCAGGCAACAAAACAGATGGAGCCTGGAGAGGTTCATGCAAAAATAAGACGAATCGTCAGACCTCCAAAAGGAGAATGCTATATGAGGAGTGAATCACCGAGAGGCGATTTAAGTGTTTTTCTCGTTAGCGATGGTAGCCAAAATCCATATAGAGTTAAGGTTCGAACACCATCATTTGCAAATCTACAGGCCATAAAACATATGTTGGCTGGAGTATATGTGGCAGATGCGGTAGTTATTTTAGGTTCATTGGATATTGTTTTAGGAGAAGTTGACAGATGACATGGATAACGGCCGCCTGGTACGTAGTTGGAGCCTTTGGCTTAATTGTTTTTCTATCAATCACCGTTATGGTACTAACTTGGATTGAACGTAAATTCCTTGCTCGAATACAGCAGAGAATGGGCCCCATGAGGGTTGGACCTCATGGCACTCTTCAACCTATTGCAGACGTGATAAAGTTGATCACCAAAGAAGACATCCTTCCAAGTTGGGCTGACCGGCCAATATATTGGATCGCCCCCTTGGCAATTTTCGTGCCTGCAATCGCAATTTGGGTCACAATTCCTTTCTCCGAATCATTAGTGCTGCAAAATCTAGACTTAGGGCTGTTTTACATAGTAGCAATCTCTATATTATCTGTATTGGGTTTAGTGATGGCTGGGTGGGGGTCAGCAAATAAGTACGCTATGTTGGGAGCACTTCGTGCTGTTGGACAATTAATCAGTTATGAAATCCCGTTTATTATGGCAATACTTGGGGTTGCAATGCTCAGTCAGTCATTAAGCTTGATTGATATAGTTAATGACCAATCACGCATAGCAAATATAATTGTGCAGCCGCTTGGCTTCTTTATCTTTCTGGTAGCTGGTCTGGCAGAATTAGGTAGAACTCCTTTCGATATCTATCATGCAGAATCTGAAGTAGTAGGAGGTCCTTTTGTCGAATATAGCGGAGCCCACTGGGCAATAATTCAACTAGCCGAATATGTAAATACGTTTGCAGTCGCTGCACTTATAGCATTAATGTTCCTAGGAGGATGGAGTTGGCCCTCCATGCCATTTAGCGGGCTGGCATATAATCTTTTATCTTTAATGTGGTTTCTGGTAAAAATCTATGGTGTAGTCTTATTGATATTTTGGATAAGGGGCACATATCCCCGCTTAAGGATCGATCAATTAATGTCATTTGGGTGGAAAGTTTTAGTCCCCGTATCTTTTATTAACATAATATTTACAGGAATAGTGCAATTCTATAATCTCCACTGGTCAATACTGACCCTACTATCCCTAATATCAATCTTTGTAATTTCTTACTTAATCTATAAACGCCCTAACGCATCCTACAAACAAAATTCTATAAAAATAGTACCAGCAAAGGATGCAACGGAACTTCCCCCGGAGAATTATGGAGAGTCAAATGCTAGGTAGCATCAAAGGACTTAAAACAACATTGTCCACTATGATCCGTAAACCTGTTACCGCCGAATATCCTATTCCAGAAAAACGGCTGGATATTGATAAACGATTTATGGGTTTTCCGGCTTTGCTTTGGGATTATTCCAATGATGAACCATATTGCACAGGGTGCATGGTTTGTATAAGGGAATGCCCTACGTTATGCATGAGTGCCACTATGAGTGATAATGAACGATTCTCTGAAGGCAAATCTACTCGGAAAAAAATTATCGAGTCTTTCGAAATAAATCTGTCGAGATGTATAGTATGCGGAATATGTGTGGATGTTTGTAATTTTGATGCAATTGAGATGAGCCACGAACATGAGTTGAGTAAACTCAAAAGAAATTTAAATAGAGTAAATTTAGAAACGTTGATAGACATGGGTAAGCAGTTTCAAAAAAAAATAGGATGGAAACCGCTTCAGATAAGAAATATAGGCGATCCAAATCTTAGAGAACATTTAAAGTTGAAGGCCAAGGCTGAGATGGCAAAAATCAGTATGAAAGATGGTGAAACAAAAGATCATATAAGTAACGCTAATGATAATTTATCTAGCCGTGAGGGCAATTCGCCCCAATGATTGCGTTAGTTTTTTTCTATTTGGCCAGTGCCGTTATATTAGGTGGCGCATTAACAGTTGTGCTGTCTAGAAACATTGTATACGCTGCATTTGGCCTTATAGCATCTTTGTCTGGGATTGCGGGGATATTCATATTAGCATTTGCTCCTTTCCTGGCCTTAGTGCAGATACTAATCTACGGAGGTGCAATTGTAATCGTAATTATATTTGCATTAATGTTAACTAAGCTTGAAGATTTTCGAACATTATCCGACCACAAACATTGGCCATTAGCCCTCGTATCATCGTTAGTCATACTAGGGCTTATAACCAGTGCTGCCTTCTATCTCCCGGTAAATCTAGGATCAAGAACCGGGGTAAATTTGTCAGTCCTGGCACACAACCTTTTTTCGCAATGGGCCATTCCTTTTGAAATAGCATCCTTGGTGTTATTAATTGCACTTATTGGCGGGGGAATAATGGTGCGGGAAGATAAATGATTGAATTAACGCATTTTCAGTTACTCAGTGGTGCCCTTTTTGCAATTGGTCTATATGGCGTTCTTGCCAGACGCAACGCAATGTTAGTACTTATGTCAATCGAATTAATGTTGAATGCTGTAAACATAAATTTGATCGGTTACTCTTCATTCATCAAGGCTACGGAATCGTACAGGGCTTTAGGGCACGTTTTAATTATTTTCGTTATCACTATTGCTGCTGCTGAATTAGCTTTGGCTATTGCAATAATACTCAGACTTTATCGTAATAAATCTTCTGTGAATACTGATGATATAAACATTATGAAATGGTAATGATATAAAACGAATTTCCAACAATGAACTGCGGTGTAAATTTAAATTTTCTAATATAAATTAAAAGATATTAATGGACTCACATAACACGATTGGATTACATGCTGCTTGGTTAATACCGGCACTCAGCGCAATTGCATTCTTACTGATAATTTTTTCAATGAGAGTGGCCCGCGGATTCTTTGCTAATGATAAAAGATTGGCTTTAATCGCTCCTATTATTTCGATCACAGCCATATTGGTCGGATTTATATTGTTTTGGATTGTTCTAGTAGATCTTCTTAAATTTGGTGGCGGCTCTATTTCCATTAACTGGCTAACTGTCGGTATCACGGAGATTCGTTGGGGAATATTTATAGATAAAATCTCTGTTTCTATGCTTGGACTGGTCACTTTTATAGCATTATTGGTCCAGGTTTATTCACTTGGATATATGAAGGGGGATTCCCGATTTGAATGGTATTTTGCGATCCATGCCCTTTTCGCTGCCGCAATGTTAGCTTTGGTACTAGCTGATAATTTGTTATTCCTATACTTCGCGTGGGAATTAGTAGGACTGGGATCTTATTTATTGATTGGGTTCTGGTGGGAAAAACGTGCTGCAACCGAGGCTGCTAAGAAGGCTTTCATCACTACTCGCATCGGAGATGTGTGTTTACTTATTGGAATTATGTTGTTGTTTAAAGCCACCGGCACTTTTAACATCTCCACGATCTTCCATGTAGCTGCTTCCGGTGGAATAAGTGACACAATCTTAAACAGCTCAGTCTTATTAATATTTATTGGCGCTATGGGAAAATCTGCTCAATTCCCATTTCATGTATGGCTGCCAGACGCAATGGAGGGACCTACTCCCGTCTCGGCATTAATACATGCAGCTACTATGGTGGCGGCTGGCGTGTATCTGGTTGCTCGCATGATGCCAATTTTCGAATTGGCTCCTACGATTATGCTTATCGTGATGATAGTTGGACTGGTGACATTTATTTTTGCCAGCTCTATGGCCTTAGTTATGAGTGATATTAAACGCATTCTAGCTTATTCAACTATAAGTCATTTGGGTTTAATGATGCTTTGTTTAGGAGCTGGAGGATTAGCAGCGGCAATGTTTCACCTTATTGTTCATGGAATCGCTAAAGCTCTGTTATTCCTCGGTGCTGGTTCCGTCATGCACTCTACATCAAATGAAACAAACATTTGGAAAATGGGTGGCTTAAGACACCGTATGCCAATAACCGCATTCTCTTTTTGCATCGGAGCTGCATGTCTCGCTGGGCTTCCTCCACTCGCCGGTTTTTTCTCAAAAGACGAGATGTTGGCGTCTATTTTTAACCATGGTCAATACGTGTTTTTTGCTATAACACTCGTGGGTGTATTTTTAAGTGCGTTATATATGGCTCGTATTATGATTGTTCCATTTTTTGGCTCTACTCTTCGAAGCCTTCAACGCACAAATGAAAGTAATAAAGTAATGTGGATACCGTTAGCAATATTGGCGCTCCTTTCAGCTATAGTCGGGTTTTTAGTTTTGCCTTTGAGCTCAAATTACCCAGGATGGGCTGAGTTTATAGATCCTGAACATCACTTTGAGATTAATGGATGGCTTATGGCTATTTCTATAGCATTGACTATCTTAGGTTTATTCACAGGGTGGCTTATTTACATACGGAAATCAATTTCGCCTAAGCAAATAATTCAAATAAGTCCTGGCCTTTATCAGATTATCTTAAACAAATATTATATTGATGAATTTTACCAATGGATTATCGATAGGATTGTTTTAGTAATCGGGCGTTTTATAGCTTTATTCGACCGAGTGGTAATTAATGATACCGCGGTCGACGGTTTAGCCATTTCAATCTATTTATCGGCCTTAAAAACCCGTGTTTTCCAAACCGGATACCTTTTTACTTATGGTAGCGCAATGGTTCTTGGGGCTAGTGGTTTAGCTGTAGTTTGGTGGATATTACTTGATTAACGTTTTTATCATGTCAAGCTATATATGAATACATTCGATTCTTGGCTACTATTTATAATTATTTTGATACCCTTCGCCGGGGCTATATTCATCATCTTTATACCAAAGGAACAAAAATCTTTTATTCATTGGACAGCTACTACTCTTGGTTTAATCACAATGGTGTTATCCATCTATTCCTTCGCTGCCTACAGTCATACAGAAGGAGGATTTCAGTTTAATAATAGTTGGGTATGGATGGAACTCCCGGGAAGCTGGTTATTTGGTCACCGGGCAATTGAATTGAATTTGGGTGTAGATGGGATCTCAGCACCTATGATTATGCTCACTGGAATTGTGATGTTCACAGGAATCTTGGCTTCCAGATCTGTATCTGAAAGACCAAAAGAGTTTTTTGTACTCTACCTGCTATTGATTGCAGGTGTATTCGGTGTATTTTGTTCATTAGACCTATTTTTCTTGTTCTTCTTTTACGAACTCAGTGTTTTGCCTATGTATCTGTTAATAGGAATATGGGGTAGTAGCACTGACTTCAAAACATTCATCCGCACCAAAGAGTACGGGGCAATGAAGCTTATGCTTTATCTGGTAGCCGGAAGTGTACTAATTTGGATATCTATACTAGCAATATTTGCCGAAGCGGGATTAGGCACTTTCGGTATTCCTGCTTTAGCCAATATAGAATTTAGTACTACTTTTCAGTTAATCATTTTTCCTTTAGTTGCTTTGGGCTTCGGTATTCTTGCCGGTCTCTGGCCTTTTCATACCTGGTCACCTGATGGGCACGTAGCGGCTCCAACGGCTGTCAGTATGGTGCATGCTGGTGTACTTATGAAGTTAGGTGCTTATGGCATCATTCGGGTGGGTATGTTTTTATTGCCTACCGGTGCAGAACAATGGGCTCCAGTATTACTAGGACTAGGCACAATAAATGTGATATATGGAGCATTATCTGCTTTAGGTCAAAGAGACTTGAAATATGTAGTCGGATATTCATCTGTAAGTCACATGGGATATGTACTAATGGGGATAGCTACTTTGAACATAATCGGTGTCACTGGAGCAGTGTTACAAATGTTTTCCCATGGAATTATGACTGCTCTATTTTTCCTTGTTGTAGGTATCATTTACGAACGAACAAACACTCGTGATATTGGTGCTTTGGAAGGTATTGCAAAACATATGGGATGGGTTGCAGTCTTGTTTGTGATTGCAGGGTTAACTTCTTTAGGACTACCCGGTCTATCTGGATTTGTCGCTGAATTATTGGTTTTTATTGGATTATTCAAAACATATCCAATTCTGGGCATTTTAGGAATTATTGGAGCCGCGATTACTGCCGTCTACATATTACGTTTAATTGCCAAGGTTTTCTTTGGGAAATTAAACGAGAAAATCTGGAAGGATCAGCTCAATAGCAAATTCACTAAACAGCCAGACGCGAATTATTGGGAGCGTATATCATCTCTTATCCTTGCAATCAGCATTTTGGTTGTTGGTTTATTCCCTTTCCCGTTTATAGAAGTAATTGACACTGGAGTGAGTGAAGTATTAGCTAGGATGGCCGGAACACTATGAACAATTTTCTCCTGCTATTACCAGAAGTTTTGGTTTTAATTCTAGGATTCAGTATCTTAATTATTGATTTCTTTATACCTAAAGACAAAAAACATCTGCTAGCTTATTTATCAATCGTTGTGTTAACGGGAATAGTTATTTTCACTCTAGTATTTTTGTGGGGAAAAACAGATGAACTGTATGGAGGAATACTTAGGTTCGACGGTTACTCCCTGTTCTTTAAAGTTTTCTTCATAATTTTAGGTGGAATACTTATCATTTCTTCTATTGAATATGTGAAGAGGCATTTATCAAACCCAAGTGAATATTATGCAATATTAATTTTTACTATCGTCGCAATGATGCTGATGTCATCATCTGGGGAATTGTTAACTGCTTATATAGCCCTAGAGACATTAAGTTTTGGACTATACGTACTGGTAGCTTTCGATCGATATAACATTAAATCCAACGAAGCAGGCACAAAATACATCATCCTCGGAGGTTTGTCATCTGCATTATTACTTTTTGGAATCAGTCAAATTTATGGACTACTTGGGACCACTCAATTTGATGAGATTGCAGAAGTTTTAAGTACCATGAAATCAATAANNGGATTAAAATATTTTATTTTGAGTGCGTTATCTTCCGGATTGTTACTTTATGGCTGTTCTTTAATTTATGGATTTTCAAATTCAACAAATTTTGATTTAATTGCCCAGCATTTAAATCAAGTAAATACAGGTTCAGCTTTTGGTATTGTATTTATTTTAGTAGGACTTGCATTTAAAGTTTCGGCTGTACCATTTCATATGTGGGCCCCAGATGTTTATGAAGGCTCTCCAACACCAATCACGGCACATCTTGCCGTCGGCTCTAAAGCCGCTGCGTTCGCCTTAATAATTCGGCTTTTTGTAAGCGGCCTGGCTCCTTTAATGGCAGATTTACAAATAATACTGATTATCATGTCAGCTCTAACCATGGCTGTGGGTAACCTTATGGCACTTGTACAATCAAATATTAAAAGGTTGCTTGCTTATTCCTCGATTGGGCATGCTGGATATTTGCTTTTAGGCTTAGCTGCTTTGGTGGGAATAAATCAAAGTGGCGATCTGAACCTGGTGTTTGTATCAAGAACTAATTTGGCAATCAACGGAATTATCTTGCATCTTATAGCATATGGTGTATCCAATTTGGCAGCCTTTGTTTCTATATCAATTATCTACAAAAAAGCTGGGAATGAAAATATTAAAGATCTAGCTGGACTAAGCAAAGTTTCTCCCTTTCTATCCATGGTTTTTGCCTCTTCACTCTTTTCGTTAGCAGGATTACCCATATTTGCAGGATTCGTCAGTAAATTCTACTTGTTTAATGCTGCTACGCTACAGGGCCTTATTTGGCTAGTAGCAATTGCTATATTCACAAGTCTGATTTCTCTTTATTATTATTTACAAGTTTTGAGACAAATATATATTGAAAAATCAGAAAGAACTGAACCAATAGAGTTGTCTAAAACATCCATTAGTATACTCTCTGTTTTATTCGTCTCTATGATATTTGTAGGTATATATCCAGCTCCATTACTCGATGCCATTCAACATGCATCTGCCGCTTTACTGAATATGAAATAATTGACTGGCCTAAGTACAGAAGATTTGATGCTGATAACAATATTAAAAGAAATGAGGATATGATGACTTTGGATTTTGAACCGAGTGAACAAGGGTATGGTCGAGCCATGGCAGTGTTTGCTCATCCTGATGACGCTGAGTGGGGATGTTCCGGAACGGCATCCAGATGGGCAAGCGAAAATTGGGAAGTTATATATGTAGTTTGTACTGACGGGTCTAAGGGCACCAATAATCGAAGTATTTCTTCCGAAGAATTATCAGATACTCGGCACAAAGAACAGATTAAGGCAGGAGAAATTATTGGTCTTAAAGATGTGGTGTTCTTAGATTATCCCGATGGCTACCTCGAGCCAAATCTCGAGTTAAGAAGAGATATCACTAGAGAAATCCGTAAATATAAGCCGGGAATATTAATATGCCATTACCCAATGAGATCATTAGATGGACCTTATCAAGGTAGCGGACATCCAGATCACATAGCTGCTGGCGAGGCAGCGCTTTCCGCAGTGTTTCCATCGGCCCGAGACCATTTAACTTTTCCAGAACTTTTGGATGAAGGGTTAGAACCTTGGGCAGTAAAAGAAGTATGGATAATGGGGCATCCATCACCTGATGTATTCGTTGATATATCATTAGAATTCGAAAAATCAGTATCAGCACTACTTGCACACAAATCCCAGATGTCTATGACAGATGCGGAAGTGAAGGCACATCTTATTGAATGGAAACAAAGCCGGGCGCATGGGCAAGGCATGAAGTATGCTGAGACTTTCAAAAGGCTAAAATACTAAATATCAATCATAAGGTTTTTTAGTTTATGAGATCTTGCTATCGTTAATGCTCTCAGCAAAGGTTGCGATAGCTGAGTGATCTAATTCACCTTTTCCTTGATTAACTAAAGACACAATCATCTGTTGAATTAATGAAGTTAAAGGTAGAGAAACTCCAAGTTCAGAACCAGTCAACATAGAATTGCGGATATCTTTATGATGTAATTTAATCCTAAATCCCGGCATAAAATTTCCAGAAATCATCATCGGGCCCTTTGCGTTTAATACATTGCTACCAGCTAACCCGCCCTTTATAGCATCATAAACTTTTTGGGGGTCTAAGCCTGCTTTCTTTACTAAAACAAGAGCCTCTCCCACTGCAGCTATATTAGTTGCGACAATAATTTGATTGGCCAGCTTAGTTGTATTGCCAGCTCCATAATCACCGCATAATACATAACTAGAGCCAACAGCATCAAAGATGCCGTTTGATCTATCAAAAACAGCTTGTTTGCCGCCAACCATAATCGCTAAAGCACCATCTATTGCCCCAGGTTCACCTCCGCTTACTGGTGCATCTAAAAACCCAACTTGTTTGTCCTCGCAGGAACTAGCAATTTTTTGCGATATACCAGGAGCAATCGAACTCATATCAATAACAACAGCATCTTCCCTTACCCCTTCTAGAACACCGTTTTGTCCTAGTATCACGAGTTCTGAATCTGGCCCATCTGGAAGCATGGTGATAATCGCATCCATGTTTGTTGCGCATTCTGCTGGACTGCTAGCTTTTGTTGCACCAAATTCAACTAATTCTTTTACCGGGCCACAAGAACGGCTATGAACTTTAAGTTTAAATCCAGCTTTAATTAAGTTCTTAGCCATAGGCTTACCCATGATTCCTAGGCCAATAAATCCGATTTGTTTTAAATCTGACAAAAGGTTTCTCCTTGATTGGATCAAAAGCTCTACGAGTTTATCGAAAACTAAACATAACGTATTTTAACAATTGATTCACTAAACACATTAATCCATTGGTACTTGGATTATAACGGTTGACGTATCTGATGTCTCAACCTACGATCCTAGATTAATATGACTAATATAGCACTTGTTCACTCAATAAATTCCCAGATCTATGATGAGATTTCAATGCACACCCCAAAAGGGTTTACGACTGTCAGTGTAGATGTAAGTAAACCAATCTCAAATTCAACATCCTTGGTCAAGGATGTTGAATTTATCATAGTATGTGGCAACGTGATTCCAGATGAAATAATTGAGGCTGCTGAAAATGTTCGATTGATTCAATTATTGTCGGCAGGCTGGGATTTTTTAAACATACCACTGGTAAAAAAGCTCAGCATACCAGTATCCAACAATGGCGGGGCAAACTCATGGGCGGTCTCGGACCATACTCTAATGTTAATCCTTTCAATATACCATCGATTAATTGAAGTAGACAAAGCTACGAGGGCTGGCCAATGGGGATACCCATTAGACGGCACTAATGTATTCGAATTGGCCGGTAAAACAGCAGGCTTCCTCGGATTAGGAAACATTGGAAAACAGGTTGCAGCACGCCTGCAGTCTTTTGGCACACAAATTCAGTACTACGACTTGATTCATCTAAACACTAAAGATGAAGAGTTATTATCAGTCACATACGTAAGTTTAGAGACATTATTTGAGACTTCAGACATCATTAGTATTCACGTTCCACTGATTGACGAAACTCACCATTTAGTTGATAAACGTTTAATTGATCTAATGAAACCTTCTTCCATACTAATTAACACTAGTCGCGGTTCCGTAATAGACGAAAAATATCTGATCAAAGCACTTAATAATAAGCTAATTTCTGGTGCTGGACTTGATGTTTTTGAACAAGAACCAATTGACCCGCATAATCCTTTGTTGGTAATGGAAAATGTAATAGTCACCCCGCATAGCGCTGGCAACAATTGGGATGCTTGGTCAAGGCGAGCTAAATTTGGCTATTCAAATATAGCGAATATAGTAAAAGGCGGTGTGCCTAAATCATTAGTTAAGCTTTGATTATTTTTTTATACACAAAAGATTTTATATTTACAACAAAAAAAGAGATTATCAAATGACTATTAAAGCACATGTTCGGCGCAGAATTGAATTAAAAGAACAAACGTTGTCGCGATTCGCAAAAAAGTCTACAGAGACTGAAGGCAGAAGAGTAAAAGAAGCTCCATGTGATCTTCGTACAGACTTTCAGAGGGATAAAGATCGCATTATTCATTCTAAAGCTTTTCGTAGACTTAAACATAAAACACAGGTCTTTATCTCCCCTCAGGGGGATCATTATGTGACCCGCCTGTCTCACACACTCGAAGTAAGCCAGATTGCCAGGACAATTGCCAGGTCCCTTAACTTAAATGAAGACCTCACGGAAGCTATAGCTCTGGGACATGATCTTGGGCATACTCCATTTGGGCATGTAGGTGAAGATGAAATAGATCTTTTAATAAGGGGCGATAACTTACCAACGACCGGTTTCAGGCATGCGATACAAAGCCTGAGGGTAGTGGATCATATTGAAAGAGACGGCAATGGTTTAAATTTGACGCAAGAAGTCCGTCAAGGTATTCGAAATCACTCTAAACCACAAGGGAATTT
>DBZU01000012.1:35557-43224 GCA_002311285.1 Dehalococcoidia bacterium UBA1152 | reverse complement strand
AGGTCTTTCTTCTCTGTCAACTTTGATGTTTACAAAATTTTCATTCATAAATTCGGCAACATCATTATTTTCAAATGATTCATGTGCCATCACATGACACCAATGACATGCACTATATCCAATACTTAGAAAAATTGGTTTATTTTCATCTTTAGCTTTTTTTAATGCTTCATCATTCCAACCATACCAATCAACAGGATTGTTTTTGTGTTGAAGTAAGTATGGACTTGTCTCTAGGGCCAATCGATTTGGCATTTAAAGCTCCGACTTTTAATTTATTGAACGTGACTAAGATATATTATTGCAAAGGTTATGAAATACCTACAAACATCAACAAATTTTAAAGACTATTTCTTATAAATATAAACTAAATAGAACAGTCCGTAAATTTTCCATTTAAAATCGGCCTATTTGCGTATAAAGGTGTATTTAGACATATAAATTTCACGTGTATGTTAAGTTAAACATGGATGTTTCATGCCTTATAAACAATAAAATTATTATCTATACTTATCAGACCAATTTGCTTGGTACCCCTGGCAGGAATTGAACCCGCGACCTACTGCTTAGAAGGCAGTCGCTCTATCCGACTGAGCTACAGGGGCTTGAATCAAACATCCAGAAAGACTAACAACGAATAATTTTATGGTCAAATCCACGTTTTCCAACATAAATAAGCTTAGTTTGCTTCGTTATATTGTCTTGTATGTACCTTATGGAGGTATATCGACCGAAATCTGATTGTATTAACATCTCTAATTCTAACTTGGCTCATATTCGATAGGGTAGTGAAATATTGTTGTATTTTTAAACCTAAAGGAGTTGAAATAGCAATTGAAGCCGCAGCGATAAGGATACGAGGGCCTAATCCTGTTGATTCCGTCCTTCTAATCCTACTGTACAACTTAAGAGCAATATCAGTGATTAATACTGTTATAGCTATATTAGTGCCGCAATGTGGAGATATAGCAAGGCTGTTTTCGCCTGCATACAGGCGTTTGAGCGCAGTTCCGGCAGCGTTACTAACTTGTTGATTGTTGGCGCCACAGACGAGCCAAAAACCATTTGATGTAGCGTAACCTGCCATTAGACCTTTTATGCCGTTCTGCATCATCACAGCAACCGTGGCATGTTCTAAAGCATGATTTCGTCTGATTTTGTTAATTAACCTCATTTTGACCTTTATATTATAAACGGATAAGAATATCAATATTATAACTTCTTACACGCGAATTTAGCGTGTAAGAAAAGTATATTGAGTATAAAGAAACAAAAAAGACTACCTTAAACAGTTCCTATCTTTTGTTTAGTACAAGTCTTGTTGAAAAGTTTTGAAAGATATTAGAAAAAAATCAGAAAAGGGCTGAATAAAACATTGACACTGTATTAAAGCCTAGTTAGCATGGTTCCATTAACCCGGAAATTTCTTATGAGGAGGAGTCAAAGGTGAATAGAAAAACAAAAAAAATGGTAGCGGTAGAGGAACGGTTCCAACGCCCGCTAGAGAAAATGTTACCTGAATTGGTCACCGAACAAGGCTTAACTGCTACGGCTGAACAATTTGGCGTTAGTAAGGCTACTTTGGGATACTGGTTGCTTAAACTAGGAATTAATGTGCGAAGAGTTGCATTAGCTCCAGGCGAATCAATCGAAGTAAAGAGAGTAAGCTAGAGTTTACGTTTATAAGTATAGGAATAGATTTAAACTAGTTAAACTTAGGCTTTACTAGTTTAAATCTATACCCTTCTGTTTTTTATAGCCCTGTCTGCCTCTCGCCGTCGATCCCTTTCAATTATTAATTGCCTTTTATCATGTCGCTTTTTACCCCTGGCTAATCCTAGTTCGATCTTTGCCAATCCATTTCTTAAGTAAAGTCTAAGAGGAACTACGGTAAGTCCTTTAGCATTAATCTGTCTGGTAATGTACAGAATTTCACTTCGATGCAGAAGTAATTTTCGTGTACGGGTAGGGGTGTGATTAGACTCTGCAGCGGCTGTATATCTAGATATGTGTAAGTTTCGCAGCCACAATTCTCCATTATTTGCGTGTGCATAGGAGTCAGACAGATTTGCATTTCCTGATCTGATGGATTTTATCTCCGTACCAGTTAAAACTAATCCGGCCTCATAGGTTTCCAAGATCTGGTAGTTATATCGCACTTTTCGGTTTATCGATATATTCTGATTTTTCCCAGATGGAGTTTGTTGAGGCATTTCAAAACTAAATCCTAATCACTTTACTATTAGAGGCTTTTTGATCAATAAGCCTTTCTATTTCCTGAACAGCCCTCTCGAGTTGTAAAATATCGGCTTCTGTTGGATCAGTTGCTGTTATTTTAATATCCGGTTCTATTCCTAAGCCTTGTATCATGTGACCTAACGGAGTAAACCATCGCGATGTTGTTACAAACATTCCTCCGCCATTACTTAAGGGCCTAAGCATGTTTACACTTCCTTTACCAAATGATACATCACCAATTATTGTAGCTCTCCGGTTGTCTTGCAAAGCTCCAATTAAAACTTCTGACGCACTGGCACTATATGAGTTGCAAAGAACTACCATTGGTAGTTCAGAATATTTTCCTTCCGATCTCACATTCCAATTAGTTCGCTTTTCTGACGCATCAATCTGAAAAGCAATTAGCATGTCTTTGTCAAGGAATTTACTACTTATATCAATAACCGATTTTAGTGTGCCTCCAGGATTATCCCTAACATCTAGAATCAATCCTTGGGCCCCGTTTGAAATTGCTTCATCTAAAGCAGATGTTAGTTCACCAGAAGTATTATCATGAAAGTTTGTTATTCTTAGGTGTGCTATAGGGTCTTCAGGCAGACTCCTGACCAGAACACTCACCAATGGAATGGTGCCTCTAATTATCTCTATTTCTATAGGGTCAATAGCTCCTAAGTGTTTAACTAATAACTTGACGCTGCTGCCTTTAGGACCGCGGATAAGAGACACGGCCTGCAATACTGTATAGCCTTCGAGTGACATTCCATCCACAGCCAATATCTGGTCGCCAGGACGGATGCCTGCTTTCTCGGCAGGGCTGCCTTGGATTGGAGCGACTATTATTAACACCCCATTTCGATTCATAGACACATGGGCTCCTATTCCTTCAAACTCCCCTTGAAAAATATCATTTGAGTCTATTGCGAATGCTTCGGGCGGAATATAATTAGTATGAGGGTCTCCTAGTGCCCTTAACATTCCTCTTATAGCTGCCTCTGACATGATCTTTGGATCCAGTTTTGCACGATCAACATGATCCTTTGTCAAAATTGCCCAAGCCTCCCATATAATCCTAATTTCATCGGATACGTCGGAAGGGGCGTTTAACGGTTCTCCTTCAAATATATTTTCTGTGAATCCTAATTGATCATTCTGTAGATCAATTAGATCAATATTGGATTGAGATTCCCTGGCATAATTGCGATCTACTTGAATATCACAACTTATTAAAATAAGCGTGATCGGGAGGATAACCAAATACAAAATAGACACACACGTTTTATTGGATGATAAATCAACTAAGTTCATTTGGACTCAAACTGTATTAAAGGAATTAGTGAGCATGCTTATTACTAAAATTCTAGCACGATATGTCCAAGACCCTATTAATAGCGACACATTTTTGAGCAATCGCCGACAAATCCAGTAAACTAATTAGTTGCCGGAAAACTTTTCGGAAGGCCAGAAAATTTTTCAAAAGAATCCTGGATAGACATGTCTAAGTCCTTGACGGGTTGAAAACTTAGTGGGTAAAGTGAGCTAACATCATGGTTGGAATTAGTTTGAAATATATTCAGGTTACAAGGCGTAATGGATCCGCTTAGGCAAGTTGCCAATAGAAAGGCCGGCAAGCGACGCACATACCCTTTTCATCCTCTTGAAAACGCTAAAGACGTAGGGGAAACCATACAAAATTCTAATTCTGGCCTACCGATGGATCGATTTTTACTGTCTAAGGCATTGAACACCACTCCCAAAAGCAGCGGGTTCGTAATGAAGCTCAATTCTTCTTCGAGGTATGGTATAACAGCCGGAGGTTATAACGATGCAACAATATCGTTGACGGAACTTGGGAAATCGCTAGTAGCGGCTAAAACTTCTGAAGAACGTAAGCGAGCTTTAGTTGAATGTGCAATTAAACCTGATGTGTTCAGAGAATTTTACCAACGAATGGACGGGAAGCAAGTGCCTGAATTCGCGTATGCCAAGAATATTTTAGAGAGGGATCATCAGGTTAATCAAGAATTGTCAAAAGAGTGTTTTGACATAATAGTCGCAAATGGATTGCACGTGAAAATAATACAAGAAGTTAAGGGGCTATTATGGGTGAATCTTACTGCCACTCTCACTCAGCCGCAGACATCGAATGTCGAGGAAGTAGATAAACTACAGGAAATCAGCACGAATAAAGTATTTATCGGACACTTTGGCGACCTGGAACTGTTAGAAAAGATTGAGATTTTGCTAGATGAATTCAAAATTGAATTTGTTGTCGTAAATTTGAGCGAATCCAAGAAAAGCCCATTGGCTTCAAAGGCAAATTATGAATTAAAAAACTGCCATGCAGCGATTATATTGGCGGACAATGTTGGCTCGACGGAACCCAATTACATATACAGGCTGTCTGCTCTAATCGGAGCAGCTAGCATGCTATATGGAAACAAACTTTTATTAATTGGGCCGAAAGATGTTACTGAAGGAATTAAGCAACTCGGATTAAACACTATATACAAAACGTCAGAGGACCCAATCAACGAAATACAAATATTAAAAGCCCTTAACAACACCAACGTAATTAATATCTCAGTTTGATAAAAAACTGTATTTGTATAGTTAAATGCCACAAAGGAGAAATAATGATTCGTTGCGAATGGGCAGGCTCAGACCCTATATATGTTGAATACCATGACAAAGAATGGGGAGTCCCATTGCATGATGATAGCCGATTATTTGAATACCTTATTTTAGAAGGGGCACAGGCTGGCCTCAGCTGGATAACGGTATTGAAGAAACGCGATAACTATCGAAGGGCCATGGAAGGGTTCAATCCATTTACTGTTGCAGCCTATAGTGATGTCGACATCAAACGGCTTTTATCAGATAAAGGCATCGTTAGGAACCGATCAAAAATTGAGTCATCAATACAAAATGCCAAAGCTGTCATAGAAATTACAAAAGAGTACGGAAGCCTCAACACTTACCTTTGGAAACATGTTGGCGGCGAACCTATTGTGAATAAATTCAAATCCGTGACTGAAATCCCGTCTTATAGCACGTCTGCGGAACGGTTAAGCCAAAAACTTAAATACAGAGGGTTCAAATTTGTAGGACCTACGATAATTTATGCTTTCATGCAGGCAACCGGCCTAGTCAATGACCACGTCACAGATTGCTTCAGGTACAAAGACCTTATATGAATACGTACTCAGCTTTACATAATATATATAGTGCGAACCAAGACGTGAAGTAAAAAATGTATAGTCATAAAACGATCAATATCAGGAAGGAACTTCCCCACTTAAGCAAAGACAGCCATATTTTTAAAGGTTTTTCGGGAGAGGCCGGTATGAAACTGCTTCAAACAGGTAAAAAAGCCTGTGAAGCCCAGAGTGAGCTCGAAATGCGGACTATAGTCGAGAGTCAAACGGTAAATATTGGTACTTCAAATAACACAAAGGCTGAATTTATCATTATTCAAACAGAGATAAGTAACAATACACACTTACCCGTATCCGGAATACATGGGCTTGAGCCTCTTGAAATACTACTTGAAGCTGGTGAAGACGAAGGCTGGACATTTCATTATTTAAATGGCGGAACAACCGATTGGTACTACCCTCCTTATGCATTCACGCCGCACGAAGAAGTTTTACTTCCTCCTAACTACACGGATGTTGCTGGCCCGGGCTCTTTAACCCCATATGTTCCCACGTTAAACCCAGATGGCGTTCGTATCGCAAGTGGACCAGGCGGACGCAGTTCTAACGTTTTTTTGCCTATGTGGGCATTAAATAACCGTATACGAGACGAATACTATGGCGTATTTCTTGCTATGGAGTGGACTGGGACCTGGTATTTAAATAGCTCATGGCGATCTGGTAACCGGTTGAATTTACAAGCTGGGGTAGAAGTTCGGGATATGTCCATAGATCCAGGTGAACAGATTATATTACCGAAAGTTCATCTTGGGTTTTTTAATACGAACACCGAAGATATGTTTAACCTTATTAGAGCATATATAAACGATCACATATGCAAATCCAGGCAGACTGGACTCTCATTACCTTCCATCAGCTATTCCCATTGGGACGGAATATGGAATGGTCTGGATTATGATTTAATGTGTGAACAAGCTGACAAGATGGCTGAACTAGGTGGCGAAATTTTTTCAGTTGACGCTGGTTGGTTTGAGAAAGGTTTCCAGCATGGAATTGGGAATTGGGATTTAGTCGACAACGAAAAATTTCCAAACGGGCTTGAACCTTTGGCTGATTATATTAAATCGCTAGGAATGGACATGGGAATGTGGTTTGAACCGGAAAGAGTTGTCGCTGGTACCACCTTGGCAGAGAGTCATCCTGAATGGCTAATCTCATCACCTGACACGAAAGCTAATGGGTACTATTTATTAAATTTAAGTTTAACCGAAGTTCAGGACTATCTGATAAAAATGCTCAGCTCATGGATCTCAACGCTGGAGCTCCGTTGGACTAGGTGGGATTTCAATATAGACCCAGTGCCCTATTTGCAGACGGTTGATCCGAGCTTGAAAATACAGTTTGATTACTATCAAGGTTTATATAGAGTTATGGATACCCTTGCAGACAGACATCCTGATTGGCTACTTGAATCGTGTGCAAGCGGAGGATTAAGGATTGATTTAGGTTTAGCTCGACATGTGGATACTTTCTCTATTTCAGATCAGATGACCAATCATAAGATCTGTGGGTACATGCAGGCTAGAGGGAATCAGTTTTTGCCAGGACATTTACTAAACGGAGGCCTAGCTGTAGTAACTGGTAATGGTGATTCTGGCATTTCAGAAAACGATATATTGTCGAGAATGATGGGAGGTTTATCTTTTGAGGGCGATATAAGTGGTTGGTCTGCTGAGCTTACATCTGCTTTCGCAAGGTGGATAAAAATATTTAAATCTGTTAGACACCTCCTTGATCAAAATGTTTTTTATCCTCTTCCTGTTCGCCAAAACACTACTAACTGGGATGCTATACAATTTTCCAGCTACGACAGTAGTCATATTGTTGTATTTGTTTTCCCCGGTAGAGAGTCGGAAGACAAAAATTTAATTCTGAAACAACTGGTTGATAATTCGGACTATAAATTAGTTGATCATTCAAACGAAGAATCGAGAGTTATCAGCAGTAAGGTTTTAACAAAGGAAGGCTTTAATGTTGCTGCCAAAGGTCGAAACGGGCTGTTATATGAGTTTAAAAAATGTGAATGAGGTTAGAAATTGGACCTGTTAAATAAAGTAGCTATCGTGACTGGAGGCAGCAGAGGTATTGGCGCAGGTGTTGTGGATAAGTTTGCGATACATGGGGCAAAAATCATAATTGCAGACATATCGCTAGATGAATCGGAAACATTTGCCGAGAAGCTTATAAAACAAGGCCATGACGTTTATGCTTTGG
>DBZU01000012.1:30391-35446 GCA_002311285.1 Dehalococcoidia bacterium UBA1152 | reverse complement strand
AAAACTATCGATATTCTCGTTAACAATGCTGGTGTGTGGGCTGCGCCAGGTTTTGTGAATCGTGCTTTGTCTGAGCCGGAAGACTGGGACATTACTTTCGAGGTTAATCTCAAGGCAGTGGCAAGTGTAACGAATGCCGTGGTTCCCCACATGAAAAGCAATTCTTATGGGAAAATCATTAATGTTGCCTCGGTGGGTGGAAAGATAGGGTCTCCGTTAAATCCAGCGTATATGGCATCAAAAGCTGGAACGATTAGCTTGACCAAATCATCTGCACTTCAATATGCGCCTTTTAATATAAATGTCAATGCGATTTGTCCAGGATTTGTTTGGACTCCAATGGCTCAGGCTATCGAGGAACAGGCTGGCAGCATACAGACGGAGTTTAAGGATATGAAGCCGCGAGATATATATGATTTCCTAGTGGCTGAAAAAATCCCGCTTGGAAGAGATCAGACGCCGGAAGATATAGGAAATCTCGCTGTTTTTCTGGCTAGTGATTATTCAAAAAATATAACAGGACAGGCTATAAATGTCTGTGGTGGGTCTAATATGGATTGAGATGACTTTAGTCTTCTAATATTGATTGAATGGAATGCAACAATTCTGATATTCCAGTTCCGTTTTTTGCGGAGACAATGTTGACCGGTGTCCCGTTATCGTTATGAATTCTCTTTGGGGCTAATATAGAGATATCTTCTAGGTTTGCTGATGGTGAAAGCAGATCTGCCTTGTTTAGAATAAGTAAGCTTTTAGTTTGATTCACATCTAAGTCTTTTAAGACCTCAGTTACGACGCTGACGTGCTGAGCGGCATTCGGATGAGTAATGTCTACAACATGAAGGATAGCTGAAGTCTCCCGTATCTCTTCTAAAGTAGCTCTGAATGCTGCCACAAGAGTTGTAGGCAACTTTTGTATGAAGCCGACGGTGTCTGTTATAAGAATGCTTTTTGAATTTGGTAATTGAAGTTTTCGGGTAACCGGATCAAGTGTCATGAAAAGTTTATCGTCAGTTGCAACTCCGGCTTTAGTCAGGGTATTTAATAAAGTGCTTTTGCCGGCGTTGGTGTATCCAACTAATCCAACTACGTCTACCCCACTGCTTCTTCTCCGCTCCCTATATAAATTCCTATGAGTACGTATGGATTCCAAATCTTTCTTAAGCTTTAAAATCCTGTTACGAATTAGTCTTCGATCTGTTTCGATCTGAGTCTCTCCGGGACCCCTTGTACCAATACCTCCTCCGAGTCGCTCCAGATGACTCCATTGGCCGGCTAATCGTGGTAGTAAATATTCGTGCTGAGCTAATTCAACTTGTAACCGACCTTCCCGCGTTTGGGCACGGGAAGCAAAAATATCTAATATCAGGGCTGTTCGATCTATAACTTTTACTTTATCTAAAGCTTTTTCCAGGTTCTTTTGCTGGTTAGGATCTAATTCGTCATCGCAGATTACCGTGCTTATAGAATTTTCATCGATTAGTAGCTTTAGTTCTTCAAGTTTTCCTTGTCCAAGGTAGTAATGGCTGTGGCGTCGTAACTTCTGAGTTAAAGCCCCTATGACCTCCGCTCCAGCGCTTAAAGCCAGTTCTCCCAACTCGTCGATTGAATCTTGGATAGAAAGCTGGGTTTTGCGCCCGAACAGATCAACTCCCACGAGTAAAACTCGTTCCGTATCCTGTTTGGTATATACCAAACGATCTTTATTGGGCTGTCTTCGATTTCTAATTCGGGCTATGAGTTTAACTCCATTATCTTTTTGGAATCCCAAGTGATTTTAAACGATCTAAACCGCGTTCCATATCGACGTCGTTTATCGTCAGTGAAAGCCTGATATAGCCTTCTCCAGAAGGGCCATATCCATTTCCTGGAGTGACCACGATGTCTGCTTCATCAAGTAGCAGCGATGTAAAACTCGCTGAATCATATCCTGTTGGCACAGGCGCCCATACGTATAAACTTGCTTTTGGTGGATCTAGTTCGATACCAATAGAATTTAAGGTGTCTACAACTTTATTTCTTCGGGATTCGTAAACATCGTTGCGTTCGCGAATCTGATTGTCAGTCATGTTCATCGCTTCAATGGCCATATATTGTATGGCTTGCGGTATACCTGAGTCGAGGTTTGATTTGACAGTCATTAAAGCCTGAATCATGTCAGCATTACCTACTGCCATTCCCACTCTCCAACCGGTCATGTTGTAACTTTTAGATAATGAATGAAATTCGATCCCAGCTTCCATTGCTCCTTTGCAGTTGAACATGCTGATGGGTTTATATTCATCGAAATATGTCTCCGTATAAGCCGCATCGTGCAGTAAAGCAATGTCGTGTTTAAGTGCGAACTCAATTGCGTTATCAAAAAAGGATTGATCAGCTATAGCTCCAGTGGGGTTGTTCGGATAGTTTATCCACATCACTTTTGCTTTGGAGGCTATTTCATCGGAAATCGATGATAGATCTGGAAGCCAGTTGTTAGCTGAAGTTAGTGGCATCCATTCACATTCTCCCCCTGCAAACCAAGTTCCTACAGAGTAAACCGGGTATCCGGGGTCTGGAACGAGAGCAATATCGCCGGGGTCAATAAAACATAAAGATGCATGCCCTATTCCCTCTTTTGCCCCGATTAAAGGCAATATCTCAGTATCGGGATCGAGTTCCACCCCAAATCGACGCTGATACCATTTGGCCATTGCTGCACGTAACTCAGGTAATCCATCCGTTTCAGGATAACGATGGTTTGCTGAATCCAGGGATGTTTCAGTGAGTTTAGCTATGATTGAATCAGGCGTAGGTATGTCTGGGTCGCCAATTCCAAAACTTATAACATCAGCCCCTTCAGCCTTCTTTTTTGTTATTTTTCGACTAATCTCGACAAAGAGATACGGGGGAACCTTCCTAATGCGCTGAGCAAACTTCATTTAAATCCTCTTTTTGTGTTTAGTTTAGGTTATAACTGCCTTCAAAAACCGTTGAAATAGGACCTTTCATATATACAGGGGAACCTTCTTCCCAGTGTATTTCGAGATTCCCGCCGGGTAACTGGACTGTAACTTTATTATTAACCAGGCCTTTTTTGATGGAGATTACAGCGGCCGCACATGCACCACTCCCGCAAGCCAGGGTTTGACCCGATCCACGCTCCCACACACGAAGGCAAATTAGTTCACGACTTACTATGTTGGTGATCTCAAAATTCACCTGCTCAGGGAACATACTGTGATTCTCAATCTTTGGCCCTATGTTAGCTAGATCAAATTCGTCAATTGGTGTCTCCAGGATAGATACAACATGCGGGTTTCCCATAGACACAGCTGAAACAGACAAATGTTGATCGTCAATTTCGAGATTGTAGTCTTCTAAGGATTGATATCCTTCCAAAATAAATGGCACCTCTGAACTTAGAAATTTAGGCTGGCCCATATTTACTGATGCGGCTACCATCTCATCATTTTCCCAAATTGGAGTAACTTCCAGAATTCCAGAGGCTGTTTTGACTGAAAACGAGGCTGAATCTTTTTCGAGTAAACCAATACTTACGCCGAATGAAACAAAACAGCGAATCCCGTTTCCGCACATCTTACCCTCGGATCCGTCGAGATTGTACATTTGCATCCTAATATCGGCGTCGTCGGAATCGAATGCAACTATTAATCCATCAGACCCGACACCAAAGTGACGATCGCTGATTGATATAGCCAGTGAACTCCAATTTAAGGAGGAATTTCGGCCGTCTATAAATACATAGTCATTACCTGCACCGTGCATCTTTGTAAATTGTATTGTTGTATGAGATTCAGAGTTCATCAGACTATTTTATATAAATTAATCTTTACTAGCATGCAGTTTTAATTGGTCATTAAGGTATTGATTTGCTTGATTATGTCCTTCATTGGAGCTTTCAAACCAACTAACCCAATCAGCCTTGCGCAACCATACGTATTGATTTCTAGCAAGTTTATGAGTTTTGGTCTTAATCTTTTTGATTACGTCGTCCAGTTCTGAGTCAGATCGCAGATGTTCTATTATTGCCGCATATCCTATGCTAGACATTGATGGCAGAGTAGCATCGTATCCATCATCAATAAGTTTTTGAACTTCTCCAACCCATCCATCGGAAATCATCTTATCGACACGTTGATCAATTAATCGATACAGTTCTTCTCTTGGAGTTGTAAATGCCACTGCGTAAGCTCGAATGTTATTATCCTCTAATGTTTCAGATACCGATTCCGGTTGATATTTTTTTATTTCTAATGCGCGAATAACTCTTCTGACATTCCTGTAATCGATTGCCTCAGCCGCCCTCGGGTCTTGTGCAACAAGATCTTCGTAAATTGAAAGTGATCCGTGTGTTTTAGCCTTTTCCTCAAGTTGCTCCCTGAATTCTTTATCTGGCGCAACTTTTGGTACATTCCAATTGTTTATCAGGGCGAATAGATATTGGCTTGTGCCTCCAACCACAATTGGGAGATTACCCCTACCTATAATCTCATGGATTTTGGTCGTCGCCATCTCAAGAAAAGTAGCTAGACCATATTCCTGGTCACTATCCAGGTAATTTATTAAGTGATGGGGAACACTTTTAAGTTCACTTACATCTGGAGTGGCGGTTCCAATATTGAGTCCTTTGTATATCTGCCTGCTATCTGCGCTAATTATTTCGCCGCCGTTCATTTCAGCAAATTCTAATGCAAATTTTGATTTACCTATTCCGGTGGGCCCTAAGATGCAGATCAGAGGAATTACATTCATAAATAATTTCTCTCCACGTTTTTCAGTCAACTAAGATAAATTAGAAGCCGCTCGTAATATCTCAGTAAAGCCCTCAGAGTTTAGACTGGCCCCACCTATTAGAGCGCCGTTTACATTTGGCTTTCCAAGAAAGTCACCAATGTTATTCTCTGTGACACTTCCACCATAAAGGATTGGTGTTTTTGAGACCCCCTCGGCACCAAAAATTGAACCTAATTCGTTCCTTATAAATCTGTTAACGTCTTCAGCGTCATCTGGTGATGCAGCAGTACCGGTGCCTATTGCCCACACAGGTTCATA
>DBZU01000012.1:12823-30311 GCA_002311285.1 Dehalococcoidia bacterium UBA1152 | reverse complement strand
TCTAAAGATTGCTCTCCTACACACACTATAGGCCTTAGCCCACAGTTGATTGCCGCCGAAAGTTTTTCATTAACGAATTCATCGGTCTCTCCGAACAATAGCCTCCTTTCTGAATGTCCCAGTAGTACATAAGAACAGAAATCTTGGAGCATCAGGCCTGACACCTCTCCGGTAAAAGCTCCATTTTGAGCGGAATGCATGTTTTGAGCACCCAATTCGACATGAGTGTTCTTGATTAGTTTGGCTGCTGATGGAATCGATAGAAATGGAGGAAAAATAACACATGTAACCGACTTAACGGCTGGAGTGTTTTTCAATATTTCTTTTATCAGATCATCGGACTTTGACACGGTTTTATTCATTTTCCAATTTGCCGCCACTACTGTTTCAGACATCTATAAATACCTCGCCTATACTAATCAGGAGCCTATTATTATGACCCGAATTTTTTCAGTTTGCCTGCGTGTGCTAAAGCCAACATCATACTCGATTTAGCTTTTATCAAGCCTATAGAACCACTTCTAAATTCCTTCTCTGAGAAACTGCCCTGCCCGTCTCCCTTGGTAAAACTCGTATTAATTAAAAATGGTACTGAGTGCCAACTATGAGCAGCCAAAATAGCTGGTGTGGAATGATCGCCTGTTATTACGAGAACATCTGCACCAATATCTGTAATCTCAGGAATGAATTTATCAAACTCCTCGAGGGCCTGAATTTTTGCCTCTCTATCTCCATCCTCTCCTGCCGCGTCAGCAGGTTTATAGTGAAGGAAAAAGAAATCATTTTGATTTGCTTTAACCGCCGACTTTAGTGATCGAATTTCTGCTGCAAAATCTGTATTCTCTCCAACAATTTCCATGCCAGCTAATTTCGCTAGCCCTAAATACATGGGATATGCAGATATCCCAATAGGATCAAGTTTGTATTTTTCATTCATTGAAGGAAACTCGGGTAACTTAGAGGCCCCCCTGAGTAACACCATATTTGCCTCTTTATGATTTTTCAATACATCCTTACTTTGTTTTACAAACGAGTTTACTGCTTCAGCGATTGGCGTAGCTTTTGGGAAAGCTGGTTTGCAGATAAGTGGCAGTTCACCGTCTAATCCGGGGTCAGTGTCAGAGACAATAAGGTGATAAATTGACGTGCTGATAGACCCTGACATAACCAACAGAAAACGATGGTCTTTAATCAACTTAACATCGGTCTCAAAGTTTGGGATTGAAATTTTGGACAGTTTTTCCACAAGAATCGAGCTTAGCTTTGATGGAATACGATTTGATCTTCTATTTACAATAATCCCTGTTTCATCGATCTGGGAAAAATTGCCACGTATTGCTATTTCATTGGGAGTTAAAGATATTCCTAATCCTAACGCTTCAAGTACGCCGCGTCCTGCTTGATATTTAATAGGGTCATATCCGAATAATGACAAATGCCCTGGGCCCGATCCGGGTGTTATGCCGTGAGCTACTGGAATTGATAATCCACAGGCACTTTCCTTAGATAACTTATCTAAGTTTGGAATGTTAGCCTCGTCTAATTCAGACAGCTTGTTATCAGGATCGAAATAACCACCCAAACCATCTATTACAACCATCAGAATTTTAGAGGGAGTTTTTCTAGTTAAGTTTTCTATTCCAGGAAAATCAATCATTGTTCTAAGATTGCCTCAATTGCAGGCAGAGGTTTGCCTTCCATGTATGTTAGCGTTGCTCCTCCCCCGGTTGACACATGCGTAACTGTATTTACTAAATCCAATTTTGACATAACTTGAGCTGTAGATCCGCCTCCAACTACGGTGATTCCATCATTAAGTTTAGATAAAGCGTTTGCTACCTTTATAGTACCAGAGGAAAAGTTATCCCATTCAAATACTCCCATGGGTCCGTTCCAAATCACCGTTGACGACTCAGCAATAATACTTCCGTAATTTGTTGACGTGACTGGCCCTATATCTACGATAATCCAGTTTTCAGGGACAGAATCTACACTAACTGTCTGAAATTTTGCATCATATGCAAAATTTTCTGCGACTATCACATCACATGGAATTATCACTTTAGCCATGGTATTTGGTTTATGAGCCATCAAGTCTAAAGCTTCTAATATCCTGTCTTGTTCAAATGCAGATGCACCTACATTAAACCCTTTCGCTTTAAGGAAAGTTGCCGCCATTCCACCGCCAATTATGATTGAATCTACTTTCTTGCTTAAGTTTTGTAGCAGAGACATTTTGTCTGATGCTTTAGCTCCGCCAATTATGGACGTCATTGGCCTACTCGGATTATCCATTAATGCACCAAGCATACCCAATTCCTTTTCCATTAGAAATCCTATAAACGATGGTATGTGACGAGTAATACCCTCTGTGGAGGCATGAGCACGATGGGCTACTCCAAAAGCATCATTGATAAATATGTCTGCTAATTTTGCAAGTTCTCGTGATAACTTGTACTCGTTTTTTGATTCTCCGATTTCAAATCTGATGTTTTCTAACATAGCTATAGATCTATGTTGCATCGCAGATATCTTTTTTAAAATCTGCTCTCCCCTACATCCCGGCAATTGCATTACTGGCATTTTGATAATCTGGCTGAGCCGGTTTGATATCGGTTCCATAGAAAACTGACTATCGGGTTTGTCCTGAGGCCTGCCTAAATGAGATAAGAGTACAACCTTACAATTCTTTTCCAGCAAGTATTCAATTTGAGGTATGCTTGCGATGATACGGGTATCATCCAGGATATTTGTCGTACCCGGTTCCATAGGTAAGTTATAGTCGACTCTAACAAGAACAGTTTTATCTTTAACTTCGTGCCGTCTAATTGACTTATTATAAAGGGTACTTTTAGTCAACTTTAGTCAATATCTTTGAAAATGAGTTTAGTAAACTGACATCACAATCTATGTTTGAGATTGTTGCGAAAGCTTTTACTTTTAATTCATCGACTGTCTTTACGGCGAAATCTCTACCACCAAGTTCTGATACTAATTTACGCACTTGTTCAACATCAGCAGGAGCCAAAACGCGCTTAAAATATATTTCGCCTAATTTGCGCTTATTCGATATGTCTGCGTTAGATATAGCAACGATTATTGGAAGGAGTTTTTTCTTATTTAAAACTTCTTCTGATGGCCTTTCATTAATATTGCTTGTATGACTTGATTTTCCATATAGTTCCCGGATATCCCAGGC
The DNA here is from genome assembly GCA_002311285.1 of Dehalococcoidia bacterium UBA1152. Taxonomy (GTDB): domain Bacteria; phylum Chloroflexota; class Dehalococcoidia; order Lucifugimonadales; family UBA2962; genus UBA2962. The sequence continues at coordinate 27,112 of DBZU01000012.1, read as the reverse complement.
TATTTGCATAGCAACTCCAATATAACTTCCAAATTCACCAAGTGGATCAATCATCTCAGTCTTGCCAGTTAGTAAAGCGCCTAATTTCATTGCTCCAGACATTATTGACCCACTTTTTGATTTAGCCATCTCTAAATATTGTTCTACGGTAATATCAATTCTTTCCTGGGCTTCTAGTTCTGCAAATCTTCCTTCGCACATAGCTAATGCTGCATTATCAAGAATGCTTGTTGCGGCAAAAACCCGTTCGGCATCAACATTTTTTTCTGTGAGGCTTAGTATTTCTAGCCTGGCCAATGCATGTAAGCCATCACCAGCATTTATAGCCTGAGCCGGACCCCAAACCCACCATACCGCGTCTCTTTCATTTCGAATCGGCCTGCCAGCCTGTATATCATCATGAATCTCTGCAAAAGTTGCTAACATTTCAATAGCCGACCCCGCTCCAACAACTGGCGAACCTTGATCAATTGGTGGGTCCAAAGTATTAGCTGCTACTAAACAAGCTAAGCCATACATTCTTAAGCTGGATGGACTAGAAAAATCTACAGTTGTGAAGTCTTCACCTGGTTTTCCAGACCAACCGAAATGATAGGAAATCAAATTATATAGTCCCAGTTGACGGGACGATATAACAGAAGACATTTCTTCGTTAATCCATTTATTCATTTCTAAAAGTTCGTTGTTGTTATCAAGTATCAATATTTTTCCAAAACCGAGGACCAGATTGTTTATACAAAGGATTAGTTGTTTAGATTAAATCCAGTTTATGTAATTTGAATATAGATTTTAATTCGCTTTTCTTAATTGCTCCATCTCGAAGTATACGTGCAGGCCGTGTACTAAGGTCAAGGACTGTCGAAGGCAATCCTCCAGGCGTGGTTAAATCTTTATACACAAAATCCAAATTACGGCTTAAAGATAATTCGATTTCCTTGGGAGAGGTTGCAGGCATCGTGCCTGATAGGTTGGCACTTGTACCTGTTATTGGGCTGCCTAATTTTCTAATCAAATTCCTAATAAAATCTGAATTAGGAATTCTAATGCCGATTGTATCCAATCCAGCAGAGATACTTGGTGCAAGATTGTTTGATTTTTCTAGTACGATAGTCAAAGCCCCTGGCCAGTATTTTTCACTGATTAACCGTACACACTCTGGTCTGTTTATAGTGTATTTGTTTACATCTGATAAATCAGCTATCAAAATGGGCAACGCACTCGAATTAGAGCGCCCCTTAAGTTTAAAAACTTTGTTGACGGCTGATTCATTTGATGCGTCAGCAGCCAAACAATAAAAGTTATCTGTGGGCAAGGCGGCTACCCCGCCTTTTTTCAAAATGTCTACAATTTCATTCATTAACTTTTCTAAGGCATTTACGCCGGTGGCATCGGTTCTTTGGGCTATCCTACAAATTGACGAAAGTATAGCATAAGTGTTAATTTAGAAACTGCTCTAGCATGGTTAAAGACATAGAATCTGAAACAACTGCAAACCCAGACGAACAGGTTGAGACTCCTGCTTCCGAGTCGCGGCGATTAACTGCCAGCGATGATTTGGAAATATCTACGTATCTTGAAATAGCGGAAGAAAAACAAGGTAGAGATACTCAAGTTACTGCACAGACACGACTTAATCAGGAATCAGTGGTAATAATTGATTTTGGCTCTCAGTACAGTCATTTAATTGCAAGACGCGTGAGGGAAAGTCACGTTTACTGTGAGATAGTGCCTTACGATACCGAATGGGCAACTATAGAAGCACTCCAACCGAAAGGTATTATTTTATCTGGCGGCCCTGCCAGCGTATATGACGATGATGCCCCGCTAGGCCCAAGCTGGGTATTTGAAAAGGATTTACCAGTTTTAGGTATATGCTATGGAATGCAAGTTATTGCTCATCAACTGGGTGGAACGGTTGCTTCATCAACAAAGCGCGAGTACGGACATTCTGTAGTTTACCAAAATACTAAATCAGATCCACTCTTCAGCGATATACCGAAATCAATGCCTGTATGGATGAGCCATGGCGACAAGATTAATGATTTGCCGCCAGGGTTCAAATCTATTGGATATTCAGAAAATTCTCCTATTGCAGTACTTGTTGGAGATAAATCTAAGTACGGTATACAGTTTCATCCTGAAGTAGCCCACACTCCACAAGGACAACAATTAATAGAGAATTTTCTTTATAAGATATGTGGACTTAAGGGACTATGGACTCCTTCAAATTTTGCTAATCTGGCGATTCAAGATATTAAAAGAAAAGTTGGCAAAGGGAAGGTAGTTTGCGCACTTTCAGGAGGCGTTGATTCTTCTGTCGCCGCTACGTTGGTACATCAAGCAATTGGAGATCAATTAACATGCATATTTGTAAACAATGGGCTATTGCGTCGGGAAGAACCTGATCGTATTTTATCCACATTTAAAAAGCACTTGAAAGTCAATTTGATCTATAAAGACGCCACCAACGAATTCTTAAAAGCATTAGAAAATATAAGTGACCCTGAAGAGAAAAGAAAAATAGTTGGAGAACAGTTCATAAAGCTTTTTGAGAGTGAAGCTAAGAAATTAGGAGATGCTGATTATTTGTGCCAAGGCACTTTATATCCAGATGTAATAGAAAGTGAAACTGATGAATCGAAAGTCTCAGTAAAAATCAAGACACATCACAATGTCGGTGGGTTGCCGAAATATATGCAATTAAAACTTATAGAACCCTTAAGATATCTCTTTAAGGATGAGGTTCGAAAAGTCGGACTAGAGCTTGGCCTTTCAAAAGAACTAGTTAATCGACAGCCTTTTCCTGGACCAGGATTGGCAATTCGTGTGATAGGTAAAATTAATCAAGAAAAACTTGATATTTTACGAGAAGCAGACTGGATAGTAATGGATGAGATTAAAAGGAATAAATTATATGAGTCTCTATGGCAGAGCTTTGCGGTTCTGACTGATACTAAATCCGTTGGAGTAGTAGGAGACCGTAGATTATATGGATACACTATAGCGATACGTGCGGTTACAAGTGACGACGCTATGACTGCTGATTGGGCCAGGTTGCCTTATGATGTTTTGTCAGTAATAAGTAATCGTATATCTAATGAAGTGGATGGAGTTAGCAGAGTTGTTTACGATATAACTAGTAAACCGCCTGGCACTATTGAGTGGGAATGAAAATTGAATTTAATGGGAACAGAGTTTCAGATTAAAGTTTGGAATGAACTTGCAAAGATACCTTATGGTGAAACTAGAACTTATAAGGAAGTAGCTGAGTCAATTGGCCATCCGAAAGCAAGTCGTGCTGTCGCAAATGCCTGTGCCAAAAATCCCTATCCAATTGATATCCCATGTCATCGTGTCGTTAGGTCTGATGGGGGCCTAGGGGGTTATAGTGGTCTTGGGGGTGTTGAAAAGAAGCATCAATTATTAATGGATGAGAAGTCTAACAAGGCTATGCTTAGGAGCAAAATATGAATATAGGTAAACTGGGAGTTTGGTATTTTTTTGATAAGCTTTCATCTAACACAGCAGCAAAAGCAGCACAGAGAATTGAAGACCTCGGTTATTCTACCCTATGGGTTCCTGAGACAGTGGGGAAAAATCCGATGGTATTGTGTTCTTGGCTTTTAGCTAATACTCAGACATTAAATTTAGCAACCGGTATAGCGAACATCTATCACCGTGAACCTGGAGTAACGCTTGCTGCTCAGAAGTCTCTCGCTGAACAATCGCAAAATCGATTTCTATTAGGGCTCGGTGTATCTCATACCCGAATAGTCGAAGGCATTAGAGGCCTGAAATATGGTCCGCCCCTAGCAACCATGAGGAAGTACTTAGACGATATGGCTGCAGCTCCTTATACAGGCGTTAGCCCTTCGGAAGAACCACCGTTAGTAATCGCGGCCTTAGGTCCGAAAATGTTAACCTTGGCGGCTGAAAAAACTAATGGAGCTCACCCCTACTTTACATCACCTGATCATACTGAAATGGCTCGTAAACGGATGGGAGACAATGCTTGGTTGTGCGTAGAACAAAAAGTAATTTTAGCAACCGATCCAACAAAAGCAAGAAATTTAGCACGGCCTGTAGCAAAGATTTATCAAGGTTTACCAAATTATCGAAATAACTGGATTAGAATGGGTTTAAGTGAGGATGACATAGACTCTCTAAGCAACAGGTTTATAGATACTACTTTTGCGTGGGGTACCGAGAAAACAATAAGAGCAAGAATAGATGAACATTTTGATGCTGGTGCAGATCATGTTTCTATTCAGCCAATAAATCCAAATGGACAAATGGCTGATCTACATTGGGAGTGCTTAGAATTGCTTTCGCCTGCTAAATCTTGAAGAAATTTCAAATTTGGATTGACTGAAGTTGAAAAGGCAACGCATTTTATAAAAGAAATAATCAAATGAACGATGATTAAAAACGATAAAATTAACGTACTGTTGTTAGGTAATGGCGGCCGAGAGCATGCAATAGCATGGAAGCTTCGTCAAAGCCCTTACATTGCCGAGCTATTCATTGCCCCCGGAAACGCAGGTACCTCTTTAATCGGTACTAATATTGATAACTCGTTAACTGATCCAGATACGCTGGTTGAATATGCGAAGGAAAATAATATAGGTCTCACAGTAGTGGGACCCGAGGCACCTCTCGCATTAGGAGTAGTTAATGTTTTCCGTAAAGCGAAATTACCTATTTTTGGACCTACTAAAGAAGCTGCATTACTTGAAACAAGTAAATCGTATGCCAAGGAAGTTATGGTTGCTTCCGGAGTGTCTACTGCGGAATATGAAGTTTTTACAGATTACAGTATGGCGGAAACTGCAATTCCAAATTGGGATTTACCATTGGTTATTAAAGTAGACGGGCTGGCAGCCGGTACAGGTGTAATAATTTGTAATACAAAAGAACATGCATTGGAGACAGTAGCTGACATATTTCTTAACGAAAAATTTGGAACAGCTGGCCAAAAAGTTGTGATGGAAGAGTTTTTGGTGGGACAGGAAATAAGCGCCTTCGCTTTTGTCGATGGGACGAACGTATCATCTATTGCTGGCGCTACTGATTATAAACGTGCATATGAAGGTGACAATGGGCCGAATACAGGGGGAATGGGAAGTTACTCTCCGCCTCACGTGTGGACCAAAACTATTGAATCATCGATTAGAAAAGCGGTGTTTAACCCAGTAGTCAGTTATATGAAACGTAAAGGAAATCCGTATACAGGAGTTTTATATGCCGGTTTGATTGTTACAGACAGCGGCATTAAAGTATTAGAATTTAACTGTAGATTTGGGGACCCTGAGACGCAAGTTCTCTTGCCTAGGATGAAAACAGATTTGTTGCAAATCATGATTGATACGGCAATGGAAGATATTACCAAAATTGAAATTGAATGGGATCCGAGACCATGCGTTGGTGTGGTTTTAGCATCACAAGGTTATCCTGGTTCATACGAAACAAACAAACAAATTTGCGGTCTAGATGAATTAGATTCAGGCGTAAATCTCTTCCATGCTGGCACATCAATCTCAGATGATTCCATTGTAACAAATGGAGGACGTGTTTTAGCGGTAACAGCCTTAGGTGATAGTTTTTCCTCAGCCCGTGATTTAATCTATAAAAATATCAACAAAATAAAATTTGACGGAGTCTTTTACAGAAACGACATAGCCGCTGGGATATGAAGGCAAAGTTTTGTTTAATAATATGCTTAAGATAGTGAATTGAGAATGAATTCAGTAAGGAAAAATATAAATGGCTAACGTAGCAATATTAATGGGAAGTGAGTCGGATAGATCTGTAATGAAGGCAAGCGAGGATGTGCTAGATCAAATGGGAGTTGATTATGAGACTCACGTGATATCAGCACATAGAAACCCGGAACAGCTAATGCAATATGTCCAAAATGCAAGGGACAAGGAGATTAAGGTGTTCATTGCAGGCGCTGGAGGAGCAGCAGCTTTACCTGGAGCGATTGCCTCATGGACATCGTTACCGGTAATAGGGGTTCCTATAGCGTCCAGCGAACTTAAGGGCGTTGATGCGTTGTATGCTATTGTACAAATGCCGCCCGGTATTCCGGTGGCAGGAGTTGCGATAGGTTCATGGGGGGCAAAAAATGCTGCGTATCTGGCGACCCAAATAATCGGACTGAATGACGATAAGGCACGCCAAGCATATGATTCATACCGTCAAAGTTTGAAGAACAAATCATGATACCTCGGTATACTCGAGACAAAATGGGTTCAATTTGGACCCAAACGGCGTCATATGATAGGTGGCTGTTAATCGAAAAAGCCGCATGCAAGGCTTGGTCTGATGAAGGTTTGATCCCCAAATCTGATTTGGAAAAGTTAAGTAAGTCGACCTATGACATCTCTATTTTGGATGAGGTTTTAAAAGACACCAAGCATCCCATGACTGCTTTCTTAAAATCTATGACTGCCCATCTTGGAGGAGAAGGAAGATGGCTTCACCACGGATTAACTACATCTGACGTTTGGGACACTGCGACTGCCATGCAACTTCGGGATTCAGCCGAACTATTGTTATCTGAAGTTGACCGTTTAACGGAGGTGCTATACTCAACAGCCTCAAAATATAAGAATACCCTAATGATGGGTAGAACTCATGGAGTCCATGCTGAACCGATTACTTTTGGACAAAAGTTAGCGATATGGTGGGATGAAATGAGGCGACATCGATCTCGGTTGGTAAGCGCTAAGGATATGATTTCAGTTGGTAAGTTGTCTGGTCCTGTTGGAACACATGCTACGGTTCCTCCTTCGATTGAAAATTCAGTTTGCAAACAACTTGGATTAGAAGTTGCACCATTTTCAAACCAGGTTATTCAAAGAGATAGGCATGCACAGTTTGTAACTACGTTAGCCCAAATTGCTGGATCCCTTGAAAAATTTTCTACGGAAATAAGGGGTTTACAAAGAACCGAAATAAGAGAGGTTGAAGAACCTTTTGGAGTTGGACAAACCGGATCTTCCTCAATGCCACACAAAAGAAATCCAGAATTAACCGAGAGAATCTGTGGACTGGCCCGGCTAATTCGGGGACATGCGGTTACATCAATGGAAAACGTGGCCCTATGGCATGAAAGAGATATTAGTCACTCTTCAAATGAAAGGATAATATTACCGGATTCATGTATTGCACTTGACTATATACTTGACTTGATGACGCATGTAATTAGCAATATGACCGTTCACGTTGATCGGATGAAATTAAACCTCGAACAATCGCATGGCGTTGTATTTTCTCAAGGCCTACTATTGTCTTTGGTGGAGGCTGGTTCGAAACGAGAGGAAGCTTATAAAATCGTCCAACGCATATCTCAGAGAGCACTCGATGAAAATCTAGAATTATATGACCTTGCATTACAAGAATCTGAAGTGATCAATGCTTTAGGAGTCGATCGTTTGCAAGAAATATTTGATTACAATCACTATACCAGGTATATCAATGAGACCTTTAAAAACGCTGGTATCAGATAATAAAAGGAAAATAAATATATGGCGACCGTAATAAAAACCGATTTGCCCAACCCTGTCTATTCAGGCAAAGTCCGAGACACATATTCATTTGGAGATGACCATTTTTTAATGATAGCAACAGACAGAATATCCGCTTTCGATGTTGTTCTTCCAAATGGAGTTCCTGATAAGGGAGCGGTGTTGGCACAAATGTCACTATTTTGGTTTGACCTGACTAAAAACTTGATACCCAATCATTTAGAACAGTTTGCCATGGATCGTACAGATCTGGATTTAGATAAGGAGATAGCTAGACGTGCAATGGTGGTTCGTAAAGCTGACCGGATAGATGTCGAGTGTGTGGTTAGAGGTTACATCACTGGTTCGGCATGGAAGGAATATTTAAGTGAAGGAACCGTTGGTGGGCTTGATATGCCATCAAATTTGAAAGAAGGTGATCGTTTTCCTGAACCTCTATTTACGCCTACAACTAAAGCTGAAGAAGGACATGACGAGCCAATAACCATTAAACAAATGGAAGATATGGTCGGAGTCGATGTAACTCGCGAATTAAGAGATTACACACTTTTGCTGTATGAATTTGGAAGAAAATATGCGGAAGACAAAGGAATTATCATTGCTGACACTAAAATGGAGTTTGGTTATATAGATAACAATATAGCTTTAATTGATGAATTCCTCACTCCCGATTCGAGCAGGTTTTGGGATGCTGAATTTTATGAACCAGGCAAATCATTACCTAACTTTGATAAGCAATTTGTAAGAGATTGGCTAAATGGGCAGGGCTGGAACCATGAACCTCCTGCGCCTAGTTTGCCTTCAGATATTGTAGAGAAAACCAGAGAACGATTTCTGCTTGCATTTCAACGCTTAACAGGTCTAAAAATCCGTTAAAAATATGTAAGATTCGTATAGAATTCAACTTTCATAATTGTATTAGGAATTAATCGTATATTATGGTGTCGGACAATAAACCAAAAAAACCTAAACGACTTACTGCCAGTCAAGTACGCGCTGCTAGACGAGCACGGCATTCAACAAAACGCAATTGGTGGAAATCGATAGGTTTTGGATTTATTGTCCTAATAGCATTGGCTTTTATTGTCGCATTGTTTTTGCCTGGATTGCCATTCGCACAAAATTCTACCTCGACCTCTTCCAATAATGGCGATATGCCGGGCACTAGATATCCAAGCCAAGGCAGAGATCATGTTGGTGAATCGGATACCCACCCGGCTTACAATTCGTATCCTGCTACATCTGGATGGCATTATAGTACAGCGATGGGAGCCTCATTTGAATATGACACAGAAGTACTGGCTCCTGCTCTGTGGGGTATTTATGAGGAAGAATTACCAGATGAAATCTTGATTCATAACATTGAACATGGGGGTATAAGAATACATTACAATTGCCCAGAAACGTGTCCTGATTTAGTGGATCAGTTAAAGACGGTTACAAAGTTAGGGAGGAAAATTATTCTTTCGCCCTACTCACTAATGGAAAGCAGAATTGCTTTAGTTGCCTGGAATTATCTAGACACATTTGATGAGTTTGATGAATTGCGAATCCGGGAATTTATTGCGGCGCACGAAAATTCTCCAAACGCCCCAGAATGGCAACACCCATAGAAAATTGATCTCAGCTAAGATTTACATAACTTTGAAGCCAACGGTTAATGATCCTGAAGGCATAACCGTGAAAAACGGACTTCATTCGCTTGGATTCGATATCGTGGACAGTGTTAGGTTCGGAAAATATATAGAGGTTAATTTGTCGACCGATGATGTTAAGCAAGCATCAGAAGAAGTTGAAGATATGTGCCAAAAACTTTTAGCTAACCCCGTCATTGAGCAATATAGTTTTGAAATGGCCTCACCCGATAACTAAACGACTTACGTCCACATATAATCCCTAATAGCAATCTCTATAGCTCAGGACAGCGTAACTGTTTCGTTAATCTGAAATTGTCCCTTTAGTTGAAGGTATTTTGCCTGTTTGACGCTCGTCTATAGTTAAGGCATATTTAATTGCCTTCGCCATGCTTTTAAATGACGCTTCGGCTTTGTGGTGGTTGTTCAGTCCGGATAAAACCTGAATATTAAGATTGCATCCGGCTTCTCTAGCAAAGCTTTCCAAAAAGTGGCGTACTAAATCTGATGGCAAATCGCCCATGTCGATATCGCCTAACATCAAATCTAAAACAGCGTATCCTCTGCCTGAAAAATCAACTACAGTTCTAGCCAATGATTCATCCAGTGGAGCGTAGGCATGAGCTATCCTGTTAATGCCGGTGCCGTCCCCAACACAGTCTTTTAGCGCTTTCCCAATTACTATCCCAGTGTCTTCTACTAGATGATGCCAACCAATTTCAGTATCCCCCTCAGATCTAACATATAGATCGATCAAACCATGTTTAGACAGTTGCGCTAAGAGATGGTCGAACATACCATTTCCGGTGTTTATGTCATATTCGCCAGTACCGTCGATATCCATCTTGACCTTGATTTTCGTCTCTGCCGTTTTTCTATTTTGTTCCGAACTCCGTTTTAACATCGGACTATACTAACTCCTTGATTGCCGAAATTAATTGGTCAGTTTGATCAGGTGTTCCGATAGATATTCTAAAATGATTAGCGAGTCTTGGCGAGTCAAATCTCCGTACAAAAATTCCACGATTTGCCAAGCCTTCGTAAACATGGCCAACCATTCCGTCATTAAATTCACATAAAATGAAGTTGCCGTCAGAAGCAAATAGTTCGATGCCATTTATTTCATTTAGCAAGTTGAACATTCGTTCTCGCTCCGCTACTATCTTTTTTACTTCTATCATTAACGAATCCGTTTCCTCTAATGCGGCTATTAAAGCAGCTTCAGAAGTAATACTAAGATTGTAAGGAGACTTAACATCAATTATATGGTTGACTAATTGAGGACACATAATACCGTAACCAATTCTCAATCCTGCCAGACCTGCCCACTTACTCATGGTTCTTAAAACAACGAGATTCTCGTATTGTGAAATCATGTCAGCAACAGTTTTTTGACAAAACTCGAAATAAGCTTCATCAACGACTACCAATAGTCCTGTTTGTAATAGATCTTCAATTTGGTGCCTTGTTGCCATGTTGCCAGTTGGATTATTTGGCGAACTCAAAAATATGATTTTTGTTTTTTCGTCTATTAAATCTTTAGCTGCATCTATATCAATATCAAAGTTATTATTTCGCGGGGCCATGGATACAGATCCACCAGCTATCCGCGCACAAAACCCATACATAGCGAAAGTTGGCTCAAAGTCAAGAATCTTGTCGCCTGGCGAAATGAAAAGTCGAAAAAGGAGATCAATCAGTTCATCGCTTCCTGCACCAGCAATAATGTACTCAGGAGCCATGTTAGTGTATTTTGCTAAAGATTTTCTTACCTTTCTCTGTAACGGATCTGGATAAATATTAAAAGCTGCGGATGCAACAGCTTGTTTAATTCGGCCAGACGGCTCTTTAGGATTTTCATTACCATTAAGTTTAATTATTTTGTCCGTAGGTATTCCCGCTTTTTCTGCCAATAGCTCTGGCGGGTCCACAGGATTATAAGTCTGTACCTTAATTAAATGTGGCTTTATTAGTCTTTCAATTACACTCATTTTTATGACCAAGTTTCTATACTATCGAACTTTAACAATATTCTAGTCATTAATTTTCATTCTCATTTCTGCCGCCAAAGCATGAGCTGTAAGTCCTTCGGCTCTAGCTATCACAGACGCAATTTCGTTTAACGGTGCTGCAGTTTTATATCCAAAATCTACTATCGGTATGTGTTTGATAAAGGATTCTACTCCGAGTCCTGAACTATAACGAGCTGAACTAGATGTAGGCATTACGTGACTTGGCCCCGCAACGTAATCACCTAACACTTCATGTGAGTTCTCTCCAACAAACACCATCCCTGCATTACGGATATATGGGATCAGTTCTTGTGGGTCTTTGGTAACCAAACTGACATGCTCTGGTGCAAATGAGTTCACTAAATCTATTGCCTCAATTAAATTATCAACTATGGCTATCAAACCTCTGTTTTGCATCGAAGCACATATAATAGATTCTCGATCCAGCCCGGACACAATGTTTCTCCAGGAGTCGTTAATTATAGTTCCCAATTTTTCTGAATCTGTCACTAAGATTGGAATAGATAGTTGATCATGCTCTGCTTGTGCTATTAGATCATACATACATAGTTCCGAATTTGCATTTTCATCAGCTACAATCATAGTCTCAGTCGGACCAAATATTCCATCAATTCCGACATCACCGAAAACCTGTTTTTTTGCTAAAGTCACGAATACATTGCCTGGCCCACAAATTAAGTCGACTTTAGGTACAGTTTCAGTACCATACGCCATGGCAGCAATAGCTTGAGCACCGCCTATGCTGAAAACACGATCTACGTTTGATATCTTGGCTGCGGCTAAAATGTAAGGGTGAGGCGCCCCGTTTTTAGTTGGAGTGCACATTATAAGTTCATCGACGCCTGCTACTTTAGCCGGTATGGCGGTCATCAATACTGTTGATGGATATAGTGCCGTTCCACCGGGTATGTAAATACCTACTCTTTCTACTGCCCTGATAATTGATCCATATCCATATTTTGTGTCTGTCCAATCAGCTGGCATTGAGTTTTTATGAAATGCCAGGATTCTCTCAGATGCCTTAACTATTGCTTGCAATAAATCGTTAGGAATATTTTCAACAGATTCATCCATCTGTTTAGAACTAACTTCAATTTGATCTAGATCTATTTTGTCTAAGGTGCTTGAAAAATATTTGAGAGCTGAGTCGCCCTCATTTTTTACTTGTTCTAAAATCCTCTTGACGATTTTCTGGTTTTTAATGTGCCAAGTCGAATCCTGGTCCCTTGACAGACCCTTATTCTTGGATATTTCTAATTTAGCCGCTTTTAATCCTTTGACTATTTTCAAGAGAGGTATCCTGATACTGTTTTAACTATATTTCGTATTGCAGTGCTCCTATAACCAATGATTGCGGAGCGAGGGACATTTGCAAATAACATTTGTATGCCTTTATTAGTATCTGCAATGAACCTTTCTGACAAATCATGAATTGGGTGGGATGAATTATTTTTTGATATCCGGGATGCTTGGTTTCGAATGCGTTCCCAGCTGAATGCATTACCCTCCGATAAAAACTCTATAACCCAGCTTTTCCAGCTAAGCATGTTTTCTGTTGAGATCGGGCCTAAATCAAACAATTTAAACTCACAATCGATTCTTGGGATTAATGAGTGAATTAGATCCTTGATCTCCTTATCCATTCCCAGCTGTGCTACCCGATCAAATAATTTAGCCTCCACTGTTGAATCAAACAAATGGTCACTAGAAAAGTAATTTCTGTACATCGTTGTTATCCATGTCTCATCAGCTACGAGGTGACTTAAATACCCTGCTACAAATGCAGTTTGTTCTGGAATCAAGTGTTTTGCATTAGATAACTCTGGGAACGAATTAAATAAACCTTTTTCTCCATCACCGATTGATAAAAAATCTAAGTCAACAAAGTGATAATCAGATCTTGGCTGTTTTGTTATCACTCTGATGTCAGGAGCCGTGCTGCCAAGTAGATATTGGCCTAAGTTATTACTCAGTACTGAACTTTGCATTTGGTGTTTTGCATCCCAAGCGAGTCCAATGTGTGTGGGCAAATTAGGCATCTGAGGGTTTACCTTTAGATTTTAAGTATGACTCAATGGCGCGGATGATACTCTTGTATTCTGACATACTGTTTGGTTCATCCGTTAATGAGGATCGATTACCGATTAGGCATGCCTGAGAAGCAATAATATCACCGCCCTTAAGTGTTTTAAGGTTATTTTGTTTGATTGTGTTGCCAGAAGATATAATGTCTGCGATTAGGTCAGCGTATCCCAACGCCGGAACTGCTTCCAAGGTTCCGCTCGTTGACATAAGCGAAAAGTAATTCAACCCTCTTTCAACCATATGTCTTTCCACTAAACGTGGAAATTTTGTCGCAATTTTTAACTCCATACCGCGTTCTCTAAATTGAATGGCAACCTCAGAAAGGTCCGCTAAATTGGAGACATCCAGCCAAGCTTCGGGCACGGCAAGGGATAACTTACACTGCCCGAAGCCTAGTTTTTTAACTAGCAATTCAGTATCTATTTGAGGATCTTTTGACTCCATGTAACGGTCATATCCAACTATACCTATATCTATACTTTCGTTTTCAATCATTAGAGTAATATCCCGAGCTCTTTGAAAATGAACTATTACTTCAGGGTTGTTAATAATTTCCCCTGTGTAACTTCTAGGGTTTGACCTGCGTATCTCTAGGCCGCAATTAAATAAAAATTCAATTGTGTCTTTATGGAGTGCTCCGTCGCTGGGTATTCCAAAACGTATCATTTCAATATAAGCCTATATTTGTCTACTAAGTAATTATCTGGAGGATTTATTAATTGCATCTATGTTGTAAGCGAAGCCCAAAGCATCAGTCTCAACACCACCTAGATTGGCTACAAGTTGATCGTATCTTCCGCCGCCTCCCAATAAAAATTCACTGTTGGGGCAATTTAATTCAAAGATCATACCAGTGTAATATGCTATTCCTCGAGCCATACCAAAATCTAAACCCATGTTTTTGATAGGTACATCTACCTTTTTAAGTTCGTCTAGTAAGACTTCTAAAGGTTGCATTGTTTCTTCGGCTAATCCTTCAAACCGAATCAACTCTTTTACCTGCTT
>DBZU01000012.1:10418-12804 GCA_002311285.1 Dehalococcoidia bacterium UBA1152 | reverse complement strand
TCCATTAATAGCCAGAAGTTTCGAGGCAAAATCCAACGCACTGGAAAACTCTGCCATGTCATTTTTAGCCATCCTTTTTTCCTCTAAAAGACTAATTATTTCTGATGGAGTTCTACGGCCCAATGGGTTATTAACCTGATCTTTCGAGAGTGATTCTAACTCTACCAATGTTTGGCTGGAATCGATATTGCTGGAAATTGAATTATTTTCGTCAGTTAGTCCCGAATCAATTGCTCGCTGCATTAACTCTTCTCGATTGGTTTTGCCTGAGCGAATAGACCATAAGTTGCTTTTAATAAACTGTTTGGCCGACTCTGAGATCTCAAACGTATTAAAAAAATACATCAGAGATTTTGCATGCCCTATTTTCATAACAGGATTATCAATTCCTAGTTCAATAAGCCCTTTGTACGCCGTTGCAATCAACTCTGCATCAGTTTCCGGGCCGCTTTTTCCAATAATTTCTCCTCCAACCTGCGTAAATTGCTCTAACATCATTTGACCGTGACTGCGGTATCTAAATACTGGACCCGCATAACTCCACTTTGTTTTACTAGAAGTATTATTGCTTTGTTCTAAATATAATCTGATAATCGAAGATGTGAATTCAGGTCTTAAACTTACGCGGTGACCTCTACTATCCAAAAAAGTGCAGACAAGGCCCATTAATTCCCCTCCGCCTTTACGGATGAAGAGGCCAGAATCTTCAATCACTGGGGTATCTACTCGTAAATACCCTGCTTTGCATAAGAAATTCAAAGCCGTATCAATCAACTTGGTATTTTTGTTAAGTTGATCCGGAGATAAGTCATGCATTTGATTAAGTCTTTTGACTTTACGGTCGCTTAGACTCATTAATATTCTCCATATTTTGCCATGTTCGTGTTACGTTTTGTTTGATGACAGTTTAATTCTACCTTTATTTATAACAAGTATTTATAACAAGATTTTTGAATAAATTAAGTCAGAAATAGGTTTTAACGGTATAATTTGATTTTATGTGTTAGAAAAATATTTTGGAAAGAGAATGAGCACATAGTTTTATAAACTAATGGAGCAGTAAGTGTTATATCGTAAAGAGTTGCTAAAAGGCAGTACTGAGACAGTGCTATTATCACTAGTATCAAGGAAGCCAATGTATGGGTACCAGTTGGCCAAAGAGATATCTTATAAAAGTAGTGGGTATTTGAACTTTAAAGAGGGAACTCTATATCCTGCTTTACATCGACTGGAAAAAGAAAGTTTGGTTACAGGCTATTGGGCAAGATCCGGCAATGGTCAAAATCGACGATATTATCGTATAACGAATATAGGAAAAAAACGTTTAAGCTCCATGATTTCTGAATGGAACCAGTTCACACAGGCAATTAATTTAATCGCCCAGCCAGAAAATAATTAATTACATTTTAGTTACTGCGGCACGTTTAATAAATGAGATCAAATCCAAATAGATTTTTAGAAAGTGTTACTTCTGAATTGTATCTTGAGCCTTTGCAAGAAACTGAAATCATTAGCGAGTTACAAGCTCACATCGAAGATAGGGCTCAGGATTTGGTAGATAAGGGATTGTCCGTTGATGCGGCTTTAACTCAAGCTACATATGAGCTCGGTAAATCAGATGCAATAGCAAAGGGCTTGTACGAAGTCCATAGTCGCAGATCCTGGCGGCATGCTTTCTTAGGCTCTTTGCCCCACATATTACTGTCTCTGATGTTTGCTCTACATGTTTGGACTGAACCAGTAATAGTTGCGGTAATGCTTTCAGTTGCGTTGATCATCAGTGTTTTAGGCTGGAGAGCAGGAAGGCCTACATGGACTTTTCCTTGGTTAGGTTATTGTATATTGATACCACTTATATCTTGGGGCTTAGCTATGAGCGCCGTTGGTTATGGAGCCTGGGGTGTATTAACCAGAGGATCTTTGCCTCTGGACATACCGATCTATATAGTATCTTTGGCCTATATCGCCCTATCTATGTGGGTTGTGATTAGAATTGTTTCGAGGGTCGCTCGAAATGATTGGCTGATGGCTTCATTAACTGTGTTGCCAATACCGTTCTTAGCTTATTGGTTTTTATATTTCTACAACCAACAGGAATTATTTAATCAATCAGCCAACAGAATCGGATTAACATTGCAGGAGATAGACAGTACCGCTGCTATTATTTTCTTGATCATGGCTATAGCAACCATATTGTTTTTCCGTGTGGGAAGAAGGACTGTTCGTTTAGCTGTGTTGGCGATTACGACTCCGTCCGTCGTGGTGTTAGCTTGGCTTGTGTACAAAAGTGGCATTGGCGCATTAGCAGTATTCGCATTTGCAATGATCTCTATAGCCATCCTTCTGTCCCCAGCATTGTTTGATAAAACTCCTGGTCAAATTGTTA
>DBZU01000012.1:0-10367 GCA_002311285.1 Dehalococcoidia bacterium UBA1152 | reverse complement strand
AAACTCCTGGTCAAATTGTTAGAAGTGCATCGGAGAAATTGCCGTTTCGACGCAAAATATGAATATTCCCAAGGTGGGAATAATTGTAGACAGCGCCGCGTCCATTCCTTCCGAATTGCCTTTCCTTAAACCTACTGTTGTTCCCTTGTCAATAATAATCGATGAAACTCCTTACTTAGACCAAGTTGATATTTCAACTTCTGATATATATAAAAAGTTGAAATCCGGTTCGCATTCATTTTCTACGTCAGCCCCTTCCCCAGATCAGTTTTATAAAGCAATTGTTGATGCGGCGGATAAATTTGAATCTATTTTATGCATAACTGTCTCACCTAAATTCAGTGGCACAATCAATTCAGCAAAAGTTGCAATAAACACTTTTTTGGAAGAACAATCAAACCCTGCGGATGTGAGACTATTGGATTCTGGTAGTGCTGCAGGCGGCGAAGGACTGATTGTATTGGAAGCATGTAAAGCTGCGATGCAATCAGAGTCCATAGATGAAGTTGAACGTGCTGCAAAAGCAGCAGCAGGACAGGTTCGGCTGCTAGCCTATGTGGACACTCTTTATTATCTCTGGAAAGGCGGTAGAGTTCCGGGCATTGCATATCTGGGAGCAAACATGCTCGGCTTAAAGCCACTGTTTGAAATGAGACAAGGCGAAATAATTAGGCATGGGATTCATAGAACTGAGTTAGATGCTATAGATTTAATGACCGAATTAATTTCCAATCATGTTGTTAGTAAAAAGATTAAAGCATGCGTAATGCATGCGGATGCATTGGAACAAGCTAATCAGGTTGTTGAATCTTTGAAGGCGAGCACGCTATTAGTTGATGAATATATTGCTGAGTTAACCCCTGCAATGGGAGTCCACACTGGCCCAGGCACGGTTGGAGTGGCATTTATGCCGCTGCTTGGCTGATCTTTCATTCTGGTAGCTTGTGGAATAAGTACAGAAGATATTGATGCTATTGCTTGCCGGCTTAAAAGTGAAGGGTTACGCTATATATATCAACACTATAAAGATTTTATTGCAGTTTCAACCGCGTGAAGGGTCTTTTTAATATCATCAACCGTGTGTGCTGTTGATAACATCCATGTACCCCTGCTGGTGATTCTGACACCATTGTTTTGCAGGTCAGCTCTGAACTTTTTAAAAGTCTCGACATCCGTGTATTTCAGGTGTTCTTCGTAGTTTGTGATAGCAGATTTATAAGTGAATGATGTGTTAAAAACAGTCCCGATACCTTGTACTGACAAGTTAATTTCATAAGTTGCAGCAATGTCTTTAATGCCTTGTATTAGTTCATCACCAATTGCATACATTTTCCTGTACAGTTCACCGTTTTCTTGTTGTAAAGCTTTTATAGTTTCTGCGGCTGCGGACATTGCAATCACATTCGAATTTAATGTACCAGCATGAATTACAGATGAATCCTCAAGTTGACTCATTATTTCTTTCTTGCCGCAAAACATTGCTGCTGGGTAACCGCCTGCCATGGCTTTTGCATACGTTGCCAGATCCGGCGTAACTCCGGTATATGACTGTGCGCCACCAAGTGCCACTCGAAAACCCGTTATAACTTCGTCAAAGATAAGAACAATATCATTGTTTGTGCATTGAGATCTCATATTTTCCAGGTATCCGGGTTTGGGGAGTATGCAATTTGTGTTACACATTATGGGTTCAGTTATTACTGCAGCTATTTCACTGCCCTGCTTTTTAATCACTTCCTCTAAAGCCTGAGTGTCATTCCAAGGCAAAATTACGATTTCCTCTTTTGAACCTAGCGATAATCCCTGAGATCCTGGTGCTGTTGAGCCAAGCTGATCTGTATCTGGAGCGACTCCGTAAAGTACAGAATCTATCCAGCCATGGTAATGACCTTCAAATTTTATGAACTTATTTTTGCCTGTATAAGCTCGAGCAAGCCGAATAGCAGCTTGAGTCACTTCAGATCCTGAGCTGGCAAATCTTACCAATTCAGCGCAAGGGACAATTTCTTTGATTGATTCAGCAACATCGATTTCTAACTGGTGTTGTCCTGCGAAAATAATCCCCTGTTTTATGTCTTCGGTTACTCTCTTGTGCAAAAACTCAGGTGCGTGTCCAAAAATATTAGGTCCTTGTCCAAGTACATAATCAATGTATTCGTTACCGTCTACGTCCCAGAGTTTGGCCCCAGATCCTTGTTCAAAGAATAAGGGAGTAGGCATGTCAGTTAATCGAATTTGACTGCTAACACCGCCAGCTAAGGATTTTGAAGCCCTGTTATATAACGATTTGCTTTTATTGTATGAGTCGCTCATCTTGTATTCGACTTGTTTTATTTATGTAATTCCTTGCAGATTACAACTGAATGATAAGTTACATTGTTGATTTAGTGAAAGACATATGTAAACTTACGTATCTAAATAGTATCAAACTTGAAAACAGCTAAGGACATAATATGAATATGGGAAAAGTACCATCGGGAATGGTGCAAACAGTTTTAGGGGCAGTAAATCCGTCTGCACTGGGAATTACATTGACCCATGAACACTTGATTATAGACTTAACTGAAGTGTTACCTCATATGTCAACAGTACCCGGAGTATCAAAAGTAGCTGATATATACCACGAGACGTTATCGCAGGAAAATGTAGGCTTGGTTAGGTACCATTTTGCTCCCAATGAAGACAACTATCTAATATCTGACGTGGAGAATGCGATTATTGAAGCAAACTACTATAAAGATTTCGGTGGTGGAACGTTAGTCGACGTTACTATCCCGGATATAGGTCGCAATCCCTCAGCATTAGCAACGATTTCCCGAAAAACCGGCTTAAATATCGTTATGGGTTCAGGCCATTATGTTGATGTGGCTCACCCAAAAGAAATGAATGCTAAAACTGAAGAGGACATAGAGGCTAAAATTGTGTCTGACTTAACTTATGGATTGGATGCGGTAACAGATTCCGGTGAATATGATGGGCCGGATCGAATCAAAGCTGGAATTATAGGCGAAATTGGATGTTCCTGGCCTCTTACAGATAATGAACGTAAAGTGTTAAGAGCGGCTGGAAGAGCTCAAAGCATTACCGGCTTTCCTTTACTGATACACCCAGGCCGTGATGAGACTGCACCTTTAGAGATATTGGATGTACTGGATGAAGTGGGTACGGATTTATACCATACGATAATCGGGCATTTAGATAGGACTGTGTTTAAAAAAGACACTTTAATGGCTATAGCTAAAGCTGGAGTGTATATGGAATGGGACTTATTTGGCCGCGAACAGCATTATTACAATGGTAATGTAGACATAGACATGCCGAATGACGCAAAGCGAATAGCGGATATAGCATGGATAATGGATCAAGGTTATCAGGATAAGATAGTCGTAGCACATGATATATGTACTAAAGACAGGTTATTTAAGTACGGCGGACACGGATATTTCTACTTACTATCTCAAATAATTCCAAGAATGAAATATAAGGGGTATTCTCAAGGCCAAATTGACTCGTTATTTGTGGAAAATCCAGCGAAAGCACTGACAATTAAATAGTACGCCGCCCTCTACGATTTAGCCTTAAAACAGAACATATTTGTGTTTATTTTAGGTGAATATCAGGGAAAATTAAGCTGGGATGAGTTATGAACAGATCAAAAAGTAAACAGATAGATTTTTTTCAACGAATTTACCTTGACGAAAGCCCAATATGGGAGATTGACAGGCCACAAAAAGCTGTTATGGACTTGTTGGACAACGGTGAGTTCAAAGGCAAGGTTGTTGACCTTGGATGTGGTACTGCGGAGAATGCAATTATTTTATCCAAGCAGGGATTTGAAGTTGTCGGGATCGATGTTTCTTCTAAAGCGATAGAAATCGCTAAGCTTAAAGCTGATGCAAATAAGGCCGAACTCAAATTGATTTGTGCTGACTTACTTGAATATGATTTTCAAAATGTGCAGTTTGATACTATTTTGGACTCGGGCGTCTTTCATGGGTTTAGCGATATAGCTAGAAATAAATACCGGAAAGTTTTGGAAAGAATAGTTAGTCCAGAAGGCCGTTGCCATATAATAGCTTGGAATGAATTCGAACCTGGAGTTGATGGTCCGAGACGTATCACTCGCCATGAGATAAAAGAAATCTTTGCCAAAGGATGGACAGATATCTCGATTCGTCAAACTATATATGAAACCACCGCACATTCAGACGGCGCATCGGCATGGATAGCCAGTATGACTAAGATAGGTAATTAATGGACTGGGTTTTCGCTGCTATTGTATCGGCAATTGGTTTTGCTGGCGTAGGAATACTCGACAAAATAGTCATAGAAAAGCATTCGCCAAGCACGCGGACATTTATGATATTTGCCGGAGCACTGCAGCTTCCGGGATCGCTTATACCAATAGCATTTGTAGGTTTTGACTCCTATTCAACACTTCACATATTAATAGCCTGCAGCTCCGGTTTGTTAACCGGGATATCACTTCAACTTATGTTTATGGCGTTAAGGAATCAAGATGCTTCAGTTGTGGCTTCGGTATACCAGACCGCTCCCGTTTTTGTAGCGATCATTGCTGTGATATTTCTAAAGGAAAATTTAACCATTTGGCAATGGTTGGCCATTTTGGTCACTGTTTTAGGGGCGGTCCTAATTTCATTAAAAAGAACTGGGGCTGGAACTGCAAGTGTGGGAGTATGGTTCTTTGTGATGATTGTAGCGAGCGTGTTTTTTGGAGCAGGTCTGAGCCTAACAAAAGTCGCTTTAGATGAAATGTCATTTTGGAATGTTTTTGCATACCGAGGAATAGGTACTGCGATTCCCTTAATGCTTTTACCAATTACCGCAAAAACAGCCAAAGAAACCATAATGTTCATAAAAAACGTAAAGGGGCTTTCAATAATAATTTTTAGCGAAGGAGTGCTAGCATTTGGCGCATTATGGTTTTCTACAGTTGCAATTGATAAAGGCCCTGTATCACTAGCAACTGCTGTTATGTCTACCCGGCCCTTGTTTACCGTATTGCTTGCTGCTCTGCTCAGTTTAACTTACATAAGAATACTGGCTGAACCTTTAGACAGGGACTCACTCATTCAGAGATCATTTGCTGTGATAATGATAGTAGTCGGAGTATCAGGCATCTCTCTACTTTAGCTATCAGGTTAAATTCAACTCACTGGTAACGGTGCTAATAGTCCTCCATCAACAATTAAAGATATACCCGTTATCCACTCAGCGTCATCAGATGCAAGAAACAAAGCTGCAAGTCCGATATCTTTTGGCAACCCTAAGCGTGGAAGGGGGGTTTTTTCTGCCGATTCGATTATATCCTGTTCTGTAAGATCGTCCTGGATTGCTGTTTCGATGTACCCGGGACATATTGCATTAACTGTACCGCCATGTGGAGCCAGTTCCACTGCAGTATCCTTAGTTAGGTTTACAACACCTGCTTTGCTTGCGGCATATGCTGGGCCACCGCCACCATTAAACGCATGTACGGATGCTATATTTATGATTCTGCCGGTTTTAGATTTCTTAATATGAGGGAGTGAATATTTACTTGCTAAAAAGACCCCTCGTAAATTTATGTCCATTAGATTGTCAAAAGCCGCAGTGGTGGTATCTTGACTGTCGGTAGTGAAGCAGATCCCAGCATTGTTTACCAAGATGTCCAATCGTTTGTGTTGGTCAATAGTTTTAGCCACCAGTTTTTTTATTTGCTGGTCGTCTGACATATCGCATTTTAGAAAGGTGCCCTGCCCTCCTGACTTAATTATCTCTTCAGCGGTAGGAGTAGTTGTATTTTTTTCATGATATTTACCCCGTTTAGGAGTTTCATCGATATCTGACACGATAACATGAGCTCCTTCGCTTGCAAGAGTTATCGAAATCGCTCGCCCAATCCCCGAGCTTCCGCCCGTTACTATCGCCAATCTATCTTTTAATCGCATTTTGCCCCCAATCTTTTCGTGGTTGTCCCTTTTTATTACCTTATACGCATTTATGCCTATACACATCATAAATAATAATATTAATGTGATTATGATTAGAAATTACGTAATTTACAAATACCGGCCCCCAGTGCTTTTATTTACAATAGGTTATACAAATCCCATAAGGAAACCTTTTTCATGTATAAACTCATTTTGATGCCGACACTTTCACCCTTACAAAAAAGTTGGGCAGAAAAATTAGATGTAGAGTTGGCAGAATTTAATGTGATTGTTACAAACGATGATCATGAAGCTAAGGCACAGATTAGTGATGCAGACGCTGCCTTTGGATTTGTACCCAATAAATTGCTCACAAAAGCAAAACAACTTAGATGGATACAGGCGCATCATGCTGCTCCGCCGCCCGGTTTTTACTACGACCGGTTAACTGAAAGTTCGGTAACTGTAACAAACTTTCGGGGAGTTTATAATGACCATATAAGTGCTCACATAATGATGTATGTTTTAGGCTTGTCACGCGGCATAACTGGATACTTGAAAGCTCAATCTGAACGGTCATACGATGTTGAAGCTAATGATAAACCGTTTGTCTATCTGCCTGACGCAACTGCGATAATATTTGGCGTTGGTGGAATAGGAAGTGAAACCGCGAAACACTGTAAAAGCTTTGGCATGCATATTATTGGCATTGATCCAAGAGTTTTAATGGCGCCAGACTCGGTGGACGAGCTCGTTACACCGGATGAATACGAGAAAGTGATTGGAAAAGGCGATTTTATTATTGTTACTATGCCGCATACGCCAAAAAATGAATCTTTCTTTAATTTAGACGTATTCTCCCTAATGAAACCATCGGCATATTTCATAAACATTGGCAGAGGTAAAACTACTGACCTTGATGATCTTGTTTCAGCCATAGAATTAGGTAAAATTGCTGGGGCAGGTTTAGACGTTTATGACACTGAACCGCTACCGAAAAACCACAAATTGTGGAATCTCTCAAATGTTATCTTAACTCCTCATGTCGCTGCTAAAGAAGATGGAGCAGGAGGAGATGTCAACGAGCGTAAATTTAAGATACTACTTGAAAATGCGAGACGCTTTGCAAAGGGTGAACGACTGATAAATATTGTTGATAAAAGCATGTGGTATTAGATAAATAGCTATTTGATCTTTTCAAGACGTAAATCTGGCCCGAATCATTCATGGATCAATTCCATTCCATTTAACTATGGATGGGTAATCGTCGCTGTGGCCTCGCTTGGAATGTTTATGTCTGGCCCTGGACAAACCTTTATTGTCGCCGTATTTGTAGATCCAATAATCCATGATACAGGTTGGTCACGAACGACAGTTTCAGCTGTATATAGTGCGGGATCAATATGTGCGTTTGTAGGAGCAGTTATTGCAGGCAGGGCATTTGATAAGTTTGGTGCTCGTGTTGTCTTGACTGTGGTTGCGGGACTCTTTGGGTTAGCAACTTTATTAATGGGACATGTCTCACACCCAGTGCACCTTTTTTTTGGTTTTTGGGGGATTCGAAGCTTAGGACAAACAGCACTTGCTATGGTGGCCACTAGTACAGTTAATGTTTGGTTTGTTCGACTTCGAGGTAAAGCTATAGCAATCACTTCTTTGGCATCACCGATTGGAGAGATGGTTTTACCGCCATTAATATATATCCTTATTGTAAACAATGGATGGAGAGATACATGGATGATACTTGGTATTGCAATATGGATTGTGTTAATACCCCCTGCGATCCTCCTTGTTCGCCGTAGCCCCGAATCGGTCGGATTAAAGCCAGATATTGGTACTGTGAAACTGATAAAGACAAAAGATCCGCCAACATTGTTAGATGAGGAAAACTGGACTGCTAAAGAAGCCATGAAAACAAAAGCTTTTTGGCTATTAATATTTGCGGGAACAGCCGGTTCCTTAATTGGCACCGGCTTGACGTTCCACCATATATCCATCATGAACTCTAGAGGCATTGGGAATACGGAGGCAACTTTAATTCTAAGTATAACTGCCGGAGCTGCAGTACTGAGTACAATCGGAACAGGATATCTTTTGGATAGAATCCCTAATCGTCTGCTGCTTGCTATTGGCCAAATAATACTAATGGCTGCCATGCTCTGGACGTTGGCTATCTACGATTTGTGGCAAGCGGTAATTTACGGCATTTTAATCGGATTAACCCAAGGTCTGATCTACACAACAATGATTGTAATTTTCCCAAATTATTTCGGCAGAAAACATCTAGGTTCCATCATGGGCGTCGCCACTATAGGGATGGTTGTGTCAAGTGGATTGGGACCTCTTCCCTNNTATGTCTATTATGAATACAAGAGGCATTGGGAATACTGAGGCTACATTAATACTCAGTCTGACTGCAGGCGCGGGAGTTCTTAGTACGATTGGTACAGGTTACCTGTTAGACAAAGTAGCTAATCGTTTTTTACTTGCTGCCGGTCAAATAGTATTAATGGGTGCTATGGCTTGGACATTCGCAATTCAAGATCTATGGCATGCAGTCATTTATGGTATTTTGTTCGGTATGACTCAAGGTTTAATCTATACAACATTGATTGTGATTTTCCCAAATTACTTTGGTAGGAAGCATTTAGGAACCATTATGGGAGTGGCGACTATAGGTATGGTTGTCTCAAGTGGGTTGGGGCCCCTTCCATTTGGGGCGCTCTACCAACTTACAGAAAGTTACACAATAGCCATCATTAGTTTTTTGCCGTTGCCAGCTTTGTGTGCTATTGCGGCGTTAATTGCATCACCGCCAAAACGCAGACATGTTTAATTAGATATTAGATTACTGCTTCTGTCATATATCGCCGTAACTACCGGTGATCCAGAGGCAACTCCTGATACTGCTGCTACGTTTGCTGATCGTGTTTTAAAGATCTGAGGCCTGAAAAAGTAAACAACTGTATCGCCGGTTTTGGCACGATCTTTGTGTTCCGGATATAACCAAGAATAGTAATCGATCCAATCTTGAGTTGGGACCTGGGCCTTTACTGGATCTTTAAAGATTGAATCAGCTGAGTTACCAACGAATGCCTGTGTAACCATCATGGGAGCAAAAGTCACATCTGGGTAGAACCCGCCACCAATAACTTGAGCGACATTTTCAGAGTAGTGGGAAATCTCCGATACATATACTTGAGCCGGTTCTCCAATATCTGTTCCAAAAAGTTGCTGTGGGCACATTCCCCAAAGCGAGCTACCAGGTTCTGTATCAGTTGCGCCCATGTGATACGTGACGTTCATGCTTTCACAGGAAGAATTCCCGGGCGCATTTATATGTTTAATATCTAGTCCAAGTTGACTTTTGAGCAGGTCAGAGGCTGCTTTAATAGATTTCATGTTTTCTGTAGGTATAACCTTCTTATTATCGAAATCGTATGTTGTGCAGTAGAACCCTGTTACCCCCACTATATTTACGTTTGAAAGAGATTCGATCTGCTTGGCCACGTCGACTGCATCTGAGAATGGAATGCCTCCCTCCTGTGCTGTGTAAACTTCATCTTGTTCTCCAACTACCTTGAGTAAGAGGTTCTGGTTCACTCCAGCTCTTAACGCTGCTCTATTGATAGAAACAGCATTTTCATAACCGTAAACAGTCCATATTTCAGGGCTCATGCTAATAACAGCATCGGTGCGGTGAGTTGGGATTTGTACTAAATGGCCTACATGGCTTACATTAGCGCCTTGCTTATGCAGTAAATATGCACCTTCATAATCTACTGCTACAAATTTATTGAGACCTTCTTCTATAAACAATGAAATCATGGAGGGGTTTCGGTTAAATTGTTTGGTCATGACGAAACAATTTAACCGAAATTTATCTACAGAATCTTTAATTTTTCTTACATTTTTTCGAACGGTATCTAGATCTACAACGTAACAATCGGCGGGTATCTTGCCGGATTGATGTAATTCCACCGCCGCAGCAACTAAATTTGGATTGCGCTTTTCAATTATTTCTAACATATTATTTGAAGGTCAGTTTTATCGAATTGAGAGTTTTTACGTATATTATTACAAGTAACAAATTTATATCTGTAATTCTATTTACTCAAATCGTGGCTTGATTAATGATAATCCCATTGGGCAATATAATTTACAAGAGGTGAAAACATGAGGTTACCTGAGAAAGTATCGATAATAACGGGCGGAGGTTCCGGAATTGGAAGGGCTACATGTGAGCGTTTTGCCAAAGAAGGATCATCTGTTGTTGTTGCAGAAATAAATGAAACCACAGGGCAAGAAACTGTGAATCTTATTACTAAGGCTGGAGGAACAGCCAACTTTATTTTGCTTGATGTAACGGATATCAATTCTGTAAAAGCAATGGTAGAGGATACCTGTAACAAATATGGAACAATCGATGTTTTA
>DBZU01000018.1:2922-5179 GCA_002311285.1 Dehalococcoidia bacterium UBA1152 | reverse complement strand
TTCTACAGAAAAAATGACAGAAAACTTGAAATTGTTTTCAGTCGTAACAAAAATTCTATTCCTAATGGGTAATAACAGTCAACAGAAGAAATGTTTAATTTTCCTTGTAATTAACAATTATCCCAACAGGTTACATCGATAACTGGCTGTTATAATTTCAGGCATCTTTGCCAGTTTAAACAATAACCTTTCGAATGAACTTGCACTGTGTTTAATGCAATCAAGCTTTAATCTAAAATGAAAGATATCTAAAATGCCTGCTTACGCAGTTATAGGTGGACAGTGGGGAGACGAAGGGAAAGGAAAAGTAATTGATTATTTAGCGAAGGACGCAGATCTAGTGACCAGATATTCTGGAGGAAACAACGCAGGCCATACAGTAATCAACGAACATGGGAACTTTGCTTTTCATCTGGTTCCATGCGGTACCGCATGGCCCAATACTCTTAACGCAATAGGCAATGGTGTCGTAGTAGATCCAAATGTACTAATTGAAGAAATTAAAAAAGTTCACGATGCTAATCTACCGGGCAAGATAATAATATCGGCCAAAGCTCATATTATAATGCCGTACCATGTAGAACTTGACAAACTTCAAGAAATCCAACGCGGCTCGTCAGCCATCGGTACAACCGGCAGAGGCATTGGTCCGGCATATGTTGACAAAGTAGGACGGATGGGAATTCGAATGGGGGAACTATTAGATCCACAAAAACTAAAAACCAAATTAAAGAATATCGTTGACCAAAAAAATGAACTGATCACAAAAATATACGATGGATTGCCAATTAATATTACTGATGTCCACGATAGTGTGGATAATTGGCATGAACATTTACGTCCGTACATCACTGACGTCGGGAAAAAAACAAATGAACTTTTGAACCAAAATGGAAATATAATATTAGAAGGAGCCCAGGGAACTTTACTCGACTTAGATCATGGAACGTACCCATATGTAACATCATCAAGCTCAACTATAGGTGGAGCAATAACCGGAACCGGAATAGCTCCAAAAGAAATATCCAAAATAACTGGAATTTATAAGTCCTACTGCACACGCGTTGGTTCAGGACCTTTCCCGACGGAGTTAACTGGCTCAAAAGGTGACAAAATACGTCAACAAGCTCGAGAATTTGGAACAACAACAGGTAGGGCCCGCAGAGTAGGGTGGTTTGATGCAGTTGCTGGGAGATTTTCCGCAAAATTGAATGGGTTTGATTCACTTGTTATAACCCGTTTAGATATTTTGGACGAATGGGAAGAGATAAAAATTTGCTGCGAATACGAATTGGACGGAAAAATAATTGCTGATTTTCCTATCGATATCGAACAGTTGGGCCGATGCATCCCGAAGTACAAAAGCTTAAGTGGATGGAAAACATCTACGTCCGGAATAACTCAATATGATGATTTACCAAAACAAGCCCAAACTTACCTTGCCATACTGGAATCTGAACTAGCCGTGCCAATATATTTAATCTCAACGGGTCCAGAGAGAAACGAAGTAATAACTTTGAACGAAATAGTTACTCGGTAACAGCGTTTGAACACAATTCTATAAAGGACATAATTTCATCCGTCAGTAATTTTGGATCGTGTCGAACGGTCCTTCCTTCAAGTTTAACAAGGTTTTTTTTGACCACATTATTAGCATAATTCCTCACGTCGGCATCAATAATTACTGGCTCCGCTTTTTCCTTTTTATATGCAAATTTAACTTCATCTGGAAGCGTAGAATTGTTCAGTATCAAATAATCTAATGTCTCACGACCAGAATATCGGCATACTTCGGAAACAAACTTTGAAGCCTTATATCCTGATGTTTCGCCACGTTTAGTCATTAGATTACCAGCATAAACAACGCAGGCACGTGTATCAGAAATAGCGGTTTTTATTTCTGGAACGAGAAAATTAGGAATTATGCTGGTGTAAAGATCCCCCGGACCCAGCAAAACTAAATCGGCATCATTAATCGCGTTCACAGCTTCTTGATTTACCTTAACCGCATGATCAAGATAAACTTTCTCGATTGGAGGCATCGAATCAGACCGTAAATCTATATCGGATTCAGTGTAAATAATATCACCATTTTCAAGTCTCGCACATAAGTTAGCCTGGTCGTAAGTAACTGGGAGAACATTTCCTTTTACACGAAGTACTGCCGACAGTTCCTCAATTGCTTTTTTTAAATCTTTGTGTATAGATGTAAGAGCAGCAAGAACCAAATTACCCACACTATGCCCCATCAAACTGG
>DBZU01000018.1:1800-2846 GCA_002311285.1 Dehalococcoidia bacterium UBA1152 | reverse complement strand
CACTGACGCATGTTCTTTTGAGCTCAAAGCTAATAAACATTGACGGATATCACCCAAAGGAAGTAACCCAAACTCCTCGCGGAGTAGACCAGAACTGCCACCACTATCGAACATTGTGACAATTGCCGAAATCGAAACTTTACAATTTACGAGTCCATTTAAAGCAACTGCTGACCCTGACCCGCCTCCAACAACAACAATCCTAGGAGTCTTTTTTCCCATAATCAAATAAGTACTGAAAAAGGTATTTCAACCGGCTTGAATATCGATATCATATTTGTCCATTACAGGGTCAAATTTTTTTGCAAATAATTGCAGCTCGTCTTCACTAGGTATCATCGGTAAACGACCAGAACCAACGTCCAACCCACAACGATTCATGGCATATCTGACAGGTATCGGATTGGTGATAAAAAACAAAGCATTGAACAGTGGAAGAAGTCTTAGATGTTCTTTGGCTGCTAATTCAATGTTCCCTTCGAGGATCAACCCAATCAAATTCTTCACTTGCGCACTAATTAAATTTCCCGCAACACTCACCACCCCATAACCACCTGCTGAAATAACTGAAAAAGTTTCGTTGTCATTACCACTCCAAACCTTAAACGTATCAGAAGCATTCTTAATTATGTAATTGATTTGGTCGGCATCACTAGAAGCTTCCTTGGTTCCTACTATATTTGGGATTTCAGACAATTCAAGAGTAGTTTCTAAGTCCATGTTTAAAGCAGTCCGTGAGGGAACATTATACAAAATTCCTGGAATTTTCACAGATCCGGCAATTTCTTTAAAGTGTTCTATCAATCCACCCTGGGTGGGTTTATTATAAGCGGGGACGGTAAGAAGCAACGCATCTACACCCAATTTTTCAGCGGCTATCGAAAGCTCAATAGATTTCCTTGTATTGTTATCTGTAGTACCAGCAATCACTGTACCCTCATCCCCTATTGCGTCCTTTACTTCTTTGTAGAGATTTAATTTTTCTTCATCGCTCATTGAAGGAGCTTCTCCTGTGGTACCCCCAATTACCAACCCATCAGATCCAT
>DBZU01000018.1:1375-1723 GCA_002311285.1 Dehalococcoidia bacterium UBA1152 | reverse complement strand
ATTTCCCTAGCTCGAACGTAATCAACCTCACCAGTTGTGGCGAACGGAGTAACCATAGCGGTAAGTAGTCTTCCAATTTCTGCCATTTAACATCTCCTTTTCGTTTCGTATTATTTTTGAAAATTATAGTTCATTTAAACCCATACGATCTCTTTTTATGAGTTCTTCTAAAATCTGTATAGCATTTAGAGACGCTCCTTTCCTTAAATTATCGCAGGATAACCATAACGAAATAGAATTATCTATAGCAATATCTTTTCTAATCCTACCGACGAAAACATCGTCTTGTCCGGCTGAATCCAATGGGGTTGGATAGATATCGTTCTCAATATCATCCATTACGGTTAT
>DBZU01000018.1:290-1269 GCA_002311285.1 Dehalococcoidia bacterium UBA1152 | reverse complement strand
ATCCTATGGGTTTAGGGTAAACGTCAATTCTGTAATCCTGGTCAAATATCATGGATCTGGTCTGATTAATTAATTCCGTCCTTGCCAGAGAACCTGTACCACTAACAGCCTGATATGTAGAAATGTTAACTCTTTTTATAGCACTTAGTTTTCTTAATGCATCTAAAACCATTACGAGTGGAGTCGTTGTACAATTTGGAGTGGATATAATTCCAGTGTGCCACTCAACATCTTGCCCATTTACTTCTGGTACAACTAACGGTACTGATGAGTTCATTCGAAAAACTGATCCATCGTCAATTACCACAACACCACTTTTTACTGCTATGGGCGCCCATTTCTCACTTATTTGAGATGTAGCCGATATAATGATGACATCCAAATCATCTAGTAGCCCCTTTTCGATTTTCCTGACGATTAAATCTTGGGAAGAGTATTTAAGTTTTTTTCCTTCTGATCTTGGCGAAGCGATAGGGACGATTTTTTCAGGAGGATGGCCCTGATTTTCAAGTAATTCGAGAGCTACACTCCCAACAGCACCCGTAGCTCCAACAATTCCAATGGTAACGTCGTGAAAATTCAAATTAATCTCCTCGGTTTAGCCACACAAAATAAAATACCCAATTATTTTACTTAGCTCTACTCAAATCAAGAACACTGTCTAAACCGACAATTAAACTTTTTAATTCCATCACCTTTCTTATACCTACTAAAACTCCAGGCATAAAACTCTCTCTGTTAATCGAATCATGTAGCATTGTGAATGTTTGACCTGGACCACCAAACACAACTTCATGTCTTGCAACCCTTCCTGGTAGCCTAGCACTATGTATATTTATTCCTTGGTAACTTCCCCCTCTAGTATTAGGTAACAACTCGTCCAGGGTTTCATTTTGTTCAAAATCATTCTTTCTGCCTTCAATCATAGAATTTACTATAGAAAGCGCCGTGCCGGACGGAGCATCCACTTTCATTTCAT
>DBZU01000018.1:0-234 GCA_002311285.1 Dehalococcoidia bacterium UBA1152 | reverse complement strand
ACTTTCATTTCATGATGGGATTCGATTAGATCCACATAATCGAAGTACTTCGAGGCAATCCCAGCTAGGTGTATCAATAAAACCGCTCCAATTGCAAAATTTGAAGCATGGATACATCCTATTTGATTTTTGTCCGAATGAGATTTAATTTCATTCAAATCCAAATCATTTAATCCAGTAGAACCGGATACTACCCTGACTCCCCGATCAATGGAATCCACAAACACTTTCTTC
>DBZU01000011.1:54014-54330 GCA_002311285.1 Dehalococcoidia bacterium UBA1152 | reverse complement strand
AAATCTTCGGCCATTTTTTTTGTAAGTGTTGTAATCATGACGCGATGTCCATTTTTGATAGTGTGTTGGCACGCATCCAATAAATTATCGATCTGATGTTGGGTTGATCTAACTTCAATAGGTGGATCCACAAGGCCTGTTGGTCGAATAACCTGTTCTATAATAGCACCNNACAAAAATAGTTTGAGGACGCATTACATCCCACTCTTCCCGTTTTAGAGGTCGATTATCGACACAACTAGGAAGTCTAAAACCATATTGGGCTAGGGTAGATTTTCTTGAAAAATCACCCTTATACATGCCAGCAATCTGACCG
>DBZU01000011.1:43703-53860 GCA_002311285.1 Dehalococcoidia bacterium UBA1152 | reverse complement strand
CCGCTACAACTGCCTGTAGTTTCCATCATTTCTAAATCAAAATTGGTTCGTTCGTCCAAGCGTTGTTTTTCTAATAATTTATTTTCCGCTTCGAAGACTATTAATTGTTTGCCTAAATCTTCTTTGATTTGTCCAATAGCTTTTTTGATTGTTGGTTTAGGTGTGACATAATGAGAATTGGCAAAAACACGAACTTGATTCATTTTAGCAATTTTTTCACCTGTTAAAGGATCCACTTCTGTGATTGATTCAATCTCATCTCCAAACATTGATATTTTCCACGAACGATCTTCATAATGTGAGGGAAAAATTTCTAATACATCTCCTTTGGCGCGAAAGCAGCCTCGTCGAAAATCCATATCACGTCGTTTGTAGAGAAGCTCAACTAATTTTCGAATAATAATATCCCGACTAATATTCTGATTTTTTTCTAATATAAATGACATGGAAGAATAGGCATCCACTGACCCGATACCATAAATGCACGAAACAGAAGCTACAATGATGGTATCTCTACGTTCGACTAAAGAGCGTGTAGATGAGTGGCGCAGTCTATCAATTTGTTCGTTAATGGATGACTCTTTTTCAA
Organism: Dehalococcoidia bacterium UBA1152; assembly: GCA_002311285.1. GTDB lineage: Bacteria > Chloroflexota > Dehalococcoidia > Lucifugimonadales > UBA2962 > UBA2962. The sequence goes on along the minus strand of DBZU01000011.1, from coordinate 53,271 downwards.
TGTAGGTATCAGAACGAGGCACATAAGCTTCAGGTGTATAGTAATCATAATAACTAACAAAATACTCAACCGAATTGTTAGGCAAAAATTCTTTGAACTCTGTAGCTAACTGAGCAGCTAAAGTCTTGTTATGCGCTATGACTAAGGTGGGTTTTTGTACTTCTGCAACTAAATTGGCAATCGTAAACGTTTTTCCGCTTCCAGTTACTCCTAAAAGTGTCTGGTGTTTCAATCCCGCTTCGATTCCGTTGGATAGTGCTTTTATTGCTTCCGGTTGATCGCCAGTAGCCTTAAAGTCAGATACGACATTAAAGGATTTCATGTTTTACTGTTACCCTGAAAGGTGCTCCAATGCAGCCCTGACACGCTCTTCCATTTTTAAATCTGTACCAACTCCGCTTAATCTAATAGCTTCTTTAGCCTCATTAAATGAATAACCTAATGCTGTTAATGCTTCTAGCACTTCAGATGAAGACTCTCCAAGTTGAGATTCAGACAGTTGTTTGTTTAATTGACCTTTAAGTTCAAGAATAATGCGTCCAGCTGTCTTCTTACCGACTCCCGGCACTCTGCTGAATGCTAGTTGATCTTCTGTGTTTACTGCATGCATAAGATCGTTTACTGAAAACATAGACATAACAGCCAGGCCTAATCGAGGACCAACTCCATTTATAGCAATTAGTGATTCGAAGCTTGACCTAGATTCATCCGAATCAAATCCGTAGAGAGTCATGCTATCTTCTCTTACTTGTAACGATGTAAATAGGATCACAGTATCCCCAGCCTTGCCTAAACTAGAAATGGAAGAACTAGGAACGTTAATATGCAACGCCACAGGGCCTAGGTCTAAATCAATCCAGTCAATGCCAATTTTAGTAATTTTACCCTTGATATTAGTAATCATTTTTCAATTGATCTCTAGTTCTACAATACTTACAGATCTACTGGCATTGTAATGACACAGGGCAACAGCTAGAGAATCAGATGAGTCCATACTCATAGCGTCATCATCAAGGCCTAATATTACATTAACCATTGACCTCACCTGCTCTTTCGAACTACCTCCATAGTCAGTCACAGCTTTTTTAATTTCAGTGGGACTGTATAAAGATACTTCAATATCGCTTTGGGCTGCCACTATCATAGCCAATGCCTGTGCCTGTCCCACGGCCAGTGCCGATTTAACATTCTTGCCTACAAAAGGGCTCTCAATAGCGATATTGTCTGGTCTCCACGTTAAGACTATCCGGTTTAGTTCATCTAGTAAAATGGCCAATCGTTTTGGAAGGTGTTGCTTAGATGGAGCACTGAGTGTGGATGAATAGACATGAGTCAATTGACCATCTGTAATTTCTACAACACCAACCCCCATATTGATAGTTCCAGGATCCACACCAAGAATTCGCATTAATTTTTACTTCCCATATTGTTCGATCACTTCTTGGGGAAAGTCCCCGTTTGAATACACTCTTTGTACGTCGTCTAAGTCCTCTAACTGTTCCAACAATCTCAAGGCTGGTTTAGCAGTTTTTACATCTAGTTCAACGGTGTTAACCGGTATCATTGAAATACTTGACGATCTTATATCGGCTTGATTATTACTCAGCGCTTTTCTTACTGATTCAAATTGTTCTACAGACGAATATACTTCCATAATCGAATCATCGATATCAAAATCAGTAGCTCCTGCATCAATTGCAATCATCGCTAAGTCTTCCGAAACCTCTTCATCACACTTGACAATAAATAACGCCTTTTGCTCAAATTGCCATGCAACAGAACCAACTTCGGCCAAGCTACCACCCCCTTTCGAAAAAGTTGACCTAACATTTGAAGCTGTACGGTTTTTATTGTCAGTTAATGCTTCTAGCAATATTGCTGTTCCTCCGGGTCCATATCCTTCATAGCGCAACTCAGATAATTGAGATGCATCCGTCAACTTGCCAGAACCTCTTTGTACTGCTCGATCAATCGTATCCGCTGGCATGTTTGCTTCCTTAGCGTGTTGAATAGCCATGCGAAGTTTAAAGTTGGATTCAGGATCTCCGCCACCTTCTCGAGCAACTACAATGATTTCTTTGGCCAGTTTAGTAAACATTTTGCCACGTCTGGCATCTGTAACCGCTTTAGCATGTTTAATTGTTGACCACTTAGAGTGACCTGACATATCCGCACCTTTTCTATTTAATCAATATCTAAACAAATTTTAAATTAGATTGTGTCCTGAGACTCTATTATTAAAATTTTTTTGTTTATATTTACTTCTATTATCACGTCCCGAATAGCAGGAAACAAAATTTCAGTCCCTTTTGGCGATGAGACTAAATAAACATCGTTTGCCCCAGTTTCGATAATTTTAGTAAGGATTCCAATATGATCGCCGTTCACAGATAAAACATTCAATCCAATAAGTTCGTGATGATAATAAGTCCATTCTGGCAGGTCTTTCAACTTAGAAGCTGATACCTTAAGCTCTGTGCCTTTCAAGGATATTGCTTCGGCAACGGTTTTAACTGATTTAAACTTTACTATTAAAACATCCCTTTGTTGTTCCGACTTTGTCCGTGCACTTTGAACAATCAACTGAGAATCATTATTGTTAAAAAGGAATCCCGATTTGAAAAAAACATTTGAATTCCCAAACCGTCGCACCTTTACATGCCCGTCGAGTCCCCAAGTTCCTAAAATAACGCCTACTGCAACGCCATCAACTTGGGTATTGTCAGTATGTTGTGATCTGACCAATGAAATAAACGAAATGTAAGAGCCGTATAAAGTATTATTCTAAAGAATTTCTAGAACAGCTCGAGTGCCATTTTTAATTGATGCGACTCTAAGTAAAGTCCTTATAGACTGCGCCACTCTCCCCTGCCTACCGATGACTTTACCTTTGTCAAAAGGAGACACCTCGAGTTGCAGTAAGACTTTATTGCCATTGTCCTCACGACTCTCAGTAACTTTTACTTCATCAGGATTAGAAGCAATTGATCTAACAATGAATTCTAACAATTCCTTCATTCTTATCTCCCTAATACAATCCTAAGATTTTTCTGTGTTAGTCTGGTTTTCATGCATATTAATAATTCTAGAAACAGAATCTGAAGTCTGTGCTCCCTTTGCTATCCATTGCTGTGTTTTTTCATTATCAATAACAATAGTAGGAGGGTCGGTTTTAGGATCATATAACCCCAATTGCTCAATAAATGCTCCGTCGCGCGCAGCGCGCGAGTCAGCCAAAACTATTCTGTAAGAAGGTTGCTTTTTGCCTCCTACTCTTTTAAGTCTAATTTTAAGCACGAATTCTCCAACACAAATCCCAGTTTGTGGACTATAATTTAGTCTAGTATCAGGCATAACTAACTGTCAACGAGGAATCGGACCGGTATATGTCTAATATATATTAAAATATCGTGCTAATAGTTCGGTTAAGGGTTCAAAGGTTGTGGTATAAACTTATATCACAGTATAGTGATAAAGTTATCGCACTTTAATTGTTACGCTCTTTTGTAAAATAATTCATAATCTGTTCAAATATTTATACAAATAAACGGACCGGAAAATTAGAGAAATTAAAATTAGGAATTGCAAATGAAAGTGGTTTTTCTTGAAGATTTAGATGGGGTAGCGCAGGGGGGTGAAGTAAAAGACGTGAAGCCTGGATTTGCTCGTAATTATCTAATACCCCAAAACCTCGCTGTCGCTGCAACCCATGATTCATTACAAAGGTTGGATAAAATTCAAAAGCAAGCTGAGAAGGACAGAGCCAGGAAGCTTGATGATGTGAATATACTGGCAGAGAAGTTATCCGGCATAAGACTAGATCTTGAAATGAGATCGGGAAAAGGCGGTCGGCTTTATGGGTCAGTAACTAATACGATAGTTTCTACAAAACTATCTGAATTATTAGGCACAAATATTGATAGAAAGCTTATTTCAATTCCAGAATCTATAAGAGATGTCGGTTCTTATACTGCCACAATAAAATTACATTCAGAAGTTAAGGCTAATATTCACCTCCTAGTACATCCTACGGACGTTGATGCAGAAGAGTTTCTAATTCAACTGGAAAAAGAAGTCGTGTCTGACGAACAAGAAAGTCAAGTTGAGTTAGAAACTGAAATAAGTGATGGCGATGATTCAGAGTTGGAATTAATAAATGATTCCGCCACTCCACCGGACGATGAGACGCCAGATCAAGATGGGACGGAAAGTGATTCAAGTATAGACTCGGACACAGAAGATAAAGTGAACGAGACAACAGCCCGAGGTTAATTTTTAGATTTGTACGCGGAGAGATTGCTCCCACATGACGCAGACGCCGAAGAAGCTGTCATCGGCGCAGTTCTCATTGACTCCACATCTCTGACACAAATATCATCTTTCTTAAGGGCTGAAGATTTTTACCTGGCTAGAACTCGATCATGCTATGAAGCTTTTATAGCTTTATTTGATCGAGGCGAAGCGATCAACCAAGTTACAGTTGCCCACGAATTATCCCTAAAGGAAATGTTAGATGAAGTTGGTGGATCTAATTACCTAGGCCAACTAGTACGAACTGTTCCTACGTCAGTGCATATCGAACACTACGCTAAAATTGTTCAAACATCAGCCGTTATGCGCCATTTAATTTCTGTTGCTGGAGATATCGCGACGATTGGATATGAAGGGTCATCAGATGTCGATGTGTCTTTAAGAGATGCAGAAACACTTCTTTATGGAATTCGCTCTAACAGGGCTGCAGGCGACTTTCAGCATATTCGAACCATATTAGACGAATATATGGAACAAACGGCCAGCATTGACTTTGATGATGCAAATCTTACTCCAATACAAACAGGCTTTCCGGATTTAGATAAACTTCTAGGTAATGGATTGTCAAGATCAGATTTAATCGTTTTAGCAGCTAGGCCAAGTCTAGGAAAAAGCAGCTTGGCTTTTAATATTGCTAGAAATGCAGCAGAAAAAAGAATAAGAACTGGGATTTTTAGTTTAGAGATGAGTGCAGAACAAATAGGCAACCGTCTACTTTCAGCTGAAGCAGCAGTCGATAGCCATAGGCTTCGCTTGGGTGTCCTAAGTGAGTCAGAGGAAAAAAGAGTTCTTGATGCTATTGGAGTATTATCTGAACTACCTATATATATGGATGACACCCCGATACAAGGCACCATCGAAATTCGTGGTAAAGCTAAACGATTACAAGCAGAAAGGGGGTTGGATTTAATAATTGTTGACTATATGCAACTGATGGGTGACATCAATAGACGATCTGACAATAGGACTCAAGAAATGGGCGAAATTTCTAGATCACTGAAAGCGCTCGCTAGAGATCTAAATGTTCCTGTACTGGCTTTGTCTCAATTAAGCCGTGCACCCGAACATCGACCCTCACATCGACCTATATTGTCTGATCTTAGAGAGAGTGGAAGTATCGAACAAGACGCTGATGTGGTCGCTTTTATCTATAGAGAGGACCACTACACCACGAGAGAAGACTGGGAAAGGAGAGAACCTTCACGTCCTTACCCGGAAAATATAGCCGAAATCCTTATTGCTAAACATCGAAATGGCCCAACCGGAGCTGTGCCATTGTATTTCCGCAAGGAATTAGTTAAATTTGAAAGTCTAGAAAGAAGATCTCGATCTAGGGAGTTAGTATAAACAGACAGTAATTTCTCAAGTGATAATCAATTGAAAAACAAAATTGCAGACAAACACCATAACGAGCCGATTTTTCCAAAAGGAGTCAATTTTACTCCTGTACCTAGCCCTTTACTTGGGTCAATGCTTAAAGAAATCTCCGACTATGATGAACTGGTCTGTTTATTACGCTTTATAAATTTACTGCATACTAGAAACCAAAAACCTAAATGGATTAATCAAAACCAGTTAATGTCTGACGAAGTGCTACAGGCAGTGGTTGGAAGCACAGATGATATTTTCCACGCTTTAAATAAATGTGTGGCAAGAGGAACTATTCTTAGGGCTTCATCGGATGATCCAGATAATATCCAGATATTGGTTCTAAATTCGTTTGATGCTGAAATGATTATCAAAAGAATAATTAAGGATGGTCAGGCTACCACGTTCGATATCATCGAAAATAATAATGATCGAGAAAATATTTTTTCTTTATACGAAAACAACATTGGCGCATTAAGCCCTTTTATAACCGAAGAACTAAAACACGCACAAAAAGCATATCCGGCCGAATGGATCCACGATGCTTTCCGTGAAGCAGTATTAAACAATGCACGTTCATGGCGATACATACAAAGCATACTTGAGAATTGGAATTCAAAAGGTCGCGCATACAGAGATGACCCTAATAGGAGAAGAAGTGGACAAACTCGGAGACATATTAAAGAAGTCGGACAAGGAACAAACTCAAGGTACTAGACGCCACGGCGACCCAAAAAACGAATCTATAGAACTTCAATCGGTAGATAGTGATTGTCAAAGATGTGGTGATTTAGGTTGGTTTACAGATGATGTTCCTATAGATCATCCTGAGTTTGGGAAATTCGTAATTTGTGATTGCCAGCAAAGCCAACTAGATGAAAAAGATAATTCACAGTTAATCCGTTACAGTAATTTAGGGTACCTTGTGAGATTTAATTTTGAATCTTTTGTCCCTGAATTTTCTAACGTCCCTGACATTCAGTCTCTTTTTAAAATTGCTAAGGATCAAGCAATAGAATTCGCAACTTCGCCCCGCGGGTGGTTAGTATTGGTAGGCCCACACGGTTCGGGTAAAACTCATCTAGCAGCCTCGATAGCAAATCAATGTATCGCAAATGGACATATAGCAATTTACATGGATGTGCCAGATTTAATGGACCATTTAAGAAGCAGTTTTGCTCCAAACAGCTCATACACTTATAGTGAAATGTTTGATCGTGTTCGCAACACTCCGCTTCTTGTGCTTGATGATTTAGGAAGTTCTTATCCAACTCCGTGGGCTCTTGAAAAACTACAACAAATTTTGAATCATAGGTTTAACGCAGAGTTACCGACTGTAATTGCCACCTCTCAAGAGTTAAGTTCATTGGATTCGTATATCAGATCTAGGTTACAAACTAAACCTTTGTCTAAAATTATTAGACTTAAACCTTCAGACATAGGGTTTGGCCTGGGGATCATTCCAAAAGACCTACAAGACAGGATGACCATGGACTTATTTGTGACAAATAGCAAGGGATTGAATTCAAAAGAAAAAGCGAGTTTAAAACTAGCCCTGGAAGTTAGTAAAACATACGCCTCTTACCCGGACGGATGGCTTACTTTATCGGGTTCAACTGGCGTTGGTAAGACGCACCTTGCAGTGGCAATTGGAGGGCAACGAATTCGCTCAGGTGATGATGTGTTTTTTGCCTTCGTGCCAGACCTACTAGACTACCTACGCAGTAGCTATACTCCCAATAGCGCTATCAGATACGATGAGATTTTTGAAAGAATTAGAAACGCCGGAGTATTAATATTAGATGATCTCGGTCAAGAAAGAGGCGGTCCTTGGGCTGAAGAAAAACTTTACCAGATTTTAGTGCATCGCCATAATCTGAAACTACCTACGATTATAACTACATTGGATGACTTTACTGGTGAACTGGGCCCGATCAGATCTCGTGCCGCAGACAAGGCGATTGGTTATGTTCTGACAATTGTTGGCACCGATTTCAGGCGCAGGGATACTCAATAGCAAGCTAAGATTTTAACCAAACTCTTTCCCATATCAAATCACAAAGCACTATGGACTATATCAGTAGCTATTCAATAATATGAAAACTAAATTATGCATTTTGTGTGAAGTTTCAAACGGTCAATCACCTGGAAATATCTATTATCAAGATGCAGAAATAACTGTATTTGACAACATATTAGATTGGGTGCCTGTCATGATTCTGTTTGTTCCAAAACAACATATTTCTCAAAAACAACTATGGGCTGATTCAATCCTATTTCCAAAAATTGCCAAAATGGCCGTAGATCTTGGTGAGAAAATGTGCCCAGATGGATATCGCTTGCTATCAAATTTCGGACTCGACGGACTTCAAACACAGCAACACGGACATCTGCATTTATTGGGCGGCCAACGTTTAGGGTTTTATGTGAATCGGGACTAATGCCTAATGGTTTTTAGGAGAACCGAGGTATTATTTTCTCTCCTAACAACTCTATTGTTTTCTTGATAATCGAATACTCCATTTGCCCGGTATTTACTTTCAACATTAAGTTATTAACCCCGACATCCTTTAGCTTAGTAATTTGATTGGATACCTTATCGACGGACCCATATATAAAGCCATCTTCCAAAGTCTCATGTTTAAGATGGCCTTGGCCTTCTTTTGAATTTACCCATTCAGCTGAATTCAACTTTACTCTAGCATCACTAATGAATTTCTGCTCAATAGGTAAATATTTTTGAGCTATTTCCTTTGCATCGTTGCTATTATCAGCAACAACGATATCGGTGGTAAACCAAATTTGTCTAATGGCCGACTCAATCGCCGATTGCTTATGTCCAGATTTAGTTGCTGCATTACGGTATAACGACAATTTTCGATCAATTTCAGCTGGGTTGCCTGCGGCAGTAAGAAACGGCCGGCACAAACCAGCTAAATTCTCTACACTTCTATCACTAATTGCAGAACGTATTATTGGAGGATGTGGCTTGGAGTAAGTCACTGGTCTTATTTGTGAAAACTTAGTTTTCCAATACTTTCCTTCATGAACTATGTTTTCTTGAGTCCAGGCTCTTATCAGTAAATCCTCAGCTTCTTCTAAAGCTCCTGCTCCCATTTCCATTGATACATCAAAGGCCTCATATTCATAATGATTTGCCACCGACCCTCTGCCTATCCCAACAATTAATCTGCCTTGTGTAAGCTGGTCAATGAGCGCGCATTGCGCTGCAAGTCGAGCTGGGTGATGAAGGGCAATTTGCAAGACGGCAAAGCCAATTTTTATTGTTTTGGTACATGCTGCAATTGCGGCTGCAAATGTAACAGGGTCCGCAAAAACAGATGTTCCATCAAAATGGTGTTCATTTAACCACACTGAATGAAATCCATTCTTCTCACAGAGTTTTGCTTCATCCAATGTTTCAACTATTAATCGCCCATCATCTAATTGGGACAGGCTTATAGGAAAGAGCCAATTACCAAATTTCAATGTTCAAAACCGCCTTGAATTTTGTTCTTTGTTTCAATTTATACTTCATAACTAATCGAAAGTAAGCACGCTTCGCGCAACTTTACCCTCTCCAAGAACTTTAAAAGCAGTATTCACCTCTTCAATAGGAAAGCTACGTGTAATCAATTCATCTAACTTAAGCTGACCGGATTTGTATAAGGATATTAGTCGACCAAAATCAATATGAGGCCGAGCACTACCGTACATAGATCCCATCACACGTTTTTCCCACATAAGATCACGAGCATCTATTGTCACTGGTGTTTCCAAAGGAGCATGGCCAACCCAAACAGCCAAGCCCCTGCTACGAATAGAATGGATCACCTGCACAAATGGTTCAGGAACCAATCCAATGGCTTCAAATGCATAGTGAACTCCA
>DBZU01000011.1:34529-43633 GCA_002311285.1 Dehalococcoidia bacterium UBA1152 | reverse complement strand
TGGGTCGCGCCAAATTGCTTGGCCAGTTCCAATTTGTTGTCTAAAAGATCAACAGAAATAATTGTTGTTGCCCCTGCGATCACAGCACCTTGAATTACATTAAGCCCAACTCCCCCTGCTCCAAAAACGGCTACTGTTGATCCTGGATGTACTTTAGCGGTGTTTATAGCTGCACCGACACCTGTCATAACTCCACATCCAACCAATGATGCCTGAGGAAAAGGCATAGTCTTATCAATCGGTACAGCTGCTTCTTCAGTCACGATTGCGTGACTTGACATTGTGCCTAATCCGGATAAAAAGGGTATGTCTTTGTTTGTTTGCAAAACACGTGCTGTCCTTTGACCTCGAGGCTGTATATAACACACATTTGGTCGTCCAATTTGACACGCTTCACACAAACCACAGCTTGGCATCCAAGATAATATGACATGATCCCCGGGTTGTACTTTATTAACTCCTGGACCAACTTCCTCTACTATTCCAGCTCCCTCATGACCTAAAATAACCGGTTTCGGTATATCCCACCATTCACCTTTTACCACATGCCAATCCGAATGGCATACCCCACTCGCCATCATCTTAACTAGGACTTCTCCATTTTCGGGTTGTCCGAGTTCCATATCTTCGACAATAACTGGCTCATTATATTCGTAAAGGACGGCTCCCTTTATTCGATTCATTTCTTTACTCCCTTTAATGTAACTGGCAGTTTACATGAAGCTTAAACAAATTTTTGGATTGAGCGAGTGTAGCAGTGCTAAGTCAACTATTCAACGCTAAAAAATAACAAGCGAATTCTGAATTCTAATATAGATGTTTGTGTGAGTCTCATGACTGCCTTGACACTACATATACGTTGTGCGAAAGTTCGCCTCACAACTCGAAATTATTATCTGGAAGATTTGCTATAGATAGTTTGGTTGCAGATTAGTTTCGAGGGAATTGCTTAAAAAAAGTGCCTGTCAAGGTAAAAGGAGGTCTGTATGACTAGTAGATTAACCTTGTTTTTAGTTTCCATCAGTGTGCTGTCTATAGGACTTGTGGCATGTAGTGAAGAGGCTGTGGAATTCGACACCACGACCGTATATTTAGACGCGCCAACAAGTGAAGAGGCTGCGCCGGAGCCCGTTAGTGACGCCGCTTTGAAAACTCTTGGTGACATGAAAACTGGAGATCACTTCGGTGGAACTTTGAAAGTAGCTGCTCAAGCTAGCTTAGAAACACTAGATACGTCATTCTCGGGAGCATATGTTGTTACAACTATTAGTGCTCATGTCTGGGAACGACTATTCGAGAGAGACGCTGGTTTCAATGCAAAACCACAAATGGTTTCAGGGTGGGAAGTTGATGATGCTGGTACAACATACACATTTACTTTACGAGATGGATTAACCTTTCATGACGGCAGTTCTGTAACATCAGGCGATGTTATACCGTCATTAAAGAGAATGTGGGAAACTACTGCAGCAGGCGACATGTTAAAAGGCCAGATGGTTGACGATGGTTGGACAGAAATTGACGACAAGACTTTTTCTATAACTTTCCAACAGCCGATGGGTGTTGTGATTTCAGGCATGGCTGCGCCTTGGCCACTTTCTAACATATGGCCTGAACGTGTTGCTAATACTCCTGCTCAAGAAGACTACGGAGAAGAGAATGCAATCGGATCCGGACCTTACAAGGTCTCTGAATGGGTAAGAGGAGACAAACTAGTTGTAGAACGGTTTGATGCTTATGTACCAAGAACAGATGAAGCAGGAAGTTATCTTGCCGGAGCTAAGATTGCATATATCGACTCGATAGAGTGGCTTGAGATTCCNNCATCTGAGGAAAGTAAGATGGCTGCTTTAAAGACAGGCGAAATCGATGTGTGGGATGGAGCTGGATTAGACTTCTTTGCAGATATGGTTGCTGACCCAAATATCGATGTTGCAAAGTATGAGAAGCACTTCTGGACCTATGACTTCAATGTAACCTCTACGGGGCCCGCTAGCAATAAAATGATCAGACAAGCATTGCAGGCGGCTACAGACATTGAAGCTCTTGCGGCATCATTGGGCCCAAGCGACCTATGGTCACTTTGCCCGTCAAGATATCGATGCGGAACTCCGCTAGCTAGTACTGTAGGCGAAGAGTACTACAACGAAAACGATATTGAGAAAGCAAAGCAAATGATCGCTGACTCTGGTTATGCTGGAGAAACCTTCTTGCTTATGAATCCAAACGACTATGCAACTATTACTCCAATGGGACAGGTGTTAAAGCCTTTGTTCGAAGAAGTCGGATTAACAGTTGAAATGCCGTCAATGGATTGGGCTACACTGCTGTCTAGGTTACCTGACCCAGACTGGGATGCAATCACAGACTGGTGGGTACAATGGGCATCCCCAGATCCTGTAGCTGACCCAATGCTTTCAGGAACACTATATTTTGGTAACTTCGGAGATGATCCTGAAGTTGAGAGAACAAAAGCTCTACGGCTTGCATATGCTTTCGAGCCTGACGCAGCCAAGCAATTGGAGCTTATTGGTCTAATGCAGTTAGCGCTGTATGACTCAGCCCCACAGGTAATGCTTGCTCAGTGGGCATCAATATACCCATACAGCAAGGCAGTTAAAAACTTCGACGTACCAGTATTTCCGGTTTATATAAACGCCTGGCTTGACAGGTAATTAACAATTTCTGATCTGTCAGGAATTTACAGGTAAATAGATTGGATTAAGCGAAGACAAGCGTCTTTGAGTATAAACTCAAAGCGCTTGTCTTCTAGTGTAATTTACGGCCTTTAATAGTATGAGACTGATAAGTAGCTATTCCATTTACAATAGCTATAAAACTGAGGAAAAGTAATACTTAATGACCGGATATATAATCCGAAGACTATTAGCGATGATTCCAGTTCTCTTGGTTGTGGCCCTGGTGGTTTTTGCTATGATCCATATAGCTCCAGGTGATCCAGCTGCTTTAATAGTTGGAACGCATGCAACAGCTGAGAAATATGAAATGATTAGAGAAAGCATGGGGCTTAACGAACCGATGTACGTCCAACTAGGTATTTGGCTTGGCAATCTTGTTCAGGGCGATTTAGGAGAATCATTGTTTGGGAAAACATCCGTTACGAAAATGATCTCCCAGCGAATAGTGCCAACGTTCTCAGTAGCAGCCTTCACTCTGTTATTCGCTATGAGCGTAGCGATCCCTATGGGAATCTTAGCTGCATGGAAATCTAATACATGGATAGATCGCTCAGTAATGATTTTCACTACGCTAGGGTATTCGATACCTTTATTTTGGCTGGGTTTTATCCTAATGTGGGGTTTTGCAGTGAAGCTTAACTGGTTTCCGGCCATTGGATACGTTGCTCCAACTGAGAACTTGGCAAAATACTTTTATCACATGATATTGCCTGTATTTGCTACTGGACTTGTCGTCATGGCGTTGATAGGCAGAATGACTCGGGCAACTATGATAGAAACACTATCTGAAGACTATATAAGAACAGCCCGGTCAAAAGGACTTACAGAAACAAGAGTATTACTGGCACATGCTTTACGAAACGCGATACTACCGATCATAACTGTATGTGGGGTAAGCCTGGCTTTATTGCTAGGAGGAGTAGTGGTTACTGAGAATGTATTCGCAATACCGGGGATGGGCAGGCTATTAGTAAATGCCTTAAGTCACAGGGATTACCCAGTTATCCAAGGAACAGTTCTTGTATTTGCAGCAATAATAGCTGTTGTGAATTTATTGATAGACCTATCGTATGGATTATTTGATCCAAGAATAAGGTACAAGTAATTAATGACTGATTCAGGCTATTCCGCTACATCATCCTGGGCCAAACCTCCAGAATTAACAGTAAGAGACCGAATCAACGGCATTTTAACTCTACTAAAACGACATCCTAATATGGCTATAGGCATGGGAATTGTTATGGTAGCGCTTGTAGCCGCTATTTTTGCACCGGTATTATGGACAGTAGACCCATCAGCGCCAGCTCCTTTTGAAAGATTTGCGGGTCCATTTTCTGCAGAGTATTGGTTTGGTACGGACAATATAGGGCGTGATGTGTGGTCAAGAGCAATCTATGGATCCCGGATTTCATTGACCGTAGGCGTTTCGGTAGCTGCTATTGCTATTTCGATTGGCGTTATTATTGGTGTAGCTGCAGGATATTCTCAAAAATTTGACATGATCGTTATGCGATTTATGGATGGTTTAATGTCTATACCTTCTATAATACTGGCGATTGCTCTAATGGCTTTGTTAGGGGGAAGTATACAAAACGTTATTATTGCATTAAGTATCACAGAGGCACCTATAGCGACAAGAGTGGTCAGATCAGCAGTGCTAAGCCTTAGAGAACGGACATATATTGAAGCTTCTAGATCAATTGGAGCATCAACACCGCGCATTATGATCAGGCATATTTTGCCTAATATCGTTGCTCCATTAATCGTTCATTCTACATACGTAGCCTCAGCAGCGATCCTTCTTGAAGCTTATCTAAGTTTTCTCGGTGCAGGACCTCCCGAAGAAATACCAAGTTGGGGCAACATGGTGGCTGGCGCCAAAGATTACCTCAGCAGAGCCCCTTGGATGATATTTTTTCCAGGATTATTTTTGACGTTTACGGTTTTAGGGATCAGCCTTGCCGGTGATGGACTGAGGGATATTCTTGACCCGCAAATTAAACGCCGGCTTAACTAAATTTATTTCTTTGCAAATTTGTTCTAGTGACAATAAAGAATAGTCAACAACATCGTCCAGATTGATATTCATAACAATGGGACTCCTAGATGTTAGGTTCCGTCTGCAAAGCAAATTTAGCGCCCGCTTTAACCCCAAGCATCAAAAACTGCTTTTGACACAGTTCCGATTAGCCTGGAACCTTCATGCGAACACAAAAGTAAGCTTTCATCCTTACTATATGATGCCATTACTGTAATAACATATCTCGATTTTTCTGTTTTAATCAACCCAGTATCGCACCTGGCGTGTAGATATGCCCCTAATTTGTTGTATAGTTTTACTTTAGGGCTAACTCCTGATTCAGCTGGAAATTGATCCAGAGGCAAATACCTGCCAAGCCATTCAATGTGTTGACACCTACCCATCATGTCTAGCATTTGATCGGATGCTGACTTTGACACTAATTCACCTTCTGCCATCAAAGTAACGAGCTTCGTAAAATCCCTTGCAGAGCACTCTGAATATGCATCTACATCTTTTCCTTGCATTTCTTCGAAAGCATTGGGGCCTAGATCATGATTAAGGGAATATTCGTTCAATCCTAATGAACTCATCCTCTGGTTAATAGCGTCTTTACCTAATCTTGTACTAAGCATCCATGTACACGTATTGTCACTGACAACAATCATCATCATACATAGATCTTTAATGGTAACCGCAAATGGTGTTTCTAGTTCCCTAAACACTCCTGTTCCGCCTCTTATATCTGAATTCTCAACTGTAACTCGGTCAGTTAATGCAAACTTTCCTTCATCTATTTGAAAAAACAGTTCTGCCATAATGCCAATTTTTATTGCACTGAGAGATGGCAGGACTTCAGTTTCATTGATTGATAATACATCGCCAGTGGTAAGGTTATTTGCGGATACGCTAGCTGTGCCAGAAAATTCGTCAATTATATCCAAAATTGTTGAGCGTAATATGTTTTGGTCTGTCATGATTGTTATCCTTTAATATGTTCTTATCGTTTCAGCCCCATGTAATCTATGCGATTATCAGTACAATGACTAATGTCGCAATAACTATAAACCCGAAGACTAAAATAAAGTATGGCAAAATTGTTTTGTTCAAACAAACCATCCTGGAAACTCAGCAACTTTAGCTTCATCGATTTCATCGTTTATGTAGTCATCAAAAGCTTGCTCTAATATCGCCACACCTTTATCAGCTTCTTCCGTTGTTAAAACAAGCGGAGGAGTGATCTCTAAGACGTTCCCACCATTGCCAACATAGTAAAGAATTAGTCCGAGTTCCCAGCATCGATACACGATTTTAGAGGCAGCGTCCCGATTTGGTTCTCGAGTAGTCTTATCTTTCACCAAATCAATGCCTTGTATGAGACCTAAACCTCTAATATCTCCAACTATCCCATAATTACTTAAAGATGATTCCAGTTTATTTCTTAGGTATTGCCCTACAATTGTTGAGTATTCGACTAAGTTAAGTTTCTCTATCTCATTCAACGTGGCAAACCCAGCTATGCAACAGGCTGCATTCCCTGACATTGTAAATCCCGCAAATCCACTATCGAGAACTTCTGCTCTACCCACAACTGCACTTAAAGGCAATCCTCCCCCTAAAGATTTACCGAGTAAAACCAGATCGGCTTCCACGTTATGATGTTCATATGAAAACATCCTCCCTGTTCTCCCCAACCCTATCTTTATGTCATCCACCACAAGTAGTATGCCATGCTTATCACATAGCTTACGCAGCATTGGTATGAAATTATCAGGAGGAACTACGTCTCCACTATCACTCTGAATAGTTTCGACAAATACTGCGGCAACTTCGCCAGGTGAACAGATAGTTTTAAAAAGATAATCCTCGATGAAAGACGTACATCTTTCAGCTAGATACCCCTCCGATTCAGGAAATGGAGATCTGTAGGGGTCAGGGAAAGGGGCTTTAATAACATGCGGGCCATATCTGAACCCACCCTCTCCAGGCAGGCCAGATAGTCCCATTCCAGCGTCGTTAGTGCCATGCATGCCACCAATAAATGAAAGTATTCTACTCTTTCCTGTAGCCGCCAAAACCATTCTCTGAGCTGCTTCTGCGGCATCAGATCCTGACAAACCAAACCAAGCTTTTTTTTCAAAATTACCTGGCATCAATTGCACAAGTTTTTCTGCTAATTGTAAAGCTGGTTCATTAATACTTGAAACTATGCCTGCATAACTAGTTTTATCAAGCTGTGAAGCAATAGCAACTTTGACACTCCTATTATCATAGCCTAGATTAGCTAGCGCCCAATTGCCGCCAAAATCTATATAGGTACGCCCTTCATTATCCATTAAAGTTGAACCAGAACCCGAATGAATTACCATAGGGCTATACCTAACCTTGGTGGATTTTGCTATGACTAAATTATCTCTTTCTAATAGATTTTTATCTTCATTCATTTATATCTCCCGGAAGTGGAGTAAGTGGTTTTCGACCCAATAATATTTCATACTCGACTCTTCAGTATATCTATAAGCGCTATAAAACATTGAACTCTAGATCGCTGTCATTCCTCCATCCACAATTAGCTCGCTACCAGTCATATAAGAAGAGTCTTCTGATGCTAGAAATAAAACTGTTTTAGCAATTTCTATTGGTTGTGCTAGTCGGCCGAGTGGCACAGCATCAGTAACCATTTTTTTCACATCCGGACCTGATTCCCACAAAACTTCCACCATGGAAGTGTCCGTAGTTGCCGGATGCACTGAATTAATCCTTATATTATCCTTGGCTGTATGTAAAGCTGCTGACTTAGTAAAAAGCCGGACGGCACCTTTTGAAGCAGTATAAGCGCCTTCAAATGGGCTGCCAGTTATACCGGAGGAGGAGGACATATTAACGATTGAACCTCCTCCAGTTTTTCTTAGTAATGGTATAGCTAATTTGGTCCCTAGGAACACGCCTGTTGCATTAATACTCATTACGCGGTTCCAATCATTGAGAGTGGTATGTTCTATATCTTTAAACAGATATATCCCTGCATTATTGACAACTATATCCAGTCTGCTGAACTGATTTTCAACATACTTGAAGAGATTTTGCCATGAATTCTCATTGGCTACATCTAAAAAGTGATAACTCACTTTGTTTTCTGCGCAATCGATTTCTGAGATTGCTCTCATCGCAGCTGTCTCGTCTAAATCAGCCAGAATAACCCGAGCGCCTTCATTAGCAAAACACTGACAGATTACTTTACCAATCCCCCCAGCTCCACCAGTAACTACAGCCACCTTACCGCTTAACTTAGTAACATTACTCATATTGGATTCCTTCCAATTTATAATCCATTAGCATCAAAACATTACTCGATCGCAAACTGCATGTAATCAAAACACAGCTACTGGATTTACCGGAGATCCAGTTCCTCCATTAACTATAAGAGGGTTAATCATTAACATAAATTCATACTGTCCAATATCATTGCAATGTTTAGCCAATACATCTAGTCGAGCCCCATCTACTATAGCTAAACCATAAGAATGAATGGCTCCATGAACGGTCCACGCTAAATCATATTCGTTTGGATAAGCATCTTCCATGTCCCATAATAATACGGAAATATCATTATCTCTAATGAATGGCAGGCATGAAGCATGTAATCCTGGATATCCTTTACCAATATCCATATCTGCCCCATATGGTCCGTTTTCTATCTCGTATTCTTCTTTGCCACAATATACCAAAAGAGCATCCCCGGAATTTAATTTCACTCTCTGTTTTCGTGCTATTTCTTCAAGTTCCCAGCCATGCACTGGATTATCAATATTTACGTAAGCTGTATCTCTATATCTAGGAACGTCAAGCAATACACCTTTTGTGAGAATACCATCTTTCCACTCTTCTATTCCTCCAAATTTTGCTCCGTCGAATGTCAACGTTTTATCTGGATTCTTGCCTTCCCACATTCCATGCCTATCCCATACATGACACAATGCATCTAAATGGGTAACCGTTAGACCATGTTGAAACAACGCAAGATAATCCAAAACTCCTCCCCCGTTATCAATCCATTCTAATCTTTTTATGTAAAAATCCACTGGTTTTAGATTAGCTTTAGTCGGTTCTACCGGCAGAGGTTTACTTAAAGAAATGGATTTACCAGTTATGACGAATTTGGTTGCATAAATTCTTTTCTGGTCGGTTATAAGATTAATAGTGCCGGCCCCTGGATTCTCTTTCCACCTTCCCCAATTCCGCTTTTCAGACAAATAACCTTCTACTTCGCTACGACTTGGAACTTTATTTTGCATCCTTATAATCCCCTTTTGAAAATGACTATAAAACAAGTATGTGATTTTGACTTCTTGCAGTACTATTGATGGTAGCGCGTACGGGATTCG
>DBZU01000011.1:28499-34466 GCA_002311285.1 Dehalococcoidia bacterium UBA1152 | reverse complement strand
CGGTGTCCTTGGCCACTAGACGAACGCGCCATACCAATCAATTGCTACTGGCTGGGGATCGAGGACTCGAACCTCGACTTACAGATCCAGAGTCTGTTGTCCTACCATTAGACGAATCCCCATAAGAGATCATTAGTTTAACAAAAACCTTTGGATTTACATATTGCATGTAGGTGGTGGATTACGCCCATAAATAATCCTAATGATTACTATCAAATCTGCTATTTAAGCCTTTAGCCAGCTGGCCCGATGAGATGGCCTTGGAAGCACCAGTATACGGGTCGATCCGGCCATCTATTACATCTTGACCAATTTTGCCGGTAATTTGAAGAATTTCATCTACTGATATTAGCTGGTCCAGAGAATTACGCACAGCTTCCGACAATTCATATTTTAGCCTTAACTTTCGTGAAGCACTTAATTCTCCACTAGAACTCAAATGGTCTCTAAGTTGTTGAATCTCCATTAACAATTGTTCCACTCCTTCATTATTGAGTGCTGAAACTTTTATAACTGATGGAGTCCAAGATCGATTACTAGTTGTATCATGTAACTCGGATTTCAGAGCATCTGCTAACAAATCAGCACCTTCTCGGTCAGATTTATTAATCACGTAAATATCTCCAATCTCAATAAGGCCAGCCTTTAATAATTGAATGGAATCTCCTGATTCAGGAACCAACACAACAACAACTATGTCCACTACGTTGACAACATCTAGTTCAGTCTGCCCCACACCAACAGATTCAATAAATATTTGGTTAAATCCATAAGAATCCAAAAGTCTTGTGGTGGCTTTAGTCACTTTTGACAACCCTCCATGAACACCTTTGGTGGAGAGGCTTCTTATAAAGACACCTGGATCTTGAATATGCTCAGTCATTCGAATTCTATCTCCCAACAAAGCCCCGCCTGTGTAAATACTACTTGGGTCAACAGCTATTACGCCAACTGTTTCTTTGCGTTGACGTATAGCTTTAACAAGACAGTCAATTAGTGTACTCTTGCCCGCACCAGGAGGCCCAGTTATTCCAACTAATAAAGCTCGGCCGGTGTTACAGTGAATCTGTTCCATGATTTCTGGTATTGCTTCGGGAGTTCTTTCCAGTAGTGAAATTAATCTTGCCAATGCCGTTCTGTCTCCCGTCAACATTCTTTGTACTAATTCCATAATTAGCTACCTATTACTGAGCCACAAGTTGAAAATAGATATACATCAAGTTGAGGGAAATAGTTTTCGAGTTAATCCTGCTAATTCTATTGCGGCATAAGCCGCCTCACTGCCAAGATTACCTTTATCTCCTCCAGATCTAGCTCTGGCTTGTTCAGTATTTTCAGCCGTTAGGACACCAAATGTTATTGGGATTCTATTATCTAGAGATACTCTACTGACACCTTCAGCAACTTGAGTAGCAACTATCTCGTAATGTGAAGTTTCTCCCCTTATAACGCATCCCAAAGTTACCAGTGCATCAAACTTCCCTGATTCAGCTAATAACTGCGCCATATACGGAATCTCCATTGCTCCGGGAACGTCTATAATTTCTATGTCTGCTTTATCAACACCGCTATTAATAAGACTTGATTCTGCACCCTTCAATAATAATGAAGTAATTGTATTATTGAACCTGGAGACAACTACTCCGATTTTTAAACCGGATCCATCTAGTGCAGGAACTTTGTCAATTTTGTCAGGATTGAGTTCTCTAGCCATTAATCTGTCTGTGATTTATCAAGAGGCTCAATAAGATGTCCTAGTTTTACTCTTTTCGTTTCAAGATATGTCCGATTTTGTTCATTTGGCTCAACATTTATTGGCACACGCTCAATCAATTCCAATCCATAACTTTCTAAACCAATTATCTTCTTAGGATTATTGGTCATAAGTTTTAATTTACGTACTCCAAGCTCAACAAGAATTTGGGCGCCAACTCCGTAGTGTCTCAAGTCTGCAGGGAAGCCTAATGAAAGATTAGCATCAACCGTGTCTAATCCATTATCCTGTAAGTTATATGCTTTTAACTTATTATGTATACCAATCCCACGACCTTCTTGCCTCATGTACAGAAATATACCTGTTCCTGCCTTATCAATCTCCTGCAGAGCAAGACTAGCCTGTTCACCACAATCACATCTTACGCTACCAAACACATCGCCAGTCAAACATTCTGAGTGAACACGCACTAAAGTTGGCTCTTCTGAATCAACACGTCCCTTGACTAACGCTACATGTTCGTCAGAATCAACCATGCTTTTATATGAGATGGCTGTAAACTCACCATAGGAAGTTGGCAGCCTGGCTTCAGCTACCCTTTCTACAAGTTTTTCGTTTATTCTTCTGTACGCGATTATATCCGCTACTGAGACGATGTTTAATTTATGTTTTTTTGCAAACTGTTTTAATTGCGGCAATCGAGCCATGTTGCCGTCTATATCCATAATCTCGCATATTATCCCGGCTTCGTTAAGGTTTGCTAATTTGGTTAAGTCTACGACTGCTTCAGTCTGACCTGCTCGTACTAGAACTCCGCCTGGCATATACTGCAAAGGGAATACGTGGCCTGGCCTCGCTAAATCTTCAGGTTTTGTTTTCTCAGAAACAAGGGCTCTAATAGTTGCGGATCTATCACGCGCCGATATACCTGTTGTGGATCCCTCTAAAACATCTACAGAAACTGTAAATGCTGTTTCATGTCGGGCTGTATTGTCTTGGACCATCATTGGCAATCTCAAGCTTTGGAGTCTGGATTGCGTCAACGGAACACAAATCAGCCCTCTCCCTTCAACAGTCATAAAATTAATAGCCTCAGGTGTCACTAACTCAGCCGCCATAGCAAGATCACCTTCGTTTTCTCTATCCTCATCATCAACAATGATGACCATCTTGCCATTTTTTATGTCATCTGCTGCTGTTTCGACAGATTTTATAAATGTGTAGTCTTTTTTCATAATCAAATTTAATTAATAATCTTTTTTTCTTATTGAATACTACTAGAAATGGCGATTGTTTTTAACTATTTAATAGCTTTTCCGCATATTTTGCGAACAGATCCACTTCTATGTTGACAGTATCACCCTCGTTCAATACGCCTAACGTTGTATTCTGAGAAGTATGAGGTATTAATGCAATTGAAAACCAATCTGCATCACAGTCTACAATCGTTAAACTAACTCCGTCCACGGCGATAAATCCCTTCTGAATCAGATACTTGCTTATCGAAGCTGAGACTTTAAACTTTAATAACGCAGAATTAGATTCTTTGATGATCGATACAACTGAAGCTATACCGTCAATATGACCTTGAACTATATGACCATCAAATGCTCCTGTAACTGGAACTGGCAACTCAAGATTTACGTTGTCATTTAGATTTAAATCAGCTAGATTTGTTCTGCGCTGAGTTTCTTCAACAACATCGACAGTAAATTCCTTACATGCAATTGATGTGATAGTTAGACAAGCTCCACTTACACTAACGCTACCACCTATTTGGATATGTCTTGAGAATTTTTCTGCTGTTATGCCAATAGTATTTCCGGCGACTGACGTCACCGACCCAATAGTTTCTACGATTCCTGTAAACATAAGGTTTTAAGCATATCCGATAATAGCAATATCATCACCATATTGCTTAAATTGCGAGATTTTGAATCTTACAGCATCTTTAATATTATCAACCCCTACTCCAGATATCGGGCCTAAGCTATCCGATCCCCCTAGAACGATCGGCGATATAAAAACAACAAATTTATCAACCAGTCCTCTATCGATAAAGCCCCCAGAAATCCGACTGCCTCCTTCAACTAAAACTGATGTAATTTCTTTTTGTCCTAACTTCTCTATCAATTGGGTTAGGTCAGTTTGGCCACCATATTTCATAACTTTCTCGACAATAACACCTCTGAATTCTAAAGTTTTTTGTTTTTCTGGATCCATCTCAGTGCAAACAATTAACGTTGAACCCCCATCACTCACTAATTCCGAATCAATTGGAATTATTCCGTTAGTATCAATTACCACTCTCAGTGGCTGTTTCTCCATGTTTTGCCCATCAATATTCCGTGCCGTTAATTTAGGATTATCCAGTAACACAGTACGTATCCCGACAATGATTGCATCTGAGATGGATCTAAGTCTGTGGACTTCTCTTCGTGATTCCTTGCCAGAAATCCACTGAGACTGGCCTGTGGAAGTCGCAATTTTCCCGTCAATACTCATAGCATATTTCACAGTGATAAATGGCTTGCCAGTAACAATATATTTGGAGTAACTTTCAATTAGCTGTTTTGCTTGAGATACAAGAGTGTCTTCCCGGTAAACCAATACCTCTATCCCAGCTTTTGTCAGTTCTCTAATGCCATTTCCACTCTCATTAGGGTTTGGGTCTAAAATCGCTACGTGTATTTTCGAAATTCCTGATGAAATAATTGAATTTATGCAAGGCGGAGTTTTGCCGTAGGAGCTACACGGCTCTAAAGTAACATAAAGTTCGGCTCCATTAGCTTTTTCACCTGCTTGTTTTAATGCAACAATCTCTGCGTGATCATTCCCTGGTAATCGAGTCGCCCCTAATCCAACTACATTTCCTGAGTTGACTATCACTGCGCCAACTGCAGGGTTTGGACTGACTAAACCTAATGCAGAATGTGCAGAAATAATTGCCTGTTGCATGTAATCCATATCTAGATCCATCATGTTTCATTCCTGAAAATTACGGTGCATACGGCTAGCAGTAGGTTGTGTTTGGCCTAAATACTTACTATTAAGCGCTGAGGATCCGTAAACATTTTCTGCAGGAGTAGTAAGTCGTAGAAAAGAAAGCTGACCGATAGGCATTCCAAAATACAAAGTTATCGGTAAGTTTGCAACGTTACTTAATTCAAGGGTTAGATGTCCTTTCCAGCCTGGGTCTACATATCCTGCTGTCGAGTGGATCAATAAACCTATCCTACCCAATGAACTCTTACCTTCAAGTCTAGCGACGATATCGGACGGAATCTCGATATGTTCCAAAGTAGATGCAAGTATAAATTCACCGGGATGCAAAATAAAAGGTTGATCATCCGTTATTTCTTCTGGCTCAGTCAAATCACTAACATCTTGGCGCACATCGATATATGGTAACCGAGAATTTCGAAACACCAAAACGGTCTTATCAAGCCTGATATCTACGCTAGCAGGCTGAATATTAGTTGGATCAAAAGGATCTATTACTATTTGACCCGCTTTTATTTCTTCTTTGATTGTTCGATCACTTAAAACCATATTTCTTTACCTTGCTTACATTCTAGCAATGGTCTTTTAAACTGGGCAATCACATGTAATTAATTAAGCGAAGTTTTACTTAATATGTTTAATAAGTAAACTGTCGGAAATGATGTATTAAATATTTTTTATAAGTATAATTAATGTACCAATTTATTGATTGATCTATGTTAAATTTAATTGAAATTTTAAAAGTCCGCTCTTTTGTGCGGGAAGTTTTCCAAACAATTATATTAGGTATAGCTGTTTTCGTTATCCTGCAAGTAAGCCTCCAGCCTTATAAAGTAGAAGGCAGTAGCATGTACCCGACAATGAAATCTGGTGACTTTGTACTAGTAAACAAGGTGATTTACTGGGAAGTGCCATTTTATGAATCAATTAGCCCAAAATATATTTTTCATGGTCCTCAAAGAGGAGAACTTGTAATTTTTCAGTTCCCTTATGACCGCAGTCGGAAATTTGTGAAACGTGTAATCGCCGTACCTGGAGATACCTTAGAAATTAAAGCTGGTTCGATAATTATTAACAGCCAAGCAATTAGTGAGCCTTACGTTAGTACTAGTTCAAAAGAAGATGTTCATGCATTAACTGTACCTAGAAATTCTTATTTCGTATTGGGAGACAATAGACAAAATAGCCAGGATTCCAGGTCATTTGGACTCGTGTCATCTAAAGACATCTTGGGTAAAGCATGGATAAGT
>DBZU01000011.1:2687-28342 GCA_002311285.1 Dehalococcoidia bacterium UBA1152 | reverse complement strand
GTGTCCAGGGTTCGAATCCCTGCGGGCCCACACCTTAGATCCTTTATTGACTATCGTCCATTAGCGATAAACACGTAAAAAATATTGTTTATGTATTGATTTCATGTCAAACTTACGCTGTTTAAACGAATTGATGCTAATTAATTTTTTATTATGACTAGGGTTCGTAACTATGAAAATGGCGCCACTGAAGAATATAGAACTTAAAAACAAAGTTAGTGATTCTCCAAGAGTAAATCATGAAACTTGATGGAATGGTCGCTATAGTCACCGGAGGCGGATCAGGTATTGGAGAATCAACAGTCAAGTTATTCGCTACACAGGGCGCCAGCGTTGTCGTTGCTGATATCGACTACAAAAACGCTGAACGGGTTGTCGAATTAGTTGAACGGTCTGGGGGGAAAGCTATAGCCGTACAAGTAGACGTGAGTCTATGGCCGCAAGTTGATGCTATGATACAAACCACACTAGACACATTTAACGACCTCAATATTCTTGTCAATGCTGCTGGTCGCCAGGTTCACACACCCGATATCACAGAAGTCTCCGAAGATGAGTGGGTCAAGGTCATGGATATAAATCTCAAGGGGGTATTTTTCTGCACCAAGGCTGCTCTACCAATCATGGTGAACAAAGGGCAAGGCGTGATAGTGAACCTTTCCTCGGCATCTGTACTGGAAGGACAAACATTTTCAGCACCATACTCTGTCAGCAAAGCCGGTGTGGAAATGTTTACAAAAATCACCAGTAGCCAGTATCGTCGGAGAGGGGTCCGGGTGAACTGCATTCTGCCTGGACTGATCGATACCCCAGGCTCCAGGAACGTCGAGGGCAAACTTGGTACTTTCGATAGCTTCGTTAAAACGATCCCCAGTGCAAGATCAGGTCGTCCAGACGAGGTCGCCCATCTCATATTATTTCTTGCCTCGGAGGAGTCTTCTTTCATCTCTGGTATTTCGGTTGTGATTGACGGTGGGCGAGACGCGCAATAAAGCTTAATAACGAAAGGAGAGTCATTTTGAAACGAAATGTTCCAACCAAAACCGAAATCGTATCCTATCTCCAAGATAATAGAAACTGGGGACGTTGGAAGGACCGTCCTGGAGCAGGGACACTCAACCTTATCACTGAAAAAAAACGACTTGAGGCTACTGCGTTCGTTCGTTCAGGAAAAGCGTTCTCGTTAGGACGCCCGTTACCGGTAGAACCGTCAGCAGACAACCCTCGTCCCTCAGATTTCTATATCAAGCGATTAGAGTGGATCGACCACGGCGGCGCGGCGCTTGATTATTTCACGGTATTTCAACATGGGTTTTCGGTCACACACTTAGACGCGCTCTGCCACATGTGGGACAAACATGGTATGTGGGAGGGCAAAGACCCAGACGAGGAGATAGCCTTCGATGGGTCACGGTTCGCTGGAATTGAGGCAATGCGAGACGGTATATTTACAAGAGGTGTTCTACTGGACATCCCAAAACACCGAGGTACTAAATACGTTGATCTCGACTCGCCAGTTCATGGATGGGAATTAGAAGACGCGGCCGAAAGCCAAGGGGTGGAACTTACCTCAGGAGACGCTCTCCTGGTTTACAGCGGCCGTGAACAGTATGAGAGAGCAAATGGGGGGCACTACGGCGGATTGCTTGATGAAAATACAGGCTATCCAGGGCTGCATGCCTCGTGCCTACCATTTATGTTTGACAATGATATTTCTGTTTTACTATGGGACATGGAAGACCTTGCGCCCAATGAATACGGTATCCCATGGACTGTACATGGCGCTATCCACGCTTATGGTCTTGCTATGGTAGATGCAGTGGTCTTAACACAGTTAGCTGCAGAATGTGCAAAACAAGATCGATATGATTTTATGCTCACAGTCAACCCATTGATCATCGAAGGGGGAACTGGTTCTCCAGTCAACCCGGTCGCCATTATGTAAACACCCCAGCAAAGGTAAATATGGATACGATTTCCATTAGGAACGAAATTATCTCTCTCACTAAAAGGCTAGTGGCAACTAATAGCATCACAGGCAAAGAGGGTCCGTGTGCCAAAACTCTACTCAACTATTTTAAGAAAAAATCCGTAGAGGCAAGACTCGAAGAGGTGCAACCCGGCCGATATAATCTTGTCGCTAGAGTTCCAGGGATGAAGCCGACATTGCTCTTCAACGGGCATACAGACATGGTAGACATCGTTGACGGATGGACTACTACAGATCCTTTTAAGCTTGAAACGGATGGAGACTGGATGCTCGGAGCAGGGGTGGCAAATATGAAGGGTAGCCTTGCTGCACAGGCCGTTGCTACAGCTGTCATTGCCGCCAGTATCGAACATCATTCACAAGTTATCTTTACAGCAGTGGTCGGGGAATGCAGCGACCTTGGGTTAGGAACTCTCACTTTTCTTAAGAACGGCGGTACCGCTGATTTCGCCATCGTTGGTGAGCCCACAGGGTTGTGGGCACAAACCTCCCATGCAGGCACTTATGAAGCTCGCATCGACTTTGGTGGGGCGGCGGTCCACATCGGTGACTATATATCTGGTGTTAATGCAGTTGAAACCGCTTCTGAATTTGTTCTCGCTGTAAGGAATACCAAGGGACTAAATCAAGGTACCGGGGTATTCGATGAAACACCTAGGGCTATGGTTGGCCGCATGTCTGGCGGTTTTTACCCACAAATTGCAGCGCCATCAGCCTCAGTATGGGTAGATGTGCGAATACCGATCGACACGACCCAAGATGATCTTGAGATTCACATCGATTCAATTGCCTCTAAATGCTCCCTTTCTGACCATTCGTCATTTAAACGAACAACACTGGCATATGAGCCAGCATATTCTATGTCGAAATCTGGAGTGAGCTTTCTGAAAAGACTCGAGGAAGTTTTTGGCAAGGTAACAGGCAGAACTCTCTCAACTGGTTTTGCTACCCCCAGTAATCGGTTTTTTGCCACTGATGCTGCCCATCTAGAAGCTGCTGGCATCCCTTCTCTTGTATTAGGCCCCGGTATATGGGCGCCAGGACCGAATGAGAGAATAGGCATAGAAGAAACCTGTGAATATGCTCGGGTGCTGGTTTTGTTTGCCCATCAAATGGGTAGGTATATGGGATAACAAGCACCAGATAATAGCGGGCATGGAGAATGCGTTAATGACCTGATATTAATGTATAGAGATGGACTGTTTTGACATCCAACTATTGTTTATGTATTCATTTCATGCCAAACTTACGCTGTTTAAACCAACTGGTATTAACTAAATTTTCTTATGAATAGGATTCGTAACGATGAAAATGGGGCCACTGACTAAGACAGAACTTAAAAATAAAATTAGTGGTTTGCCAAGAGTAAGTATTGCTTGTTTACCTACACCCTTACAGGAAACTCCCAATCTATCGAAAGAGTTAGGAGTGAGGATATTAATTAAGAGGGATGATCTTACTGGACTAGTAATGGGCGGAAACAAAGTTAGGCATATGGATTTTTGTATGGCTGACGCTATGCAAAAAAGGGCAGATGTATCTCTAAATATCAATGCTTGGATGTCCAACAACGCACGAATTATTGGAGCTGCTTCAAAAAAGATTGGCATGGATTACATATGCGTGGCGCCTGATAGCAAACATAGACCAATACAAGGCAATCTGTTGATTCAAGATATTATGGGAGCAGAGTTACATTTATTAAGTACTTCGGATCAATCAGAAATTATGAAATATACAGATAAATTGGAAACACAATTGATTGAACAGGGTAAAACTGTTTACAACCATAATAAGGAACACATGTCGAGGTCATCTGCCACTATATCTTATATGGATGCTACTTTAGAAATTGACAACCAGCTGAACCAACTTGATGGAATTGAAAATGTAGAAGTCTTTATAGCCAGTGGAGGAGCACATGGAGGATTGATGTTAGCATCCAGCGCATTAGAACTGCCATGGAATGTCACTGGCATTATCGTTGGAACTCCTGAAGAATCGTATGCAGATGTTGTTACCTGGTCTAACAACGCATTAAATCACATGGGGTTTTCAGAAAGATTAACCTGGAATGATGTAGTGCAACTAGATAGTTATATAGGACCTGGATATGCAATTCCAAGTGAAGAATGTATAAACGCTATACATATGGTTGCAGAATTAGAGGGAATTTTATTGGATCCTGTATACACGGGCAAAGTTATGGCAGCAATTATCGACCATGCTAGACATGGTAAATTCAAAGATGATGATACAGTTCTGTTTGTACACACTGGCGGATTGCCAGAACTATTTAATTTTTCAGAAGAATTAAAACGCCGAGACTATAAGTAGATTTTATTGATAATATAAACAATTAAATATTTTATTGATACAAATGGAGGAAAAAAATAACATGAGCGTAACAATGAACCACAGTGGTATTGTTGTAACAGACTTAGACAAAGCACTAAAGTTTTACTGCGATGGAATTGGTCTTTCGGTTAGATTCCAGGTAGAGGCGGACGGACCTCAACTATCTCAACTTCTTGGATATGATGATGTTCAGGTAAAAGCTGCCTTCGTGGGCGGAATAGACGGTCATTCTTTGGAAATCATAGAGTATATATCTCCGAAGACTGAGGTCAGAGATGCTGGAGAGCTACATAGAAGAAACGCCACCGGGTCAGCACATTTTTCATTTAACGTTACTGATATAAATGCAGTTATTGATCGAATTGTTCCAATGGGAGCAGTTTTAAATAACCCACCAGTCGATCTGATGGACGGGTATAAAAGCGTATATTTACAGGATCCTTGGGGTAACTGGGTTGAACTAGATGAAGATGCTGTTCATAACGAACAGCAATTTACGGTCCATCAGCGAACTTCTGTAAACCCAGCTCCTGGCGATGTAAGGCTCTAAGCGCGGAATATGAATATTGGCTGGATAGGAGTTGGAAACATAGGATTGCCCATGGCTCGTCATGTATTACAGGCGGGCCATGACTTAACCATAAATGATTTGAATAGAGATGCCGCCGAACCTTTATTAGAGATCGGGGCTAAATGGGCTGACTCGCCAGTAACTCTAGCTGAACATAATGAAATCGTAGTGATGTCACTACCTATGCCTAATGATGTTGAATCCGTCTGCCTTGGTAAAGATGGTTTAATAAATGGTTTAACGCCTGGGAACATCTGTATAGACCTGTCTACAAACTCGTTAGAAATGGTACGTCATTTAGAAACCCGGTTTAGAGAGAACCAAATTGATT
This sequence comes from Dehalococcoidia bacterium UBA1152, assembly GCA_002311285.1. GTDB lineage: Bacteria > Chloroflexota > Dehalococcoidia > Lucifugimonadales > UBA2962 > UBA2962. The sequence goes on along the minus strand of DBZU01000011.1, from coordinate 23,092 downwards.
TTCTCGACTCTCCTGTTAGTGGAGGAGTCGAAGGCGCTAATTCAAGGGATTTAGTTGTTCTAGTCGGGGGATCCAAACCAGCTTTTGAGAAAGTAAAAGGTGTCTTAGAGTTAATTGGAAGGAATGTTAATTTTTGTGGACCTATTGGCGCAGGAACAATTTGTAAATTAAGCCATCAATTGTTATGCATGACAATACTGCAAATAGGGGCTGAAATTTTAACCCTGGGGGTTAAAGCAGGAGTTGACTTGGAAATTTTAGCTGATTCCGTATCTAAAGGAGCCCTTGGTAAAGTGCCTCCACTCGATAGATTTTACAAAGATGTCTTTACAGGCAATTTAGAAGGTAGTGAAACAAGTTTTTTCCTCGGGCTTGCAGCTAAAGACGTAAAACTAGCAAATGAAATGGGTCGTCAGAACGGTGTCCCGCTTGTTTTAGGAAATATCGTCGAACAGCTGTTACTTGAAACAATGAACAGAGGGTGGCAACGGAAAAACTTTCCCGCCTTGGTTAAGTTACAAGAAGAACGAACGGGAGTCACTCTACGTACAAAGGGTCTATCTTAACGATCCTGTTTAGATATCATTAAGGTTGCATAATCCTCGGGTTCAGTTCGATCAATATTTGTCAAAATCATTGAATATCCAAATAGTACATCTGAGAGAACTCCGACTGTCAGTTCGGTAGGGAAAGGCATGACCCCAGGCCCTGCAATTCCTATCATTATCGTTCCAGATCCAGGCTTTTCACAAACTGTACCTTTTTCACAATTTGATGCATCAAACACTTCTATAAACTGTATCTGAATCTCGCTTTCTGGAAGAATAACAATCGGTGATTCGCCGCTTAGAACATACAGACCATCTGGTATAGTTTCAGGTTTTACTGGTTCGCTACAACCTATTACTAAACAGGCGATTACTACAGTCGCTAATATATACAATAGATTTACTCGGGGGTATTCTAAAACTTGAAATTTCAAAGGGCTGACAATTTTTCTAAATTTTTATGATTTAATTCAAGGCCTAATCCAGGCTTTTCAGGTAGATGAACATGGCCTTCAGAGATTTTGTATGGCTCTAAGAACATAGCACTTGCTTCCCCAGAAAACTCTATAGAGTATTCATGTGGACGAACATTAGTTAGATAAGTTGAATACAACTGAAGACTAGCAGCACTCGCCACGCCAGCAGAAGGACAGTGTGGCATCACTAATTTTCCATATGTTCCAGCTAAGTCATAAATTCGCCTACACTCCGTTATGCCCCCAGCCATTACTATATCTGGTTGCAAAATATCTGGATTGCCTAATTCAATTAGATCTCTAAACTGCCAGCGAGTGTGCTGTTGTTCTCCAAAAGATACGGGAATATCTAGCATTCTGGCGCATTCCTTTAATCCTTGAAGATCATGCTGAGGTACAGGCTCCTCGAAGTGTGCCGCTCCCATACTTTCTAATATTCTTCCCTGTGTGATCGCTAATGAACTTGAATAGCCATTATTAGCGTCAAAACTTAGCGGCACATCTTCTGGCAAGAAGTCTCTGCAAACTTCAAATCTCATCATGTCTTTCTTTGGATCTTGATCGAGGCGGTGTGAATCCCAATCCATGCGAATCTTAAAGGCTCTATACCCTTGCTCCAAAGCTTTCTCGAGTTCGGACCTCATTTGCAGTGGTTCTTTTAGCCGGCCCAGTCCTTGACTGATGTAAAGTTGTATACTGGTTTTAGCGGCCCCTCCAAGTAATTTATATACTGGCTGCCCTATTACTTTAGCAGCGATATCCCATAAAGCGATGTCTATTGCTCCAATTGCAGCTGTCTGAAGTCCCATAGGTCCAAAGCGCGTCGTGTTATAAAACATATCATCCCATAATGAAACAACGTTTGTTGGGTCTTTACCTACAACTATCGGAGCTAGTTTATGATCTATAAAAGTTTTTACTACAAAAGGATCGATGATGTAGCATTCTCCGAGCCCTTTAATTCCTTCATCAGTCTCAACTTCGAGGAGCAGGGCTCCCGTCTTTAAGGGATTAGTTTTAATACCAGTAACAATCATTTATTTTCATCCTATAAATTTATCGGTTCGCCTGCTTCGGCTGACTTATATGCGGCGTCTATTACTCTATATACGTTCAAAGCGTCCAGGCTTCCTATAGGCATTTCCACGCCTTTAATTAGAGAATCAATCCAGTCGTTCATTTGTATTGTATACATCCGCATGTAATCGGGAGAATTTGGCACGATTCTTGTCGGATTTTGATAGTCCGAGATTCTACTGCTTTGTATATCCAGAATCTCCGAAGGCCATTCAGACCTTATTCTTCCATCTGTACCAAAAACTTCGATCACATCAAATATAGTTTCTGTTCGGGAACTGACACTAATGGACGCGGTAATGCCATCATCAAAAAGGATAGTAAAAGCAGAATCTTGGTCCGAACCCAGGACTTTGTCCCATTGAGTTTCACAGTGCACTCGAATAGGTTGTCGATCACCAAGAATCCATAAAACTTGGTCAACAATATGGACACCATGCCACCTAAGCTGTCCACCGCCACGTTCCAGATAAGCGTTCCATGTGCCTAGCTGACTTCCTGATTTATGGCCATGTATTTGGATTGCATTACCAACAATGTTTTTATCGAACAACGCTTTTAGTCTCATTCTTGAAGGGTTATATCTCATGCAATAACCAACCATAACGGTCTTTTTAGTTTCTATTTCTGCTTCAATAATCTCTAATATTTCATCTGCATTAACACCAGCTGGTTTTTCTACAAATAAATCTAATCCTGCCTCAAGGACAGACTTACCCGCCGATTTCAGTAAATCATGTGGCAAAGCAACTACCACCGCATCAAGATCTTCCTTTTCCAGCATATCCATATAGTTTTCATATGAATTTGAATAACCATGTTCTGTAGCGGTCGACGTCGCTGAGGCATTATCTAAATCTGAACAAGCAACTAACTGCACTTTACTTTCCATATTGAATAAAATCTTCGATAATCTGTCCCTCCCATGTCCACCACATCCGATCAAACCAATCTTAATAGCCATCGTTTTCCTTTAATGCTGCTAGATTTTAAATAAAAATTTTAATAGGCAATCTATACGGTCAAACCCAGTTTTTCCAATACAACGTGAGCAGCGTTGTGTCCAGGAGCGCCGGTCACTTCACCCCCAGGGTGAGTCCCTGCTCCACAAAGATACAATCCTTTGACAGGCGTTTGGTAGTCTGACCATCCTGCTAGTGGTCGTCGGGACATCATTTGTTGTGGCACCATGTCAAGGTGCCTTATATTACCGTCTGTGAGCCCTATCCGGTCTTCAATATCTTCAGGAGTCAGCACAGTCCAGTCTATGATCGCATCCCTAAAATTAGGCGCGTATTTACAGACCTCATTAATAAGCCATTCCCCGAACTGTTGTTTTACCTCAGACCAGGAACCATCTTTAACGCTTGAAGGAACAAAGTAAACCCACATTGATAATACGTGATGACCTTCAGGAGCCACAGTTTTGTCATAGACAGATGGAATTTGCAACTGGATTATGGGAGTTTTACTTACCTTGCCATTCTTGGAATCAATCCAGCTTTGCTCAGAATATTCTAATGAGGGGCAAATACAGACCATAGCTAAATTTTTAGGATCGTATTCTGAACCGAGATATGCTGAGAAGTCAGGCAATTCCTTCAAAGAGCAAAGAAATTTAGCTGAAGCTGATTCCGTTTTCAGCGATTTGATGTCACCGAGAAAATCGGTGTCTAAACCTGAACCATTTAGCAACTTGAGAAAGGTACGTTTTGGATCTGCATTCGACATGACGATATCGGCCTCTAGTAACTCGCCGTTTACAAGTTCAACTCCGGTAACGCCTTGGTTACCTATTAAAATACGTTTCACCTCAGCATCGGTTCTTATAGACGCTCCGTAAGCTTGCGCTGAGCGTGCCATAGATTGAGTGATTTCACCCATGCCTCCGCGAACTATTCCGTAGTTTTCAGTGTCTTCCCGATATGCGCTGTATCTGTAAAGGGCAGTGATATAGGCGCTACCTGGAGCACTTATATCTCCCATATCGAACGCCCCAGTGCTCACCATAGCTTTGACTTCGTCGGATTCAAAATAATGATTAATAATATCTTTAAGAGGAACGGTCAGAAGCGTTTCTAGAATCTCCTCTTCATTTTCTGCTCGAAATCTATCGGTGAGTTGAGCCAAAGAAGGTGGAGGCGTCAAGTAGTAGTCACTGAGTATGCGAACCGCTCTGTGCCAGAAATCCGCCCATTCTAGCCAAGCGTCAGCATCGTGTGGTGATATAACACGGATATCCTCCGATGTCCTTGTATCATCGTGCCATAATTTAACCATTTTGCCATTGGGAAAAGGATGGATGCGTGAGGGATCAATAGGATAAACATGGAAACCGTACTTGCGCAACTGTAAATCATCGATGACTTTTTTCTGCAAAATATGGCAAATGTAGGAACATGTCGAGATGCTGTATCCAGGAAACCACTCCTCGGTTACCGCTGCGCCACCAATTACGTTACGTCTTTCCAGTACCGTAACATTCAATTCGGCCCTGGCAAGATATCCAGCAGCTACTAAGCCATTATGACCTGCTCCTACAATTACAACTCGTGTATTCCTTCCCATATCTATCCCTTATCGGCATCCCCCTTTAAGAAAAATATATAATACAGCTAATTACTTGCGTCAACATAATATGTCACGGTTCTATAATTTTGTGTAGCCTGTTAATTTCTAAGTTATTTATTATTTGAGTTTTACCACTGGGCCAATAGACTATCAATTCCTCAACCGATGTCGCTGTGCCAATTCCAAATTCCAAATCTATGCTATCCATTGATATATAACTTGATCCGGCCCTAACCTCTTGTACCTGCACTAACTCTCTACCATCAATTACTGTTCGTACATATACACGAGCACCTATGCCGTCAGCATTGCTACCTGTGCCATCTATCGCCATTCGACCTTTGAGAACAAACTTTATCCAATTGTTAGTGCCGCCGCCATTAATCCATATAAATACAGGGCCAGGGCTTTGCATAACCGAGCTTTCCGTGCCTTCCCAAATTGGCCCACTGCTGTTTGTTACGATTAAGTCTACGTAGCCGTCATTATTTATGTCTCCATGAGCTACACCTTTGCCGTTCTCGTGAAACTTACCAGAAATTTTACGTGCTTTCATTGAATAAATAGAGTCAGGGTTGTCTATGTCTTTGTAATTAACTCCAACTATGTCTAGAACCTGGGCTTGCACGGTTACATCATCAAAATTTCCTTTTCCGTCCCCTCTTAAAAGACGACCAGCTCCTGGGAAAGCATCGCCTCCTGGGCCTAACCCTGAGGCAACCGTTGAACCAAGCCAATAAAGATCTTGATCTCCATCATTTTCCATATCAAAAAATGTAGCTCCAAACCCAAAATCATATGCCTGTAAACCAGTTGGTACATTCTGCAATGAATTAATTTTTTCTACTTGAAGTGAATCAGGAGGCATATAAACGCTGGGGTTTACTACAGTTGAAGCTGCTATATCTCTAAATAAACCAACACTGCCAAAGCCTGCAATTTCAATTATTCCATCATTCCTAAGTAAATAATGCAGACACGTACCCCAAGTAAACCTTTGATGGTATTCACAAGAACCACTCGGTCCTCGCATTGGAGGCCTAGTGTTTGGATGATAGCCAATATTTGTGACAAAAACGTCCAGGTCTGCATCAGAATCAATGTCCCCAATAGCAAATCCCATCCAAGCTCCAACTTTATCTAAACCTAATGCCCTTGAAACCTCAGTGAACTTTACTCCGGTCGAGTCAGTATCATTGCGATATATGCGAAATATATCTCCATCACTCGCAACAAATAGATCTGGATCTGTATCATCATCATAATCAAAGAACATAGATGCATGTGTTTGATATGTCGGCTCTCCAATTTGATTGCCCTGATCATCGATCCATGTAGGATCCCATCCCTCATACCACTTATTGGTAGATGGATCTTCAAAAAGAATTGGCTTGCTATTAAAGTCTCTCATGACAATTTCAGATCCTCTAACTCCTGCCGCTTCTGCGATATCATGAAAGGTCATATCACCATTGTTGATATATAAAATATCATAATGTCCAGGATGATTTGCTCCTGAGAAAGTTCTGAATTCTTGAGCCATTAGATTACTTACAAAAATATCTAAGTATCCATCCAAATTAACGTCTGCGCAGGAGATTGAAGTTGCGGATCTAATGTTGACAGAATCTCCAAAAGCCTCGTCTGTGATGTCATAAAATGTACCATCTTTATTATTTACAAAAAGAGAATCTTTACTACCTTTTATACCGTCAGATGACCGGAAGTCCAGATCATCGTTAGGATCTCCCCAGGCTCCAACATAGAGATCTTGATATCCATCATTATTAATGTCACAAGCGATGGCTCCAGTACTATGACTATCAATTAAATCAACTCCTGCTTTATCCGCGACATCTTTAAATGAATTTTCGCCTTCGTTGCGAAGCAATATGTTTTTCTTTCCTGCTTGAGAAGTGAGGTAGATATCCAGGTCATCATCTCTATCAAAATCAAAAACTACAATCCCAGGTCGATCATTCCAAAGACGCCAGTTAGAGCCTAGCGTTTGTTCTGCTATATTAGTGAATGGAACGACACTTATATCCGGCACCTCTTGTGATTTAACTGGAGATTCCCTTGATGCAACGCCTCTTGTAACGACAGTTACAGAAGAATCTTTTCTAGAATCAACCAATGATGAATCAATTCTGTCATTCATCTCTCCTTCTACAGTTTCACCAGTCGCACTATCGATACAAACGCCTTGAACGCATACTACTTCTGGTGTAGTGTCTATCTCGATTAATGATTCAATTTCAGATTTTTCATTTTCATTTGTAGCGTTTTCACAAGCAAAAACAAGTGATGTAACAACAATCACAAATAAAATCCATAAAGTATAATTATTGATTAGTTTTGATATTGCTTGAGAGATGCTAATCATGGTGATAATGTACTGTGTCGATCAAATTATTGATAAATTAATAGGCCCGAGCAAATTGCCCGGGCCTATTAATTTATCAAATTATCTCCCTAAGTGCCTGATCTCGATAGTTTCGGATCCAGTATATCTCTAAGGTTATCTCCAATCATATTGATAGCAAGCACAGTGAAAGTTAAGAATCCTCCCGGGATACCTACCACCCACATTGCTTTTGAAATAGTTCTTCTGCCATCAGCCATCATTGACCCCCACGCTGGTGTTTCCGGGTCTATACCAGCTCCCAAGAAGCTAAGTATGGCTTCAGTCAATATTGAACCTGCAATAATTAGTGTTCCAGTCACCATCAATGGGGCAATAGTTCCAGGCAACACATGATACCAAAGGATTCGAGATGTTTTTGCTCCGATCGCTCGCGCCGCCTCTACATACACTTCTTCACGCAAACTTAAAACAGACGACCTTACCACCCTAACCGCCCTGGGGAAAGTCACAAACCATATAGCAAAGATTACTATAGGCACGCTGCCTCCAACCATAGATACTAAAGCAATTGCAAGGAGGATATGAGGGATGGACATAATTGCATCCATGATCCTCATTATTACTAAGTCTACTGTATTGAAATAGCCTGCTAATAACCCAAAAAATGCGGCTGTTACAACGCTCATTGCTCCAACAGCAAATCCAACAGCTAGAGAAACTCTTGCTCCATAGATTGTGCGTGAATAAACATCACGTCCAACATAATCAGTTCCAAACCACCAATCCGCTCCAGGCTCCATTAGTCTGTTAGGCGGATCGACTGCAGTAGGATCAATAGTCCATAGATAAGGTGCGAGTATTGCGATTAACCCCATTACGATGAGGATGAATCCTCCTATCAACAGCATGGGATGCCGACGCCATGTCCAGTCTAATTTTTTTACGGATGGCTTCCAATAAATATTTATAAACCGCTCAATCATAGGTTGAGCTTTTTCTGCAGTGCTTTTAATTTGTTCTTGCATTAGTACTTAATCCTTGGATCAAAGATCGCGTATGACATATCTGTGAGTAGATTAACGAGGACTTGAAGTACAGCAATGGTCAACATACATCCCTGTATAATCGGGTAATCCCTACGTACAATCGAGTCAACAATCAATCGACCCATGCCTGGGATTGCAAACACCTGCTCCGTAACAACTATTCCTGCAAACAATTCAGCAATACCCCAACCGACTACAGTTACAATGGGGAGAGCAGCGTTTTTCAATGCGTGTGTTATCAAAACACCACCTTCTGCCAAACCCTTAGCCCGTGCTGTTCGAATGTAATCCTCCCTAAGCACTTCTATCATTGTTGCTCGTGTCATACGGACCAAAAATGCCCAGAAAATAATAGCTGTACATAAACTAGGCAGTATCAGTCTATGCAGGAACCTGCCAAAATCCTCTTCCGGTTTCACATATCCTGCCGCAGGAAACCAAGGCAATTCCAAAGCGAATGCTTTGATTAATAGAAATCCCAAGAAAAATATAGGAATGGAGAAACCAAGTGTGCTCCATACTAATATTAATCTATCAACCCAAGTATTAGCCTTCCATGCGGCTAATACCCCTAGCGGGATCGATATCGGCAAGGTTAACAGTTCAGTCATAATAGCAATTGATAGAGTTGGAACAATTCGCTGTTTTATCAGCGTTATAACTGGTTTTTTTGAATTGATGGATTCACCAAGATCACCTTGAAGAAGATCTACTAGGTAAATTCCTAATTGGAAATAAACGGGTTTATTTAAACCTAGATCATTACGGATAGCCTCGATCTGCCATTGAGGGGCATCTTTACCCGCAATTATCGCTGCGGGATCACCTCCCGATAGCCGTAACACTGCGAACACAATAACCGCCAAAATGAACAGAACTGGTATCGAAGATATGATGCGTTGTGCCAAGTACCTCTGCACGTCAAACTCCATACATACAAAAATCACCTTTCCTACGGTTAAAAGGAATTTTATCCATTGTCACCGTGGAGTCGGCGTGCAGGTAATCTACATACCCTTTCAAATAGTGTCAACCCCCATGTATACCTGTTTGCGGTAAAAAGCAACTAAGCATATAAACCTAATAAAAACAATATATAGCAGTCTATTGACAGTAATTAAAACAATTTAACTGAAAAATTTCGATGAAAGGTGATACGTATAAGAGATCACATGATAAACAAATTTATATACCAAGCCCATCAATTGTGACCCTTTTGTTTTATTGATATGTAAAAGTTCATTTGTATTGGCCACATATTGCGACGCATCTGAGTGCAGTGTAGTATAGCCGAAATCTTAAAGGGAACCCTGTCAAGTACAAATTTCCATAGCTGATTATTGACACTAGTTTAGAGGAGGTATCCAATACATGGAGCAATCCATAAACGGTCTAGACGCAGTCGATATGGCGTTAAAGGTCGCAAATCGAGAACTTTCACCTGTTGAAATAGTTGAAGCTCATTTAGATCAAATTGATAAGTTAAACCCGTCATTGAATTCAATCGTTGTACTAGCTGATGATGCTATCGACAAAGCAAAGAAGGCTGAAAATGATTTATACAAGACTGGCAAGAAAATTGGGCCTTTACACGGGGTCCCATACACAATAAAAGATAGTATCAATGTTCTTGGATACCGGACATCTAGCGGATCATTATTAACTTCAGAAACCGCATCAACTAGGCATTCCCCTATTTCTGACAGGCTGGTTAAAGCAGGGGGAATTATGCTTGGTAAAACAAATACGCCAGAATTCACTCTTTGGTGGGAGACGGACAATAAAGTTTACGGACGAACAAACAACCCTTGGGATTTGAGCCGTACTCCTGGTGGTTCAAGTGGCGGCGAAGCATCTGCAATTGCATCGTTCATGTCTCCTATTGGAATTGGAAGTGATTCCGGAGGGTCAATTAGAGTGCCAGCTTCGTATTGCGGAATTTTTGGATTGAAGCCCACACATGGAAGAGTACCTATAACAGGCCACGTGCCATATACGCTACTCGAACACACACATATTGGACCCATGGCTAGGTCTATTAAAGATATTGCCCTGGCTCTCAGTATCATAGAAGGGCCTGATTATTCTGACCATTATGCAATTAATATGCCACCGACGGATATTAACAAACTTCATGAACCGATTAGTAATTTAAAGGTAGCATGGTACGGTGAAGGCCCTTTCCAACCGATATCTAAATCGGTTCAGTCAGTTGTTAAGGATACAGTCAGTTTGTTTAAAGACATGGGTTGCCACGTATCACACGCCAAGCTTGATTTTCTATCATCTCTAGACGCCATGGGAACTTCAGGAACTATAGCGGCAATTGAAGGTTTACGAGACTTAAGTCCAATGTTTGAAGGGAAAGAAGATTTGCTAGCAGTATCTATGCAGAGACGATTAAGTATACCTACACCTTCACATGAACAATATCTAGAAGCACTCCTGAAACGACAAAGGATACGTCAGGGTTTTATGGAATTTTTTCAAGACATCGATATTCTGATATGCCCTGCTACCGCTGTATCTGCTCCAAAACATGATTTAGTCGAAGTAGATGTGGATGGCACTTTAAATCCGGGCAGAACTGCATTGATGTGCACGCTAGTTTATGACCTCACCGGAGCCCCAGCTATATCAGTACCAGTAGGAAAGGATACAAACGGAATGCCAATTGGAATCCAAATTGTTGGACGACACTTTGAGGAGAAAACCGTATTGAATGCAGCAGCTAAATTAGAGGATCTGTCCAATTTAAGAAACAATGTTTATGGTAATGAAAGAAATATGTAGACAATAATCCTTGAGGTAAGTATTAGTTTAGAGAGGTAAACATGACCGCTTCAAAACCACTGAAAAATACACGGGAAATCTTAAAACAAAAAATGCAAGAAGACGGAGTCGAATTAATATTGACTCAATTCGTAGATATACATGGAGCAGCTAAGGTAAAAATGGTCCCAGTTGATCATTTTGACGATGTGATCGATGATGGAGCTGGATTTGCAGGAGCATCTCTAGATGGAATGGGGCAAGGGCCGCACTCTCATGATATGGCTGCCAAAATAGATTTAGACACATACACTCCGCTTCCATGGCGAAAAGGAGTTGCTAGATTTGCAGCCGACCTTTTTGTAGACGGAGAACCTCATCCATATTGCCCCAGACAAAATTTGAAAAGAGTTTTAGATGATCTAAAAAAACAAGGGTTTGTTTTTAACGTGGGAATTGAACCAGAGCATTTTTTGGTTACAAAAGATGCTGGCGGGAAAATTCAAGTATTTGATCCTAATTCGATCGATACGTTAAATAAACCTTGTTATGACTTTAAAGGAATTGCAAACGTCTTTGATTATCTTAGCGATCTAATGGCTGCTGTTAAATCATTGGGATGGGATGCATATCAAGCTGACCACGAAGACGCAAACGGTCAATATGAGCTCAATTTCCACTATGCAGATTGTTTAATTACAGCGGACAGATACACGTTTTTCAAGATGATGACTAGTCAATACGCTCAAAAATATGGGGCTATTGCTACGCACATGGCAAAGCCATTTACAGACAGGACTGGTAACGGTGGACACATCCATTTTCATCTTGCAGATGCGAAAACAGGAGTAAACGTTTTTGAAGGTTCGGAAGACAGCGCCGGATTGGGGCTTTCAAAAACCGCACTATATTTCATAGGCGGTATATTAGAACATGCGAGAGCACTGTGTGCCGTAACTTCGCCAACCGTCAACTGTTATAAAAGAATTCAAGCAGGCACAGCTGTACAAGGATCTCGGTCAGGATTTACTTGGACACCAGCATTTATCAGTTACGGTGACAATAATCGCACTCAAATGATAAGAACCGCAGGACCCGGCCACCTTGAAGACAGAACGGTGTCCTCAGGTTGCAATCCATATTTGGCTTTTGCCGCTTATGTAGCAGCGGGAATGGATGGAATAAAAAAGAAAATTCACCCCGGAGATCCTAACCTTACAAATATGTACGAGCTTACTCCACCGCAAACAAAAAAGTTGGGCATAAATATACTGCCTCAGTCACTTTATGAAGCTATTCACGAATTGGAAAATGACAAAGTTGTCAAAGACAGCCTCGGTCCAATTTACGAACAATTTTATGAAGTTAAGAATAGAGAATGGAACCTGTATCATTCACAGGTTTCTCAATGGGAAATCGATCGATACTTAACCTTGTTTTAAATGTCTTTTATTATTTCTTGCCCTCATTGTGGCGATAGACAAGTTGAAGAATTTCAATACGGTTCCGAAAAGCTACCCCGGCCAGATGACGGATCGAGCGATGATGTTTGGAATTCATATTTATACGACAAGAAAAACGAATATGGTAAAGAATCTGAATGGTGGTATCACCAATACGGTTGTAGACGATGGATAATACTAATTAGAGACACTGTTTCTAATGTAGTTGAATCTTCGGTTGATCCCTACATGGAGATTGCCTAATTGCCTAGAAATATGAGAACAAGGAGATTTCCATCTGGCGAATTAGTAAACCGTCTTAAAACTATAGAGTTTGTATTCGACGGGAAAAAACTCAAAGCATATGACGGAGACACTGTTGGGTCTGCTCTCGCGGCTGAGGGGATACAAGTGGTGTCCCGTAGTTTCAAATATCATCGTCCACGTGGATTGATGTGTGTTTCTGGCCAGTGCCCTAATTGTCTTGTAAATATTAATGGATCACCCAACGCAAGGGCATGCCTAACGAAGGTTCAGGCAAACATGGCTGTAGAATCACAAAACAGATGGTTTTCATTGCAATTTGACATCTTGTCCATTTTAGATAAATTTAAGTGGATATTACCTGTAGGTTTCTACTATAAATCATTTCATAAACCAAAACTTGTTTGGAAATTAGTCAGGCCAATCTTACGTAAATTAGGCGGACTAGGCACTGTTAATACAAAAGCAGTCAATATACCTATCAAATATCACAGATCTCTATTTACTGGGGCGGGAGTGGTAGGAGCAGGGACATCTGGTTTATCAGCCGCTTTGGCTGCAGCTGAAGCGGGGATTGAAGTTACCCTGATCGATAAACTCGAATACTTAGGAGGGGCTAACAAAGATAAAAACTTAAACCTCTTAATAGAAAAAGTTTTGAATCACAAATTAATAACGACGTTGCTTAATTCACCAGTATTTGGAATTTATCCAGGCAAATTAATTACGATCGACTCAGAAGTCGAAATGATTAAATTGCGTTGTAAACAGATCGTGATCGCCACAGGTTCCCATGAAGTTCCAATGTCGTTTGAAAATAATGACCTGCCAGGAATCATGTTAGCCAATGGAGCCATTAAGCTACTAAGACTGTATGGGGTGCTACCAGGCAGTGATGCTGTAATCTTCACTGAACGAGACACCGGATATGTCGACGCACTGGAGCTAAAAGAAGCAGGTATAAGAGTTAAAGCTGTCGTAGACTCGCGAAACGAAATTGATAGTCAAATTAACATGAGGCTAGCACAACATGAAATACCTGTATTTACAGGGGTGCGTTGTGTCAAAGCTATCGGACATGACGCCGTCTCTACTATTAGCTTCCGACACCAAGATGAGTGGTTTTATGTTGACTGCGACCTAGTATGTATGTCAGGCAGACTGCAACCAGCTAGTCAGCTTGCCCTGCAAGTTGGTTGCGCCACCAAATTTGATCGAGGTTTAAATACATTAATACCAACTGACCCTCCACAGAGCATCTATTTGACTGGAGGGTTGATAGGGATAACAGACAAACTATCGTCAGCAAAGCACGGCAAAGCTACCGGTAAGGCGGCGGCTGTAAATGAACGAAGTATACCGCCCTATTCTAAGACTGCTGTTTCTGCAGAATGCGGTACATTTGAAAAAGGCTGTAATAACAAAGAGTTTATCTGCATCTGTGAAGACGTGACTTCTAAGGATTTACAACAAGCCATTGGTGAAGGCTTTGGAGACATCCAAATACTTAAAAGATATAGCACAGTCACTATGGGGCCTTGCCAAGGCAAGATGTGCCTTTCAAACTTCTTAAACATCTCAAGTGAGAAAACTGGAATCCCCCAAAGTCAACTAGGACCGACCACACAGAGACCTCCAGTTGAGCCAACAACTCTAGGTACGTTAGCAGGTCCTGGATTTATACCCGTAAAAAGAAGCCCGCTTCATAACAAACATGTTGAATTAGGAGCAAAAATGTTAGAGGTTGGGGGCTGGATGAGACCTTATTCCTACGTACACCCAGATGCTGAAGTATCGTCCGTCAGAAACAATGTTGGAATAATCGATGTCAGCACATTAGGTAAATTAGATGTACGTGGCCCTGATGCAAGTAAACTGCTGGATTTTGTTTATGTGAATAAGATATCAAACTTGAAGATTGGTAGGGTCAGATATGGGGTCATGTGTTTAGAGAATGGAGTTATATTGGATGATGGCACTGTAACTAAATTATCAGATCACAGGTTTTTTATAACGACCACAACAACCAATATTGAAGTAATTGAAAGTTGGTTCAAATGGTGGCTGGCATCTGATGTCAAATTAGATGTAAAGATAGCGAACGTCACCTCTGAATTTGCTTCAATAAATATCGCCGGCCCCAATGCAATGCCTATATTGCAAAACCTGACTTCGAGTGATATTCGCTCAAGCGAGTTGCCGTATATGTGCGCTCAACAGGCCTATATATCCGGTATACCGACAATTATATTGCGTATAGGTTTTGTTGGTGAAATGGGATGGGAACTTCATTTTCCATCGATGTATGCAGAATTTATTTGGAACAGCCTTTCGGTTAATGATGTCCAGCCATTTGGTGTCGAAGCACAACGTATTCTAAGACTAGAAAAGGGGCATATTATAGTCAATCAAGATACTGATTCCTTAACTACTCCCCTTGAGATAGGCATGAGTCAGGTACTGCGAAGTAATAAGTTAGATTTTATTGGCAAACATGCAATACATCAGGAATCTATGCGGGGAATTAAACGTAGATCTATTGGCTTTATAATGAAAGGGTCAGCCCCTACACCAAACGATGGGTGCGCAATAGTTCATAACGGACTTCCCATTGGAAGAGTTACAAGTGCTAGACGAAGTCCAACCAATCAAAAACCTTTTGGGTTAGCTATTTTACCCGAAAACTTCTGCATTGACGGGCAAGAGATCTCTGTACTGATCAAGAATGATTTGTTTCCTGCGACTGTATCGATCAAGCCGATTTATGATCCAGAAGGACACAGGCTAAAAGCATGAACGATCAACCGATAAAACTCAGTTCTCTTCACGCCAATCTAATTGCAAACGGTGCGAACATGATCAATATAGATGGCTGGATTTCAGCATCAAGTTTTTCAGGCGTTCAAAAAGAACTTAATGCTATGAAAATGGATCTGGGGATAACAGACATAAGTAGATTAGGTAAATTTAAAGTTGAGAGTCCTGAATTATCGAAAGTGCTAGAAAGTACAGGAGTAAATATACAGCCCGGTGAAGTAATTCATCAAACAAAA
The DNA here is from genome assembly GCA_002311285.1 of Dehalococcoidia bacterium UBA1152. GTDB lineage: Bacteria > Chloroflexota > Dehalococcoidia > Lucifugimonadales > UBA2962 > UBA2962. The sequence continues at coordinate 7,475 of DBZU01000011.1, read as the reverse complement.
AAACAAAGTAAATCAAAACTAGTCAAACTAGCCCGTGTTTCTACAAACGAACTATGGATTACATCAGACTCTATTAATTCTATTGCAAATATAGAAACTAATTATTTAAATTCTAAATTCAACTTCGAGCTATTTGAGATAACTTCAGGATTTACAGGCATACGTATAATAGGCCCTCATGCACCGGATCTATTATCTGAGTTAACGGATCTTAACGTTAGTTTAACTTCTTTGAAAAATTTGAGCTGTGTTCAAACCATGTTTATACAGGTGTATGGCTTGCTGATCAAGGATGATTATAATGAAATACCAGCTTATGATTTGTTTGTTGACAGAGCATACGGTTTATATGTTTGGGAAAGCATAGTCAAACTGGGAAATCGGTACAGGGTTTCATTGGTCGGAACTAAAGCGGTCAATATCTTGGAGTCTACTAAATGAAGCTGTTTCAACGTGCAAAGAAATACACTTTTTTTACTACAAATGAAATGAAGGATAGGTATGATATTGTAATCATCGGTGCCGGTGTACATGGATTGGCATTAGCGCACTATCTAGCCAAATTAGGTGTAACAGACGTATTAGTTATAGATCAGGGGTACGTTGGTGGGGGTGCAAGTGCTAGAACAACTGCAATATTAAGAGCAAATTACTATACCGCTGAAGCAATACCATTTTTCCGTGAATCGTTAAAATTATATGAAGATCTTTCAACAAAACTTGATTTAAACTTGCTGTTTGATCAAATTGGAAGGTTAGATATAGGGCATTCTGAGTCGGCGGTTTATGGACTGCAAACTCGAGCAGATTTTAATCGGCTTCTAAATGTCGAAAGCTATATGATCGGCCCAAAACAGATCACAGAGTTAGTCCCATCAATGGACATGAGGAAAGGGAAAATATACCCAGTCATGGCAGCTTTATACCATCCTCCAGCGGGAGTTATAAGACACGATGCTGTAGTTTGGGGGTATGCCAGAAGTGCTCAGGGCATGGGAGTTCACATCATACCATTTACAAAAGTCACGGATTTAATCCTGGATAAAGGTCGTGTAAAGGGAGTTAAAACTATCAACAAAGATGTACTGGCAAAAGTAGTGGTAAATGCTACTGCCGGATGGGCGTCTACCATAGCTGCTATGGCAAAAATTGAGCTTCCTATTGCGACGCATCCTTTACAGGTGGCAGTGACTGAACCCGTCAAGCCATTTATCGACACGACGGTGTCATCTGCAAACCTTCATGTTTATGCCTATCAAACCGATCGCGGGGAAATTGTAATTGGCGGCGGTGTAGATCCGTATCCCACATACAATATGAGTTCTGGATTAGAAACGATCAGTCATTTAGTATCAAATACGCTCAAAATGTTTCCTGCGCTAAGAGATGTACGGCTACTGAGACAATGGAGTGGTCTTTGTGACATAACGCCAGATTATGCTCCTATAATGGGCAGAGTATCGGGTATAGATGGATTTCTGTTGACCTGTGGGTGGGGCACTTGGGGATTTAAAGCAGCACCTATGGCAGGAAGTTGCATGGCTGAATTAATTACAACCGGGAAAGTCCCTGAGCTAATAAAACCTTTCCAATTATCCCGTTTCAGGGATGGAGCAATCCTTAATGAAAGAGCTTCAGCACCTGCGGCAGCCGTACACTAAGCATTTCCGTTTCTATTGCGATTCACTCAAGTTAAGAAGTTCACTGCTTAGCTCAGTTACATCGACGCCTTTGTCAATTAACTGTTGTATATTTTCCATAACTTTATCCTGATCCTCGATCATTGTATAAGCCCTAGCTAAATGAGCATACGCTTCAATTCTTTCCGGATCCAATAACAATACTTGACCATAGTCTTCTATAGCTTCGGAATACTGGCGAAGTTGATATAAAACAATTCCACGATTTAAATATGCGTCCGTATAATTCGCGTCTAATCCTATCGCTTTTTCTAAATCTATTATTGCTTGATCGTAGTCTTCCAAACGCATATATCCTGCTGCACGATCCCCATAAGCAATCGTCAGGTTAGGATCTATTGCAATTGCATCGGTAAGATCTGAAATTGCGGATTGTATTTGTCCTAATTTAAGATATGCTAACGAACGACTGTGCATCGCTTCAGCTCGTCTCGGTTGCAGAATAAGCACAGTAGTCAAATCTTTTATAGCTTCATCATAGTTAGCAAGATTTCCATAAGCACCGCCACGGTTATAGTAAGCATCTGCATAAATAGCATCTTGGATAATGGCTAAACTGTAATCATCAATAGCTTTTTCCCATTCTTCCAACAATCCATAGGCAACACCTCTGTTAAAATAACTGGAGGCATTTCTCGGCGATATTTGTATAGCAGTTGCGTAGTCACGTAAAGCCTCTTCATAGTATCTCAAGCCTCTGTATGCATTGCCTCGATTGTTATATGAGGGAGCGTAAGATGGATCTATCTCTAAAGCTTTATCATAATCATCTATAGCAAAATAGAAATTCCCCAGTGCCTGCCAAGCATTTCCTTTGTTGTCATATGCTATAACGAAGTTTGGATCGACTAATATGGCCGTCTCAAAATCCTCTATGGCTTTGTTATATTGTCCTAACTTTACAAAAGCCAGCCCTCGATCATTAAACGCAACGGCCAGATTCGGATCAATTTCTATGGCAGAATTAAAGTCTTCGATGGCATCGTGCCACAAATTTAATTCATAATAGGCTAGTCCACGATTACGATACATTGCAGCATCAGGGCCACCGAGTTCTATGACTTTATCGAAATCTGGAATTGCATCGGAAAATCGTCCGAGATTAGCATGAGATACTGCTCTACGCAGGTAGGCATCAATTAAACCAGGATCTAACCCTATAGCTCTACTGTAATCACCAATTGATTCCTCAAGCAAACCAAGTCCTCTCTTCACATTTGCTCGTTTATAGTAAGCATCAGGGTCATCAGGGGATATGAGTATTAAGTGATCTAAAATTTCTGCTGCGTTGTTTAGCTCCCCTTGATCTATAAAATTTTGTGCAGAAAGAAATAATCGATTAATAGTTGCCTCATCTATAACAATGTCAATATCATCGGCATTCTCAATTATTTCACTTTCAATGCTATCTATTGAGCTACTACATCCTACAAAGGTAATGCAAGATAAAATAACAATAAGTGTAAAAAGAATAAATGTTGATAATTTCATAAAAATGTTCTGGTCATTAAATATGTATATTGTATAAGAATTACCTAATTAAAGGCTCGATTATTTCAATAATTTGATCTGCTTCAATATCTTCGAGAAACTGATCTTGGCCGGTCGGCCAACGCACTTGAATTTCATCAACTCTATTAGCTGAGCCGAGCCCGAATTCGAGCCAGACGCTATCCTGAGAAAGGTAACTGCCCCCAGCATACACCTCTTGAACTTGAGCATGCACATTACCATCAGATAACGATGTATATTTAATATGTACTCGCGCACCTATACCATCAGCATTCGAGCCTGTGCCATCTATAGCCATCCTTCCTTTTAATTTAATGGTTATCCAGTGAGCAGTTCCTCCGCCATTCATCCATATAAATATAGGCCCTGGTGCAGGGACTAGATTTTCAGAATCACCAGACCAAATATTGCCACTGCTATTAGTGCCTATAATATCCACATACCCGTCACCATCTAAATCTCCATGGGCCAGCCCTTTGCCATTTTCATGGAATCTATAACTTATTCTCTGTTTCTGCGCATCAAATGATAAGTTGTCTATATCTAGAATTGAGTAGTCTACATCTGATATATCAAGAATGTGGGCTTCGACAGTAATGTCTTCGAATAAACCATAACCGTCATTACGCAACAATCTCCCCACCCCGGGGTACACATCACCTCCGGGGCCTGCTCCACTATTTTTATTAGAACCTAACCAGTAAAGATCTACATCACCATCATTTTCTATATCGAAAAACGTTGCGCCAAAACCAAATTCATAAGCTGCCAACCCCAAAGGCACTGGTAATGTTCGATATATCTTCTGCGAATCAAGGGCGGCTGGAGCTAAAATTAAACTGGGCAATACTTCAATTGACTGCCCTACCTCAACAAAAATCCCTGTTTCTCCAATTCCTTCAATGTACCCAACTCCGTCATTCCTCAACATAAAGTTTGCACATGTACCCCATGCAAATCTTTGGTGATACTCACATGAACCAGTTGGGTTATCTTGTGGTTTTCTTAGCATTGCATGTGATCCAATATTAGTAACAAAAACATCAAGATCTAAATCTCCATCATAGTCTCCCAGAGCAAATCCCATCCATGCCCCTGAGTAATCAATCCCAAGTGCTTCTCCCACCTCCGTAAATATTAGTTTGCCCGAGTTGGAATCATTACGAAATATTTTTAGCGTATCACCATCATCTGCCATAAAAAGATCAGGATCCAAATCATCATCAAAATCAAAAAACAAAGTGGCATGAGTTTGAGGGGCAGGTTCTCCCACTTGGTTTCCTAAACGATCAACCACTAAAGGATTCCATCCTTCATAAAAGTTGCCGGTCTGTGGATCCTCATATAATACTGGTTCTCCGGCGGTAGACCTCATTCTTATCTGGCCTCCCGCTAACCCGGCTTCAGAGGCCATCTCATCAAAAGTCATATCTTTGTTATTTATATATAAAACATTGAAATGGCCAGGATGGCTCGGGCTATTGAAAGTACGAAAATCATGAGCTCCTAGATTAGCAACATATATGTCTAACCATCCATCATTATTAACATCTGCGCATGATATGGATGTTGCAGA